>NZ_JAQMTY010000120.1 GCF_028330765.1 Spirulina subsalsa CS-330 | reverse complement strand
TGGTGGTCTTCTTCAACTTGGAACCCGCTAACTTTGGTTTTCAAGGTTCAGTTTTGGTGGCTTGGTTATCGCCATTCCAATTCTAGTCCATTAAAGCCGTCCTGGAAGGACGGGGTTTTAAACCCAAAATTTTTGATAACCCAGATTGGCTATTAGTGTATCGCGTCTCGTGATTTGTCACGAAGATTCAAGCGCAGCCCCCCCCATCACCTCCCCCAAAGCGTAAAAGAATCTTAAAATTGCCCCTTCTCGTAGGATTCACTGCATTTTCAAAAGAGAAATTCGCTAAATTTTAAGGGGGGCTAGGGTAAAATGCCCAGATTCCAGTATCCATGAGAATCTGAGAGCATCGATCCTGGTCTTATTCCGTGTCAAGCCAGCGTCTACTGGTTCAACACAGCGACAATAAAATCTCTTATGGCTAACGAAAAAGAAACAGTACCCGGTACATTAATTACGCTGACGATTGGGATTGTCGTCACAGCCGTCAGCGTCTGGTACGGAAAGAATAATGGCCTGCTCCCGGCCCAAGTTTCGCTCCAAGCTCCCTTGGTCGATGACTTGTTCAATGTCATGGTGACGATTGGGACGGCTCTATTTTTGGTGGTCGAGGGAGCCATTCTCTATGCCGTGATCAAGTTTCGCCATCGTCCGGGGGATGAAAGTGATAGCTTTCCGGTCAAAGGTAATTTTTCCCTGGAAATTTTTTGGACAGCAATCCCGGCCTTCTTGGTGATCGGGCTAGGGATTTACAGCGTCCAGGTCTACAACCAGATGGGGGGCTTTGATACCGCTGGGCAGATGGCCCACAACCATACCCACCACCACGCCGTTCAGGTGGCAAGCCTACCCAGTGATGGCAACACCATGCCCCTGCTGGCCAGTGCTGATCCTAATGCCTATGGTATTGGGGCCACACCGGAAGAAGGAATGCGGATGGCGGATTTAGAGGTGGATGTGGTGGGGATGCAATACGCCTGGATTTTCACCTATCCAGAGACGGGGATTGTCACCGGGGAATTGCATGTGCCGGTGAATCAAGATATCAAGATCAACATCGAAGCGAAAGATGTGCTCCATGCCTTCTGGTTACCGGAGTTTCGGATTAAGCAGGATGCGATTCCGGGCAAAACGACCCAACTCCGCTTTGTGGCGACGCAAACGGGGACGTATCCGATTGTCTGTGCCGAGCTTTGTGGGGCGTATCACGGTGGGATGCGATCGCAAATTATTGTCCATAGCCCCGAAGACTATGCCGATTGGGTGGCCTCGAATACCGTCGCTCAAGTCCCAGCGGCGGAGTCTGTGGCGATCGCCCCGATGATGACTGACAGCGATCGCATTCTGGCCCACACCGCCGCTCAACCCATCACCCCAACGATGCTCGACCAAATCCCCACCCCAACGGCCCTCTAAGGCCCTGGGTTCACCTATTATTCTGACCGTGATCGATTCTCACAACTAACGTATGGCACAAGCACAACTTCCAATGCAATCGCCATCACCACAGCCTCAGGAGCAAGGTGGCCATCACCATCCTGAGCAGTGGTCTTGGTATCACTATTTTCTCTACAACACAGACCACAAGGTGATCGGGATTCAATATCTCGTCACGGCGTTTGTGTTTTATCTTATTGCGGGGGTGATGGCTCTGCTGATGCGGACGGAGCTATACACCGCCGATCCGGATTTCCTCGCGCCGGAAGTCTACAACATGCTGCTGACGAACCACGGCACGTTGATGATCTTTTTCTGGATTGTTCCGGCCGCGATCGGGGGGTTTGGGAACTACCTCGTGCCGTTGATGATCGGGGCGAAGGATATGGCGTTCCCGAACTTGAATGCGATCGCTTTCTGGCTCAACCCCATTGCAGCCATTTTCCTATTTGCCAGTTTATTTTTTGGGGGAGCGCAGGCCGGCTGGACATCCTACCCGCCCTTGAGCTTGATTACCAACAATGCCGGTCAAAGCCTCTGGATTCTCGCCATTGCCTTGATCGGAACCTCATCGATCTTGGGGGCGCTCAACTTCCTCGTCACGATCTACAAACTCAAAACGCCCAATATGCAGTGGGATGAGTTGCCCCTGTTCTGTTGGGCCATGGTGGCCACCTCGCTGTTGGCGTTGTTCTCCACCCCCGTGTTGGCCATTGGCTTGATCATGCTGTTGTTTGATATCAACTTCGGCACTGGCTTTTTCCGGCCCGAAATGGGCGGCGATGTGGTGGTCTATCAACACCTGTTTTGGTTCTATTCCCACCCGGCGGTGTATCTGATGATTCTGCCGATCTTTGGGATTATGTCCGAGGTGATTTCCACCCACGCCCGCAAGCCGATTTTTGGCTATAAAGCGATCGCCTATTCCAGCCTCGCCATCTGCGTCGTTGGTCTCTTCGTCTGGGTTCACCACATGTTCACCAGCGGCACACCGGCCTGGATGCGGATGTTCTTCACGATCTCCACCCTGATCGTCGCCGTCCCCACCGGAGTCAAAATCTTCAGTTGGGTCGCCACCCTCTGGGGCGGTAAAATCCGCCTCACCAGTCCCCTGCTCTTTGCCGTGGGTCTGTTGGCCATGTTCGTCTTTGGCGGTTTAAGTGGGGTCACCCTCGGCGCGGCTCCCTTCGACATCCATGTCCACGATACCTACTATGTGGTGGCCCATTTCCATTACGTCCTCTTTGGCGGCTCCGTCTTTGGGCTGTATGCGGCCATTTACCACTGGTTCCCGAAAATCACAGGGCGGATGTACAACGAAACCCTGGGCCGGGTTCACTTCGTTCTCACCTTCATCGGCACAAATTTAACCTTCCTGCCCATGCATAACTTGGGCTTGCAGGGGATGCCCCGCCGGATCGCCATGTACGACCCGCAGTTTGAGTTCATCAACAAAATCTGTACCTACGGGTCAATGATTCTGGGGATTTCGATTCTGCCCTTCTTCTTCAATATGATCTGGAGTTGGAGTCAAGGCACACCCGCCGGCCGCAATCCCTGGCGATCGCTCACCCTCGAATGGCAAACCACCTCCCCCCCAGCGATCGAAAACTTCGATGAAGAACCCATCGTCTGGGCTGGCCCCTATGATTACGGGGTGGATACCCAAACCTTTGAAGCCGATGATCCCACGGTCGAGGAAATCCTCGCCGAAGTCGGTCAAGAAATGAAATAATCTACACCCCAGCGATGGGGGAGGCGGACGTTTAAGGCCATCCCTTGACCCGCCTCCCCCTGGCTGACCCCTTGCCGAATTCAGGAGTTAACATGACCACCACCCTCGATGCGTCCCAAAATGGAGCCTATCCCGCCAAAACAACCGCCGCCGTCAGTGAAAGCCACGGCGAACACGGTGATCATCGCGTTCTGGGCCTAATGACCTTCCTCGCCTCTGAATCCCTGATGTTTTTTGGGATTTTTACGGCCTATTTGATCTATCGATCCACGGCGGAAGTCTGGCCCCCCGAAGGCACGGAGGTTGAACTCTTTTTACCTGCGATCAACACGATCATCCTGGTATCGAGTAGCTTTGTGATTCACATGGGCGATCTGGCGATTAAAAAAGGGGAGGTGCAAAAAATGCGCCTCTGGTACGCTGCCACGATTGTGATGGGCTTGGTCTTCCTCGGTGGGCAAATCTATGAATACACCGAATTAGGCTATGGACTTTCGACCAATGTGTTTTCCAGTTGCTTTTATGTGATGACGGGGTTCCATGGTCTCCATGTGTTTGTGGGGGTGTTGATGATGATGGGGGTGCTGTGGCGATCGCGCCGCCCCGGCCACTACAGCGCCACGAAGCACACCGGCGTTGAAATGACCGAAATTTATTGGCACTTCGTCGATATTATCTGGATCATTCTCTTCGTCCTGCTCTACATCCTGACCTTGTTCTAACAAGATTCCCACCCCGAAACAAAAACCCCTGCTCGTATGAACAGGGGTTTTTGTTTCGGCTCAAGCTCCCGTACTCTTTTCGTGTCAGATCAAGCGAGGGGGAAGGATCAACGAGGGCGGTGAGGGCTTGGGTGAGGGCGGCGATCGCGACGTGACCACATCCACCCCCGTCCCCTGCTGCACCTTAGCGCGTAATTCTGCCAACACTTGATCCACCGTTTGCACCTCTCCGGCTGCGATCTGTGCCCGTGCTGCATTGATTTGCTGGCGAGTCTGCTCAACCCACGCGGCATACCTTGGCGATTCTGCCTCCTCCTGCACATCATCGCCTAATAACGCGGCATTTAAGGCCATTTCTAGGGATGGATACTGCCCTTGTTGAACTAACGTTTCTAGGATTTCCGCTTGGATGGGGTTTAGGGTAACTTGCATGATCGGATCATCACAGGTTGAGGATAGTGCTACTCTATCGTATCGCCTGAAAATGCCGTCAGTGGGGGGATGAACCTTGAGTTTCATCCCCGATTCTGCCTATCGCACCGCAGACCCTGCCACGTTGTCGAATGTTGCCGCCGCCATCGATCGCGACGTGACCACATCCACCCCCGTCCCCAGGGCATCGGCCAGCACCACCGCCCCCCGTTCCACCGGAGCCGTTAAACAGACCTGACGCAGGGCAATACAGAGGTCTTTTACCTGGCCTTTGGGGATGGGTTCGAGGGTTTTCACAGGGACTCGTGCCCAGATGCCGCGATCGATTTTGACGGTGGTGGTTACCATGCGGCGGGGTTCGGTATGTTCTTGGTGGGCATATTGTTCCCCGCGTCGGCAGGAAAAGCCGCGCACTTCGACGATTTGGCTGGGGTGGTCGGGTTCGGTCTCCACTTCTAAGCGGCAGCCCATGGGACAGCCGATGCAGAGATAATGGCTCAGGGTGTCCGGTTGTGCATTGTCGAGAGCAGTCATGATCGGGAACTCCTTACGAATGGTTGGGCGGGTTTGGGGCGGGTTTGGGGCGGGTTTGGAGACCAAACCCGGCTAGCTCCCAAGAGGTTAGGGGGGTAAGAGGTCGATTTTGAGGGAATCGCCGTGGAACTTTTGGAGGAACCGGGGTTTAACACTGAGGTTGATCATTTCAGCGGGGAAAACGTAGCGGAGTTTTTTCTCGTAGACATCACCGAGGCGGAGGGTGCAGTTTTCGATCGGTTGGCGCGATCGCAGATACACAGTATGGTCGCGATCGCTCGATATCGTCTGGGGCACACAATAGCCCACATTTTCCCCCGGCACGAGGCGAATATTATCCGGTGGCGGCAGTTGGCCCGTCACATACAGCCCCGCATTGCGCCCCGTCAAACTCGCTTCAGCACTGACAAAATCCACCAAATCGTGAATATGCACCACATTCCCACAGACAAAAATCCCATCCCGTGACGTTTCCATGCGGCTATCCACCACGGGGCCGTTGGTAATCGGGTCGATGCGGATGTTTAATTGGCGCGAGAGTTCATTTTCCGGGATTAACCCAATGGAGAGCAGCAGCGTGTCGCAGTCAATGTCCCAACTGCGGCTCAGGTCGGGTTGAAAATGATTGTCCACGGGGGCGACGGTGACTCGTTTGAGGCGATCGCGCCCCTGAATATCCACCACCGTCGTCTGTAAATGGAGCGGAATCTCAAAATCCTGCAAACATTGGACAATATTCCGGTTTAACCCATTGGCATAGGGCATAATTTCAAACACCCCCGCCACTTCCACACCTTCAAGGGTGAGCCGCCGCGCCATAATCAAGCCAATATCCCCAGAACCGAGAATCACCGCCCGATGGCCCGGCAACACGCCCATTAAATTAACGAACTTTTGCGCTAACCCCGCCGTTAACACCCCAGCGGGCCGCCGTCCAGGGGTACGAATTGCGCCCCGCGTCCGTTCCCGCGCTCCCATGGCCAGGATTGCCGCTTTGGTTTGGATTAACTTCATGCCCTCGCTGCCGGACATTAACTGCACCTGTTTAGCGGGGGTGATGTCGAGGACATAGGTGTCGGTGGCGATCTGAATATCGGCGGCTTGGACTTGTTCATGGACGCGCTGGGCATATTCAGGGCCCGTTAACTCGGCTTTGAACTGTTGCAGCCCAAAGCCCGGATGGATACATTGCAGCAGAATCCCGCCCGGTTCTTTTTCGCGGTCAACGATGAGGATGCGATCGGCTCCGGCTTCTTTCGCACCCAAAGCCGCCGACATCCCCGCCGGGCCACCGCCGACAACAATGACATCGTATTGATCCTCTAGGGGCCGTTGTTGAGTCATGATCATGGGGATACCTCCGCTGCTTCAACGCGATCGCAGACGAGCCAAGAGTCGCCGCCGCGTTTTGTGATTTCGGTGATGGGAATGTCCGTCATCCTGTGGATCAATTCCATACACCGCCCGGAACAGAACCCGCCTTGACAACGGCCCATCCCGGCGCGGGTGCGGAATTTAATCCCGTCGAGGGTTCTCGCCCCGCGTGCGATCGCAGCGGCGATTTCCCCTTCGGTGATCAGTTCACAGCGGCAGACCATGCGGCCATAGCGGCGATCGCGCTCCACTAACGCCTGCTGTTCGGCAAAAGGCAGGCTCATAAAATGGATCGGTTTCGCGATCGCAGGATTAAACCCATCCTTCGCACTCAGGCTTAAGCCTTCCTCTTGGAGTAAATCGAGAATGAGGAGCGCGATCGCCGGAGCCGCCGTCAACCCTGGCGACTGAATCCCCGCCACATTAATAAATCCCGGCTGACTTGTGGAGCCAATGATAAAATCTTCCCCATCCGCCACCGGCCGCAACCCGGCAAACTCCGCAATACAATCCCGCGCACTAATCCCCGGCACTACCTGCGTCACCTGGGAAAACACCTGAGCGCCCCCCGCTGCCGTCGTCGTCAGGTCGGTTTTATCCTCAATCAGCGTCGCCGTCGGCCCCACCATCAGCGTCCCGTCATAGGTGGGAATCACCAAAATCCCCTTAGAAACCGGCGTAGGACAGGGAAAAATCACCCGTTGAATAAACCCCTTTAAGCGTTTATCGAGCAAATATTCTTCACCCTTACGAGGGGTGATTTTAAAATCTCCCACCCCCGCCATCGCCGCAATCTCATCGGCAAACAACCCCGCCGCATTGAGCACAAACCGCGCCGCCAGCGGTTCACCGGGGGTGTGAATCTGCCAATGGTCATCCGTGCGAGTCAGTCCCGTAACGGGGGTATTGGTGCGCAGATGGAGGCCGTTCTGTACCGCATTTTCAATCAGGTTAAAACAAGCTTCATAGGGGTTAATCACGCCCGTAGTGGGGGCATAGAGACCCGCGACCACTTGATCCGAGAGGTGGGGTTCTTCGGTGAGGAGGCGATCGCGCTCCCACAGTTCCAACCCCGGCACGCCCTTCGCCTCGCCTTGGACCTTGAGGTGGTGCAATGTCTCCCGTTGGTCTTCGGCCATAGCCACGGTAATTTCGCCAATGCGCTTAAACCCAAAGCCCAAGTCGTCGTAGAGCGTATCCCACAGTTGATTCCCGTCCCATTCCAGCTTGCCCTTGAGGGTGTTCGGATCGCCGTGATGGCCGCCGTGGATAATGCCGCTATTCGCCTTACTGACCCCAAAACCTACCTCGATCTCTTTCTCGATCAAAACAACGTTCAGGGCATAGCGCATCAATTCCCGCGCTAGGGCACAACCGACCACACCGCCGCCAATAATGGCAACATCGTAAATCATGATTTTGGCCTTTCGATGGTGTGCAAATGACCCAAACGTAAGCGGCTCTTCTGTTCGGCGTTGGTTGCTCTTTTCACTGTACCGCCTGGGTTGGGTCTAGTTTCAGTATAGGAAGCCAGGCGGGCCCACCCTAGCGAGATGAGGCTGAACTCCCAAAAATGCTGAAAAACGCTACATTCTGTCGTATTTGTTCATAGTCCCGCCCCCCGGCGTGGGGTAGTGGAGGACGAGAGGAGGTGCGATCGGTTTTTTACCCCAGCCTTCAATCGCAAATGTGGAGCGAAGCCGAAGGTATAGCGGAAATTTTGTCGTTGACACGGCATTATCTTAAATGTGCAAAGAAGACTCCCACTATAAAGCGAGTCCGAGTAGAGTTACCGAAGGTAACGGCGGACGTGCCTTTTAGTGGCGAGATGAATTTGCACCAACAAACAAATCGAGCGACAGCGAGTCCTTAATTT
>NZ_JAQMTY010000011.1 GCF_028330765.1 Spirulina subsalsa CS-330 | reverse complement strand
AAGAAAACCAACTCTGGAGTCTGAATCATTCAGCTAGGCAGGGCATTGTCTAGTGCGAGAGTAGTCGTAAGACGAACGAAGGTTTGCTGGCTACGCCAGGATCGCAGAATCCTCGTCGCTTTAGCGCGAGGAGTATGTCAAAGCGCACTTTGGAGCGCGGTTTGAGCCTCTGGCGTATTGAGAAACCCTAAAAATGCCGTCACCGCCGGATTGGGCGGATTTTTATACACATAGTACAGGGTGCGCTGATAGGGATAGGCCGGATCGCTGGGATTAAAGTTGTTAATCGGCACCACGCGCACCGTCTGCTGATTCTCCACTTGGGCGGCCGTAGCATAGCCAATCCCGTTCATTTGCAACTGTTGCAGCATCCCGGTGGTTTCATCCCGCTCCATCGTCACCACATTCGACCCGCTGGCCTCTTGACCCCCTAAGACCATCTCCTTAAACGTGGCATAGGTTCCGCTCACCGCTGGGCGATTCAGCGCCCGAATCGGCTGATCCGGCCCACCCACCTGAGACCAGTTCGTAATCTGCCCGGTATAAATGCCCTGAATCTGTGCTTGAGTTAAGCCGCCTCGATAGGGGTTATCCACACTGACGACAAAGGCTAGCTGATCCGGTGCAACGGGGACGGTCTGTAAGTCTTGGTTTTGCTCAGCGGCAGTGAGGGGACGAGAGGAGGCGGCTAAATCGATTTGACCGGCGATCAGGCTTTCAATTCCCTTGCTCGTGCCTTGGGCTTGGATGGTGGTGCTGGCGCTGGGAAATTGGGTTTTAAAACGATTGGTGAGGGCGGCGTTAATTTTCGCCATACTCGTCGAGCCGTCGATCCAGAGTTGGGTTCCGGCGGGGACTTCACTAGGGACGGGGAACGAATTGGAGGCTGTCCCGTTGGTGGGGGGCGCGGCTCCGTCGGCGGGGTTGGGATTGGTGGCGGTGTCAGGGGTGGGGATGAGGTTCGAGCCGGTGCGTTGGGTGAAAAACCAGATGCCGCCCCCCAGAATTCCGGCGGTGACAAGCAGGGCGAGGATCAGGGGGAGGGTTTCGTTTTTTTGGGTCATGGTGGTTGTGCTGGGGTTAGGGAGTCACGGGGACAAACTCGTAACCGTACTGGGTACGGGTTCCCGGTTCGATGGTAACGAGTTGGACGGCTTGGTTACGATCGCCCGATGGCAAAAATTTAATCTCTCCTTGGGTTCCGTTGGTAAAGGTATTGTTAAGCAAGGCGGTTTGCAGGCCGGTACGACTGGGGGCGATCGCAATCCCTTGGGCGATCGCCTGCACCGCATCGTAGGCCATGGCTGTGCGCCAATTCACATCCCCGCCCCACAGGTCGCGTGCTACTTGGGGAAACGTCGCATCCGGGTCACCCAAAATATGCCAGGGTACCGCAATGATGATTCCTGTGCCGGCCTCCCCTGTAGCTAACAATTCCGGTTTATAGGCACTATCTCCCGCCAGGATCGGTAATGCCCCTTGATTCGCTGTCACCACCGCCACCATCTGCTCAAACACCGCCGAATTGGGCGCGAGCATCAGGGTTTCGGCCCCATTGGCGCGGGCAGTGTTCAGGGCGGCTTCGGCATTAAAGTCCGGTGCAGTGAAATTAAATTCCGCCACAATTTCCCCCCCTTGGGAGGCGAGATCCGTCATAAACACATCCCGCAGCGATTGGCTATAGTTACTCTCTGCATTGTAAAAAACCGCTGCTTTGGTGGTCTGGAGGCGGTCGAGTTGATAGCGAGCGAGGGCGCTCCCGGCGAAGCGATCGCTCGGTACTGTCCGAAAAATATAATCTCCGGCGGTGGAGAGCGCAACGGATGTACTCGTGGGCGAAATCATCACCAACTGCCCCGCCTCATACACCTCTGCCCCCGCCAAGGAACTATCACTGCCAAAATGCCCCACCACCGCCAACACCTCCGGCTGCTCTACCAAGGCTTGGGCTACCGCTTGCACCACCGCCGGATCATTATCATCATTCACCACCAGCACCTGTAGCGGAATCCCCTTAATCCCGCCGCCTTGGTTGATCTGGTTTTGGCTTTGGGCCACGCCCCGCAGCAGTTCCTTGGCGGCGTTGAGACTACTGCCAATGGGGACAGCGGTGGCGATCCGGTGGACGAGTTGACCATCGGCCCGCAAATTATTGAGATAAATCAACGCTTCCGGGTCGTTGGGTTGCTTCACGAGAGAGGCTTCTAATTGTTGAATCGCTGTGGGAAGATCACCGGCGGCGATCGCCGCTTGGGCAGCTTGTTTTTCCGGGGTGATGTTATCGGTAATCAACCACCGTTCCCCCCGACTGAAGCGACTCTCGAAGGCTCCGTCCACGTCTTGGACGGTTGCCGATTCATCCCCTTGCATCCGCTCACCCAGCCACAGCACCCCACCCGCAACAACTCCCCCTGTTAAAACCAGCGTGAGCAAAAGCGTTACCGTTTCTTTTAGATTACGAGCCATGGGTAGTGTAGGAAGAGAGAGAATAACATAACGGGTGATGCTGGCGGGTTAAGGGCTGAGGGGCACAAAGTCGTAGCCAGTGCCGGAACGATTGCCGGGGGCAATGGTGACGAGTTGGGCGGCTTGGTTACGATCGCCCGACTGCACAAAGCGAATCGCACCACTCGCCCCGGTGGCCTGGAACGATTGGGCGGCGATCGCACTCTGCACCCCTGCCCGCGTCGGATTTTGCTGGAGGGCGGCTTGGAACACCTGCACCGCATCGTAGGCCATGGCCGTGCGCCAATTCACATCCCCGCCCCACAGTTCCCGCGCCGCAGCGGCGAAGGTTTCACCATTGCCCTGTTGACTTTGCCACGGCACAGCGAGGGTCATGCCTACCCCGTTGGCTCCGGCCGTTTCCAGGGTGGTGAAGTTGTAGACACTATCCCCCGCCAGAATCGGCAAGCGACGACCATTCGCCTGCACCACTTGCAGGGCTGGGTCTAGGGTTTCGGAGTTGGGCAGGAGGGCGATCGCTTGCGCTCCCTGTTGTTGCGCCTCATTCAGGGCCTGGGTGGGGTCAATGCCACTGCTGAGATCATATTCCCCGACAATCTGCCCATTTTCAAACACCAATTCATTACTAAATTCCTGCTTGAGGGAATTGCTGTAATCGCTTTGACTGTTATAAAACACCACGGTGTTTTGGGTTTGAAGTTGCTCTACTTGATAGCGGGCGAGGGCTTTGCCGGTGGCGGCATCGTTGGGAACCGTGCGAAAGATAAAATTGCCGAGGCTCGCGAGGGGGGTGGCGGTACTCGTGGGGGAAATCATCACCAGACCCGCCGCTTGATACACCTGGGCGACGGCTTCGCTGGTATCACTGCCGAAATGCCCCACCACCCCCAGCACCTCGGGCCGCTCCACCAGGGCTTGAGCCACTTGACTGGCCAGGGCGGGATCATTGTTGTCATTGACGATCGCAACCTTCAGCAACGTGCCATTGACCCCCCCGGCCTGATTGATTTCGGCCTGGGCTTGGGCTGCCCCGCGCAGGAGTTCTTGGGCGGCATCGGCGTTGGTTCCGGCCGGAATGGCGATCGCCACGGTGTAGGCTGCATCCGTACCAATACGGGCATTGTTGAGGTAGATCAGGGCTTCGGGGTCGTTGGGGGTGGTTTGCAACGAGGCTTCAAGACGGGAGACGGCGGTGGCAAAATCGCCTTGGGCGATCGCTGCGACGGCGGCCTGTTTATCCGGGGTCGTCACCGACGTGATCAAGCGATCCCCCGTGCTGATCACCACGGTTTCAAGATTCGTCGCGGCAGGATTTGACCCGGTTTCCCCCGGCCCAGAGGATTTTGAACCACTCATTACCCACCACACACCGCCCCCGACGATCGCGCCCGTAATGGCCAACGACAAAACCAATGCGGCTGTTTCTTTCCCTTGGGCCATGATTGCTACAGATCTCCTAAATTAGGTTGCGTGTGTCTAGACTACCGAAAGCAGCATCGAGATTTCTCACCCCTGCGCCCAATCCTTCCGGGTTCAACCCGTCACAGTTCCGCCACTAAACGTTGCCAAGCAGCTTGGGGATCAGGGGCTTGGGTAATCGGGCGACCGATCACCAGATAACTCGCCCCGGCTTGCAAGGCTTGGGCTGGGGTCATCACCCGTTGTTGATCTCCCGCTGTGGCCCAGGGGGGACGGACACCGGGACAAACGAGGAGAAAATCCGGCCCGCAGATTTGGCGGAGTTGGGCGGCTTCGTGGGGTGAGCAGACGATACCGGGCACGCCGGAGGCTTGCGCGAGTAATGCCATCTTGAGGACATATTCCGGCAGTTCAATGGAAACATGGAGATCGAAGGCCAGATCGCGGGCACTCAAACTGGTGAGCAGGGTGACGGCGAGGAGTCGGAGGGGAGACGCTGAGACTGCGGCCACTGAGGCTTTGAGAGCCGCTTGACCGGCGGGGGCGTGGATGGTGAGGAAATCCACATCATAGGCTTGGGCCGATCGCACCGCCCCGGCCATGGTGTTGGGAATATCGTGGAGTTTGAGATCTAGAAAAATCCGTTTGCCTCGGCGTTTCAACTCCGCCAAAACCTCCGGCCCGGCGGCGATGAATAGCTCTAGACCGACTTTCCAAAACCCGACTTCTGGCAGGTGATCCAGGAGATCAAACGCCTCAACCAATCCCGGTACATCCAACGGCACGATAATGCGATCGCTCAAACTCATAACCCGATAATCTCCCGTGATCCTATGGAACGAGGCGGATAAACTTCTTCTTGCCCATCTGAAGCACCTTACCATCGAGGTCTTGGGGCGTGGCGAATTCTAAATTAACATCGGTGATGCGATCGCCCTCTAAACGCACCGCCCCCCCTTGGATTTGCCGTCGCCCCTCACCGCTGCTCTTACACAGCCCCGTCACACTGAGGAGATAAAACACCTTCACCGGAAACTCCACCGTTGCCAAACTAAACTCCGGCACGGCATCACCACTGGCCTGATTGCCTTGCACCAACGCTTGGGCCGCCGTTTGGGCCTCCTGGGCGGCGGCAGGGCTGTGATATTGCCCCACCACATCGAGAGCCAATTGCTTCTGAGCGGTGCGGGGATCGTCCGGCAACTGGTCTAAAGGGGTGTTTGTTAGTAGCTCGAAATAACTCCTCAGCAAGGCATCGGGGGTTTTTTCCAGCTTGGAATACATGGTTAAAGCGTCTTCGGTCAGTCCCACATAATTATTGAGAGACTTTGACATTTTATTCACCCCATCAAACCCCAGCAGCAAGGGCAACAACAGGCAAAATTGCGGCGCTTGCCCAAATTGCCGTTGTAAATCTCGCCCCACCAAGAGATTGAACTTTTGATCAGTTCCCCCCAGTTCCACATCGGCTTGCACCGCCACCGAATCATACCCCTGCATCAAGGGATACATGAACTCATGGAGATAGATCGGATTTTCTTTTTTATACCGCTCCGCAAAGCCTTCTTTGGCCAACATTTGCCCCACGGTCATCGTGGCCAGCAGTTCTAAAATTTCTTTTAAATCCAGTTGCCCTAACCATTCGGAGTTGTAGCGAATTTCGAGCCGGCCGGGGGTGTCGAAATCAAGAATTGGCCGCAGTTGATCGAGGTAGGTTTGGGCGTTGAGCTTGACCTGTTCGGGGGTCAGTTGGCGGCGCACTTCGGACTTGCCGGTGGGGTCGCCAATTTGGGCAGTGAAATCGCCGATGATCACGACAGCGGTATGGCCGGCATCCTGAAAGGCGCGGAGTTTGCGAAAGGGGATGCTGTGGCCCAAATGGAGGTCTGAGCCGGTGGGATCAATGCCGAGCTTGATGCGGAGGGGGCGATCGCACTGTTGCAGGCGGGCGATTAACTGTTCATTGGGATCATGGGAATCGGGAACATGAGGGAAAATTTCCTGAGTGCCGCGTTGCAGCCATTGAAACTCTGAGGGGGAAGTCACCGGAAGCATGGGGGGAGTATTTTTAAAGACGAGGTGAATAAATCAGGGATGAGTGAAAGGGTGCGATCGCACGACAGGACTCAGAACAGGAGACTCAAACTTAGAGGTCTTGATCCCATGTGCAAAAATCCTGTAATGTTTAACGCCAATCCCCAGCATCTAACGATAAGATACAGTGAGTAAACGGGCCAACCTTGAAAAAAGAGAGGTCTTATGTTAGCTCAGATCCAAGGTCAGGGCAGCGATCGCCCTCATCATAGGATTCGCTAAAGGCAATTTAGATGATCGATTCATCATTGAGTGAGGAACTAAAATAACTGTGGCGACTAGCACTGTTCGGAAAAAGCAGGACTCCAAAAATCCCCGTTCTACCCCTGATAATTTTTTACTTGGGGTTGCTAAAGTCGCCGGTGGAACTGTGTTGGGCATCACCATGCTCAGTAGCTCCATCATCGCTGGGGGGCTGGTGGGCCTCGCCATCAGCTTTCGCAACCTGCCCGATGTGCGGGTACTCAAAAACTTCGCCCCCACCGAAACCACCTACATCTACGACGTGAAGGGCAAAATCCTCGACAGCCTCCACGGCGAGCACAACCGCGAAGTTGTCCCCCTCGAACGGATTTCCCCCGATCTCAAACGCGCTGTTCTTGCGATCGAAGATAGCCACTTCTACCTCCACGACGGCATCAACCCCAACAGCATCGGCCGCGCCCTCGTTGCCAACTGGCGCAGTGGCGGCGTGGTCGAAGGTGGTTCCACAATCACGATGCAATTGGTGAAAAACCTCTTCCTCTCCCGCGATCGCACCATTTCCCGCAAACTCGCCGAAGCCGTCCTCGCCATTCGGATCGAGCAAATTTTCGCCAAAGACCACATCCTAGAGATGTACCTCAACAACATCTACTGGGGTCACAACAGCTACGGTGTGGAAACCGCCGCCCAAAGCTACTTTAAAAAATCCGCCGCCGATCTCAACCTTGCCGAAGCCACTGTCATGGCAGGCTTGATCCAAGCCCCCGAAGACTACAGCCCCTTCATCGACTACCAAGAAACCAAACGTCGCCAAAGCCTCGTCCTGTCCCGCATGGAAGGGCTGGGCTGGATCACCGCCGCCGAAGCCCAAGAAGCCCGCGCCACCCCCCTCCTGATCGGCCAACCCACCGCCTGGAAAAGTAGCGAACTCCCCTACATCACCGAAGCCGTGATCGGCGAACTCCAACGCCGCTTTGGAGAAGATGCCGTCCTCCAAGGTGGCATGCGCGTTCAAACCACGGTTGACTACGCCTTCCAACGGATGGCGGAAGAAAATGTCGCCGAAGCCCATCAACGTCTCCGCGCCCGTGGCCTCTATGCTGACCAAGTAGCCCTCGTTGCCGTTGATCCCCGCACCCACTTCGTCAAAGCCCTCGTCGGGGGAGTGAATTACAAAGAAAGTCAGTTTAACCGGGCGATTCAATCCCTCCGCCAACCCGGCTCTGCCTTTAAACCCTTCGTCTACTACACTGCCTTCGCTAGCGGTAAATATACCCCCTATTCCGTCGTGGAAGATACCCCCGTGAAATACCGCGATGGGTCAGCGTACTACGAACCCCAAAACTACGGGGGCAGTTTTGCCGGGGCGATGTCAGTGCGGGATGCCCTCATTCAGTCTCGGAATATTCCGGCGGTGAAATTGGGTCAAGCCGTGGGCATTGATAAGGTGATTGAAATCTGTCGCACTTTGGGGATTAAAAGCCCCCTTGATCCGGTGGTGTCCCTGCCCTTAGGGTCAATTGGGGTCACGCCAATGGAAATGGCGGGAGCCTATGCCACCTTTGCGAGTAACGGCTGGCATTCTGACCCGACGATCATTGTGCGGGTTACCGATAGCAGTGGTAATGTCATTCTCGACAATACCCCTAAGCCTCGCTTGGTGCTTGATCCCTGGGCGGCTGCTTCGTTAACGTCGTCCCTGCAAGGCGTTGTCCAAGGGGGCGGTACAGCACCCCAGGCTAATCTGGGTCGTCCGGCTGCGGGAAAAACCGGAACCACCACTTCAGAGCGGGATGTGTGGTTTGTGGGTTATACGCCGCAACTTTCGACGGCGGTTTGGATTGGGAATGATAACTATCGACCGTTGGGTAAAGGGGTGACGGGTGGGGGCTACGCGGCTCCGATTTGGCGTGATTTCATGCAGGAAGCCCTGAAAAATGAACCCGTATTACAGTTCCCGGCGGCCTCGAAATTCCCCCGTCCGAAGAGTTAGCGGATCGGATTGGTGCGGTTGCTCTATCCTGGCGGGCAGGCTGTCCGCTGTTGTATGCCATGCAAGCTCTGAAGCTCCAAGGATTGTTTAACGCCCGTTTTTTCAAAAATTTCTTGCCGATTCCGGCGACGAATCGACTGGAGCGATCGCAGCGTGTCCCCAATTTCCTCCTGCCGGATGTGGCGAATCGGACAACGGTGAAGCTCTCGGATTTTGTGGGGAAACATCCGGTGTTGCTGGACTTCACTCGCATTTTTACCGAAAACCACTATTGCCCCCTCTGTTATCCCCATCTTGTGGCGTTGAATGAGCAGTATGAGACGTTCGCGGCGCGGGGGATGGCGGTGTTGCTGGTGACGAGTACGGATACGCGGCAAAGTCAGCGGGTGGTGCAGGATTTGGGGCTGAAGCTGCCGCTGTTGAGTAATCCGAGTTGTGATGTGTTTCGGCTGTTTCAGACGGGGCAGGCCTTGGGTGCGCCGCTGCCGGCTCAGTTTGTGATCGATTTGGAGGGGCGGTTACATGCGAAGCATTTGTTTTCGTTTTTGGAGCCGAATGCGCCGATCGCACAATTACAAATGTGGTGCGACCAGACGTTAACTCGTCCCCTGGGGCCGATCCTCACAGATCCCATCGCCGCGCCGACGCACCCAGAGGGCGAGGGCGATCAAGAAGGTAATGCCGAGTAGGCCGGCGAGGGGGTTGCGATCGATGCCGGTGACCCAGGGGGGGACGCGATCGCGGTATTGCACCAATGCCCCGACATTGATGATGTAGTAGCCCCACACCAAGCCGCCGTGAAGACCAATGGAGAGGCCAAGGCGGTGCTGGGTTTGACGTTTGGCCCAGACGAGGATCAGGCCGAGGAGGACGAGGCTGGGGAATTGGGGAAAGGTGCGGATCATTTCGGCCACGGGTTTGAGGTAGTGGGCGATCGCAAACAAGACCGCGCTACTCCACAACGCCACCGAGGGGGAATAGTCAGTTTCCAGTTCATCCAATAACCAGCCCCGAAAGACAAACTCTTCCGCCAGCCCCACCCCCAAGGCTACCCCAAGGCCCTCAACCATCACCCGCACCACATGATCGGCGCTCACAAACTCCACCCAACCACAGGCTGCCATGGTCAGAAAGAGCGCGATCGTCATGCCCGTGCCGAGGGCCAAGCCATGGAGACAATAGAGACCATTTTGGCGTGTCCAGACCAAACCGTAATAGGCAAAGGGGCGATCGCGTTCTTTCACCCGTCGCCCCCAGAACCACACAAGCAGGAAAAACTCGATAAACAATAGCCCCATCGTGGCGATGGTTTCGGTGTTGGGGTCAGACCGGAGCAGGAGATGCAGCGGTAATGCCAGGGGAATCCAGATCACTGCTAATCCCAACAGAAACACTCCCACGCGCCAGAGAACGGGGAGTGCTGCAATTTTTGTATAGGGTAACGTCACCAAAATTTATTCGTCAGGTTCAATACTGCTACTCAGACCGTGATTTTGCAGCGTTTCGCAGTAAAATTCCGCGTGCTCAAAAGCGCAGGTAATCACCAACGCCACGCCGCTGTTGTGGGCTTCCATCATAATACTAACGGCTTGGGGTTGGGTAAGACTGGGCACGGTTTGCATTAAGGTTTGCACCACATACTCCATCGAGTTGAAATCATCATTATGGAGTAACACGCGGTAACGGGGGGCAGGGTTGCGCACCGTTGCTGTGTCTTTGACCACAGAGGGCCGATCTAGAATTTCTGTAGACATAGTTATACACCTCCTGTTAGTCGGGAGTTAATAATGGCAGGCAAAATAATTGAGATCTTGAAAAAACTCTGTACAATTTTATCGAAGAAACCCGAATTGGGAAGGCGAGATCACCGATCCTCCATCGTACTGCGGTGGACTTATGGGTCACTGCATTGAACAAAATCGCAGAACCACCTTTGATACCCTAGCAGGTAAGCCACAGAATTTTTTTCGGGGTCTTTCTGCCTCGCCTGACCCCAACTGTTGACCACCACCACGATGAGGAGCGATTTTACGATATGACCGGCCCCCTACAGTCTTTCGGTTCATCGCGATCTAAACCGGCTCCCGATGCGCCCCATTTGGTGGCGGATTTGTTTGAGACGATTCACCATCTCAAGCAGCAGGTGCAGGTGTTGCCAACCTCAGCCGCGCCGTTGTCGGTGGTGCGTCCGAATCTTTCCCCAGAACAGACACCCACGGTGATGGCGGCGATCGCTCAACTCGAAGCCAAACTCAATGCCTATACTGAGCAGACCCAAGCCCAAATTGAAGCCAGCGAGGAACGGGTTGAGCGTCAATTACAGTTCATCCGGCAACAGTTACTCCTCATTCTAGGGGATTTGGATACCCATGTGGCGGACAAGGTGCGCGAGGCCTTGGCCCCGATTCAATCCGAACAGGCGACGTTAGCCCAACAATTGGAAACGGTGGAGCGGGAGGTGGCGGTTCATCGCTATGACTTGTTTGATGTGCAAACCCAACTCACCCACCATATTGACTACACCGAAGACCGCCTTGAGCAGCATCAAGA
The DNA here is from genome assembly GCF_028330765.1 of Spirulina subsalsa CS-330. Classification (GTDB taxonomy): domain Bacteria; phylum Cyanobacteriota; class Cyanobacteriia; order Cyanobacteriales; family Spirulinaceae; genus Spirulina; species Spirulina subsalsa_A. The sequence continues at coordinate 2,544 of NZ_JAQMTY010000011.1, read as the reverse complement.
CGGATTTCAAAAGCTGCTGGTGGTGGGGATTGCGATCGCTCTCGGTTGCCTGGCCTTGCCCATCGCCCTGCAATGGACGCTCCATGCTACCCCCAGCGCCCCATCCACCACTGAAACGCCCCACACCCCCTAGACGACTGGGGGAAGGCAAGGGTGTAGAATAAACCTGCACGGGCTAAATTCAGTAGCGATGTACCACGTTAATCATCTTGAAAGTACCCTCAAGGAATTCTTTGGGTATGACACCTTCCGACCCGGACAGCGCGAGATCATTGAAGCGGCGCTGCAACAGCGGGATCTGCTTGCGATTATGCCCACGGGGGCGGGGAAATCCCTTTGTTTTCAACTGCCGGCCCTGTTGCAGCCGGGGTTGATGGTGGTGGTGTCGCCGTTGATTGCCTTGATGCAGGATCAGGTGGATGCTTTGGTGGATAACGGGATCGGGGCGACGTTTTTGAATAGTAGTTTGGATCGTGAGGCGATGCGATCGCGCCAAGCCGACATCCTCAACGGCAAAATTAAACTGCTCTACGCTGCCCCGGAACGGTTGGTGAATGACAATTTTTTACCCTTTTTGGATCACGTCAAAACCACGGTGGGGATCAGTGGGTTTGCCATCGATGAAGCCCATTGTGTGTCGGAATGGGGTCATGATTTTCGCCCGGAATATCGCCGCCTCAATTTCCTGCGCCAGCGTTATCCCGACATTGCGATGCTGGCGTTTACCGCCACCGCCACCGCCCGCGTCCAGCAGGATATTCTGTCTCAACTGCGCCTCCAGAATCCCCATCGCTATCTCGCCAGTTTCAACCGCCCCAACCTTTACTACGAAGTCCGCAAACGGGAAAAACAAAGCTACGGCCAACTGCTCCAGGCGATCCGGGAACAGCAGGGCGGCTCTGGGATTATCTACTGCATCAGTCGGCGCAAGGTGGATGAGGTGGCGACACGGTTGCAGCGCGATCGCATTGCCGCCCTGCCCTACCATGCCGGACTCGATGCCCAACAACGGGCTGAAAATCAAACCCGCTTTATCCGCGACGATGTGCAGATTATTGTCGCCACGATTGCCTTTGGGATGGGGATTAATAAACCTGATGTGCGGTTTGTGTTCCATTACGAACTACCCCGCAATCTCGAAGGTTATTACCAAGAATCCGGGCGGGCGGGTCGGGATGCGGAACCCTCGAATTGCATTCTCTTTTTTAGCCTCGCCGACATTCCCCGCCTCGAATACCTAATCGACCAAAAACCCGACGACACCGAGCGGCGCATCGCCCGCCAACAGATGCAACAAGTCCTCGACTATGCCGAAGGCACGGACTGCCGCCGCACGATTCAATTGGGCTATTTTGGGGAGCAGTTTCCGGGGGATTGTGGCGGCTGTGATAATTGCTGCAATCCGCCACCGGTGGAGGATTGGACGGTGGAGGCGCAAAAGTTGCTCTCCTGTGTGGCTCGCTGTCAGCAACGCTTTGGTACGAAGCATCTTATCGATGTGTTGCGGGGATCGCAGAATCAAAAGATCAAAAAATACGGCCACGATCGCCTCTCGACCCACGGCATTGGCAAAGACCGCAGCGCCGAGGATTGGAAAATGTTGGCGCGATCGCTCCTCCATCAGGGCCTTGTCAGTGAGACCACCGATGGGTTTCGGATCTTGTTTCTCAATGACAAAAGCTGGGAAGTCCTGCGGAATCAACGCCCGGTGATCATTGCTGTGCCGCGCCGCAGTGGGGGACGAGCGATCGCACGGACAAGCGAAACTGCGATCGCCGCCGAACTCCTCTTTGACGAACTGCGCCATCTGCGCAAACAGTTAGCCGATGAGCAAGGCGTACCGCCCTACGTGATTTTTCCCGACTCCAGCCTGCGCACCATGGCCCAACAACAGCCCACGGATCTCGATCAATTTAGTCGCGTGCCGGGGGTCGGGACGGTGAAACTGCAACGCTACGGTCAAACCTTCGTCAACCTGATCCGTCAATTTCGATCCCTGCAACCCCAAGAAGACAGCCATACCGCCCCCCCACCCCAAGACAGCCTCACCGACACCCAAGCCCACACCCTCCACCTCTACCGCCAAGGCCTCACCGTGGCAGAAGTGGCCAGCCATCGGAATCTACGCCACACGACGATTATCCGCCATCTCAGTGATGCGATCGCCGCCGGAGAAACCGTCGATCTCGATCGCCTCGTCTCACCCGAACACCAAGACGAGATTTTCAAAGTAATGCCCACCCATGGCGATCGTAGCCTCACCCAAATTCGCGACCACCTCGGCCCCGACTACAGTTTTGACGAAATCCGCCTCGTGCGCGGCGTGTGGCGACAACAAGAACAAGCGTTTTAACCCCTTGCAGTTTGAGACTTCAGCAGATCAGAACCGCAGTCGATTGTCGTGTTATCTTAAATGTGCAAAGAAGACTCCCACTATAAAGCGAGTCCGAGTAGAGTTACCGAAGGTAACGGCGGACGTGCCTTTTAGTGGCGAGATGAATTTGCACCAACAAACAAATCGAGCGACAGCGAGTCCTTAATTTT
>NZ_JAQMTY010000119.1 GCF_028330765.1 Spirulina subsalsa CS-330 | reverse complement strand
GTCACCCCCCAGAAAACGCCCCCACTGCACCCCCACCGGAACCGATCCTGAGCCAGCCGCGCCCCCCCGTCGATCCCCCCACACCCCGACGGCAACAATCCCCTGAGTTTTTACCCAAAACCGCCAGTATTTACCAGGGTTCGACCCTCAGCCCGGATCAACTCTGCCGCCGCTTCAACATCGATCGCACCCAAATTATTCAATCGGCGCGGTTGTTGGGGGTGAAGCAGTCGGCGTATTTGGAGGATTTGACAGGGTGGACGTGGGACGCGATCGCGCGCGTTTTTCGGGAGTCGGGTTAGCCCTTGAGTTGGGGGAGAATTTGAGGCAGGATTGTGCCGGGAATGGTGTTGAGGGCGCGGTTTTGGCCGTCGATGCCGCCGAGTTCGTAGCAGGTGCGGATGGCTTGGACGATGCCGATGACGGTGGTTTGGTAGAGGTCGGTGCTGGGGGTGAGGAAGTCGAGGGTTTGGCTGTAGGCTTGGAGGGTGGCGTTGAGGTGGTGCAGTTTTTCCGAGGGGGTGAAGGGGATGCGGGATTCGGTGGCGAGTTGGTAATGGACAATGCCCAGGTTGTGGTAGCTGGTGGGAACGTCAAAGCTGACGAAACGGGGCGGGTTTTGGACGCTGAGGGTGTGGCCGAGGTGGCTGGCGGTTTGGTAGGATTGGGCGGCGTTGAGGAGGTCGCTTTTGGCGGTTTCAGGGTCACGATCGCGATCGCTGGCCAGATGCCAATAGGCGGCGGCGAGGTTGTTGTGGGTGGTGGCGCAGCCGAGGGGGTCAGCGTCGGGGGTGCGATGGGTCAGGCTGGCACAATAGGCCGCGATCGCCGCTTCTAAATACTCCGCCTGCGGTTCGTGCTGGGCCACCATCCAATAGGTTGTCCCCAGGTTGGTTTGAATCATCGCCCAGTTTGACCGATCCCCCAAGGCCTCATACTGGGCAACGGCGTGATGATAGGCGGCGATCGCCGCTTTCAAGTTGGGGAGGGGGTCTTGGTGTTGGGAGAGATGCCAATAGGCAGTGCCGAGGTTGTTTTGGGTGGCTCCGAATTTGGCGCGATCGCGTTCCGGATCACGATGGCCCAAGGAGGCCTCATAGGCCCAAATCGCCTGTTGAATATTCTCGCAACGATCGCAATATTGAGCGAGGTCACTATAGACCGCACCGATATTGTTATGCAGCATGGCGTAGGTGTCGGCGGTGTTGGGGCCAGCCCCGATGGTTTGTAGGGCGCGATGATATTGGTGGAGGGCTTTTTCAAGATCCACCCTGGCCGGGGCAACGCTTGCGACGGTGTCGGGGGATGGGGCGGAGTCTTGGAGGCGCGATCGCATCCAATAGAAATTTCCCAAATCATTAAACAGGTCTACCATCTGCGCCAAGGCCTGCGCCGGTAACTGATGCAACCATTGTTCCGCCGCGAGAATGGCCTGATCAAGCACCGCTCGGCTCGTCTCACCTTGGGCAATGCGCTCGCGATACTGTTGCACCAATGCCCCCAGATCGGGCCCGCCTTCCCACTGCCCCGCCAAAGTCACCAAGGGAAATACCCCCTCTTTGGACGGGGTGCTCGGTCGCGGCGGCAAATACCCCACGGGCCGAATCCCCTGCTCCGACGCAAAGGGAAACACCCCCGTATGACACCGCCAAAACTCCGGCACACTATGCTGAATCTGATGGAGCCAGGGGCCATTCACCCACACCACCAGGTTAAATTCCAATTCTGGTAAATGGCGACCGAGCGATCGCAACTGCCGCAAAAACTGCTGCTGGATCGGGGCGGGTTGGCGGGTCAGTTGGGCCACGTTCCGCAGTTCTAAAATCGGCGGGTTGGTGGCTTGGGTGAGGTAGGGATGGTCTTGGAGGACTGATGCGATCGTGGCGAAGAGTTTCGGGTCGGTCACATCCCACGGAATCGTGAACAACAAGACATCATCGGTTTCCAAATCTTGGGTTAACCGTTGGGACAGAACTTGCACTAAGGGTTCATCCTCACACACCCCGAACAAAAGCTGACGACGCAGCCCTGCCGCTAAGACCTGATGCAAGCGATCGTAGGTCTGAGGATTTTCGGTGACATCTGGCACGGCTGTCATGGTGGTTTTGCAAAAAGGGGAGCAAGGCGGAATACTGCCATTTTCGGATCGAGACGCGCTTAGTCAGGAGAGAATTCACGCCAAGCCGGGGTCAGAGGCAATCTAGCCGGGGCGTGAGGAGTGGCGGCAGGATTGCGCCGCTTCAAAAGCCTATCGCATCTGCCCGCTGGGGGCGTGGGGATCGCAAGCACGGAGCAACGAGGAAGCCTTGCTGCGCGATCGCACCTCACGCCAACCCATCCAAGGCACAATGGATTTAAAACGTCTTTTTTAAATGGGAGATCTTGGATGCGTATCCTCCTCGTCGAAGATGATCCGGAACAGCGGGAACCCTTGCAAGCCGCGTTAACGCGATCGGGGCATATTGTGGATGGAGTGGCCGATGGCGCGATCGCTCAAACCCTCCTCCATGACCAGCCCTATGATTTATTAATTCTCGATTGGCTCTTGCCCGGTGTGGATGGTGTCACCCTCTGCCGTCAAGTGCGCCACGCCCAGCAGAGCACGCCGATTGTGCTCCTGACCGCCAAAGATACGATCGCCGAAAAAGTGCAGGGCTTAGATGCAGGGGCGGATGATTATCTGGTCAAGCCCGTGGATGTGGCGGAACTGTTGGCGCGGGTGCGGGCCTTGCGACGGCGATCGCCCCACTGGTGCGGCGATGTGGTGGCGGTTGCTGAGTTAACCTTGCACCTCGATACCCTGCAATTGCACTATCACGCTGCACAGGTGCAACTGAAAAGCGGCGATTTTCAACTCATGGAATATTTAATGCGCCACCCTCGCCAAGTGCTCTCCCATGCCCAACTAGAGCACGCCCTCTGGACATGGGATGAAGCGCCCGAAAGTAATGCGATCGCCTCCCGAATGCGACGACTCCGCCAACGCCTCCAACCCCTAGGCGTAGAAGACTGGATCACCACGGTCTACGGCATGGGGTATTGTTTTCAGCCCCCCTCACCATCATGATCCTCCCCACCCTCGCCGCCCGCTGGCAGGCTCTCCCGGTGCGGGTGCGCGGCAACACCATCATCGCGATCCCGATTCTCTGTTTAATCACCAGTTTAAGCGCCGTAGCTTGGCTGAAAATGAGCCTCACCGAAGATGAAATGTGGGTGCAACATACCCAAGTGGTGCGCCTGGAATCCAAACGACTCCTCAACGCCCTGATCGATGCGGAAACGGGAATGCGCGGCTATGGTCTCACCCAACGGGAGGAATTTTTAGCACCCTATTACCAAGCCCAAGCGGTGATTCCGCGATCGCTCACTCGCCTCGAAAATTTGGTGCAAGATAACCCGGCCCAGGTGGCACAAATGCAGGTGATTCGTGAGCAAGTCGATGCAACCCTCGCACTCTTGGTGCAAAAAATCAGCCTGCAACGGGGCAGACAACAGGGTCAACCCCCCGATGTTAACGGCGTAACCCTCTACGATTGGCTCAACGCAGGCAAAGCCGCCATGGATGCCACCCGCCAAGCCATCGATCAATTTGCCGCCGTTGAAGAACAACTCCTCCAACAGCGCCAAGCCCACCAAGACCATTATCAGCGAGTTACCTGGTATGTGCTGTGGATTTCCGGCGGCTTCGGGTTAGTGGGGACGGCGTTGGCGATCCATCTCTTTTGGCACCTTGAGCGCGAACTGACGACCCAAGCCACCCAGTTACAAACCACGAACCGCCAACTAACCGCCGCCTGCACCCAGTTGGAACGTTTCACCGCCAATGCTTCCCATGAGTTACGCACTCCCCTCGCCGCGATTCTCAGTAATGCTCAGGTGGGTTTAATGGATTGGGAGGACTGGGAAGAGGGGGAGCCACCCCCAGCGGGCGTGCGCCAACGTCTGACGAAAATTGTCACCCTCACGAAACATATGAGTGAATTGGTGCGACAACTGCTCTGGCTCGCCCGGCAGGAGGGCAACGACACCCAGCCCCCCCCGTTTGGGGCGATCGACCTGGCCCCCTGGCTCCAACAGTGGGCCAATGAAGGACAGAGCCAAGCGACGGCGGCGGGTCTGACTTTCACGGCGGAGATGCCAGCAACGACGATCGCAGTCTGTGGAGATGGGGCATTGTTGGGGCAGGCGGTGATTAATGTGCTGACCAATGCCTGTCGCTATACGCCTGCACCGGGGGCGATCGCCTTCCGAGTCATTCCCGCAGCCGCCCACATGCTTCTCGAAGTGCAGGACACCGGGCCAGGAATTCCGGCGGCGGCGTTGCCCCATCTCTGCGAACCATTTTACCGGGTGAATCCGTCCGGGGCGGCGGCGGGGTTTGGGTTGGGCTTGGCGATCGCCCAGCAGATTGTGCGGGTGCATGGGGGAGAGTTGCGGATTACCAGTGAGGTGGGCGCGGGGACGACGGTGGCGATCGCCCTGCCGCGTCTTCCCTAAATTTTCGTGGTCATGTTGTGGTCATAATCTCCCCGTAAATTAAAAAACATCAACAAACGTTACATCCATCACACCAAAACACACCATGATTAACCTCAACGTTCCCACCCTGTCCCTCGCTGCGATCGCCACAGGTTTAACCCTCAGCGCCGCCAGTTTCGCCGCCGTAATCTTCAGCAGTGCTGAACCTGCCCAAGCCGATACCCGCAGTTTAACGGGGGTTGTGGAACGGGTTTGGGAAGATGGTTTCCGGTTGCGCGTGGGCGATCGCAGCATCAAAACCGATACCTGGGATGTCTGCGGTGATTTCACGGCTCGCCATGTGCAAGTGGGCGATCGCCTCACGGTCATCGGCGAATTTGAAGGCCGCGAATTCGACGTTTTCGGCATCACCAACGCCGACGGCGAACGAGTCTGCCGCTAGGGGCGCATCATTTTTCGGTCGTTTGTAAGAGTCACACGATTAACGAGGCTAACCCAGCCACTAAGGCCCGAGCCGCACCGCTCTGACCCCGTACCCCTTCCAGGTCGGTGCGCATTTGGGCGAGGCGGGTCGGGTCATTCAAGAGATCATCGAGATAGGTCGTGAGCGGTTCCGGGTCTGCCCGTTCTCCGACCAATTCCGGCACAATCTCCCGACCCGCCCAGAGATTCGGCCAAGCATAGAGGATCTTTTTACCCTGTTTTTCCCGCCGTTGATAGTACCAATACATCACGGAATTAAAGGCGGTGACGAAGGCTGTGCCGATGCCCGGTAGATTGGCGATCAATCCCGGTACGCCATCCCAGGCCCGCATCGCATCGATCTGTTGAGTGGGAATCATCACACACATGGGCACGCCGAGGGCAGCGAGTTCGGCGGTGTTTGCGCCGATGGTGGTGATGCAGATTTGACAGTGACGAAGCCGATCATGGGCGGGGTAGTCTGTCCAGAGGTCGATCCGGTTGCCCTGGGCGGTTTGCAGGTAGGGGGGCGCGTCGGGGGGGGTGATGAGGGTGGCGGTGGCGTTGTCGAAACGGGCGGCGATCGCATTAAATTCGGGGTCAGCGTAGCGGGCAAGGGTGGCGGGGTCGAGGGTGGGGGCGACGGGGATGGCGATGCGGCTCTGGGGGCGAAGTTGTTTGAGGCGGTTGGCGATCGCGATCGCCCCCGGCACGCCTTGCATTAATTTCATCGGTTTGGAACCGGGTAAAATCCCGATCCATTCTGTCTCGGTCGCCTCAGCGGGGGGACTCGTTCGCTCCACATCCCGCAGCAGATCCCCGACAATCTGCGCCTTGTGGCGATGCTGGGGCGGGAGTTTTTGGGCAACGGCTTCGGTCATGACGGCAAACCGATCCACCCAGCGCGGCCAGCGGGCTGCCCATTCGGCATAGATGACGATTTTGTACCCCAACCGTTTCCCAATCACGACGGGAAAAACTTGATCACCGCCGAGGAAAATCACAATCCCCTGGGGCCGCCAATCCCAATCCTCTACGGTTTTGCCCCATAACAGAAAGGGCCAAAAGTGATCGGCGGCTTGGACGCGATCGCACCCCTCAAACCCTCGCACCACCTCCGCTTCGGTTCCCATTGCATTGGTACAGGGGGAGAGGATCACCGAGATGCGCAACGGGGTGCGATCGCGCCCCCACTGTTGCCGCAGTTCCCGCACCACGGGCCGCACCCAATTGGCCACCTCGCCGGGCCCATTGGACAAAATTAAAATATCGATCGGTTCGCTCCGTTGGTTCGCCATTGCCCCAGTTCCCTCCAGCCTTCAAGAAAATAATACGGGGTTGCAGAGCGTATCGCGGGCGGCTTGGTGTAGAAAGGCATGGCGCAGCACGAGGGCGTGAATATCCGGAGCGTAGCCGCCACCGATGACACAGGCGACGGGATAGCCCGCCGCGTGGCAACTGCTCAACACCATGCGATCGCGCCGATAAATCCCCGCATCACTCAGCGCCAGTTTACCGAGGCGATCGCCCACATGGACATCCACCCCGGCATCGTAAAGCACGAGATCCGGCTGGGCAAGCTGCAAAACCTCCGGCAATTGGGCCGCGAGAATTTGCAAATATCCATCATCATCAAGGCCAACGGGGAGGGGAATGTCGCGATCGCTCTGCTGTTTCTGGCCTGGAAAATTCGCCTCACAATGCATCGAAAAGGTAAACACCCTCGGCTCATCCCGAAAAATCCACGCCGTCCCATCCCCCTGATGCACATCAAGATCAATAATCAACACCCGCCGCACTTGTTCTGTGAGGAGAAGCGATCGGGCTGCGATCGCTAAATCATTAAAAATGCAAAACCCCGACCCATAATCCGGAAACGCATGGTGCGTCCCCCCCGCCGTATTGCACGCGATGCCGTACTGTAACGCCAGTTGCGCCGTCAACACCGTGCCCCCCACCGCCGTACAGGTGCGTTTCACCAGTCCCGGACTCCAGGGCAGGCCAATCCGTCGCTGGGCTTTCGGGTCGAGGGTTCCAGTGCAATAGGCGGTGACATAGGCGGGGTCATGGACGAGGGCGAGGAGTTCCGGAGCGGCGCGATCGGGTGTAAACACCGCATCGGGGCGAGTCATCCCCACCCGTAAAAGATGGTCATGGAGCAGCTTAAATTTCGGCATCGGAAACCGATGCTGCTCTGGCAACGGTGTCACATAGTCGGGATGATACACAATGGGCAGGGCGGCAACCATCGGCAAGACAGCATGAAGAATCAGGCTTTACTGTAGCGCGATACCGTAGCGCGATCGCCCCTCTCGTTTGACTACGGTTGAGCCTGAGAGCGATTACCGTTCCCTGCCCCTCATGTTCATTGCATCGATGGGATTTTAATCCAGTCCATATCAACATCATTCCTGAAGAAGACCACACGTTAGCGTTGGTTGATTGAAGAATGCTGCATCTGTATTCGTCGCACCGTTGCCTTGATCTGTTTGCCTTTGCTATCGTATTGTCCAAGCTTATGATCATAAAAAATGATGCTTGAAAATAATCAACCCACTGATCACATTAGTACTGAAGTGGGTCGGGTACTGTTGATTGACCTGGAAAACTGTCCCCATCAAATTTATCAGTTACAAGAAAATCTAGAACAATTTTCGCAAGTCGTCATTTGCTATGCCCAAAGTGGGGCAAAAATCCCCCTTGATTGGTTAATCCCACTCAGCACAATGATCAATTGCAATAAATTGAAAATCCTCAAAATGGCAACCACTGGCAAAAATTCAGCAGATTTTGGGATTTGTTTCTTTGCCGGTGTTTTGATGCAACAATTGCCTAAAGACACGCATTTCGTCATCATTTCCAATGACACAGATCTCGATCACGCTGTGAATTTACTGCAAAGCCAAGGTCGTTCAGCAGAACGCATCGGCACACAAAAAGAAGAAGAAAGCCCAGCTAAATCCACACCAAATAAAAGTGAAGACATTGACTCCTCACGGGTCAAACTCTATTGTATACATCTCATTAAATACAGCAAAAACAGACCCACTAAGCAAGAAACCTTACTAAATAGCATCAAGACTAAATTTCAAGACTCGCCCGGAGAAGTTGCAGAAGTTTTTAACGTCTTAAAGATACAAGGTGCAGTGAAGATTTTAGAAGGCAAGGTGTTGTATAACGATAAAAAAATACAAGAGTTAGCAGGGGAATCGTAATCGTTCAAGGACTATCAATGCACTTGACCCCGGACAATATTCGCTAATGAAAAAGGCATGGAGACCATGCCCCTACGTGATCTGGTGGTTTTGACATCTCGTAGCGGTTTGGTCTCCAAACCCTCATTCTGAGTTGCTTTTTTCGCGTCATGTGATGACCGGCCTAATTAACGTCTTTAGCGTCGGAAGAGCGTGAGGATTTGTCGCCATGCTTGCTGGCCCAAGGTCATTTTTTTTGGGGACTCGATTTTGGCATAGACCCGCGCCCCTGGTTGTAAACCATCGGGCTGATCGGTGGCGATCGCAATCACGGGAGTCAGCGAACGATTCAACTGTTCATCACGCTCCACGACCGTCCCAATCTGCTCAATCGTGCCGGTGAATGTTTGCAGTTCCTGTTCTGGCAATGAAAACGTCACCACCGCCCCCTCTTTAATCAAAAGACGATCCTCCTGCTTGACCTGCATCCTAATCCTCAACTGCTGAGGATCAACAATATCTAGCACCTCATCCCCTTCGCGGACGACTCGACCCGCCAGTTTATGCAGATCCTGGGTGACCACCGTGCCAGACATCGGCGCGGCCAACACGGCCCGCTCTTGCTCGCGCTGCTCTCGCTTCAAGAGTTGTTGATGTAACTGCTGCTGCATCGGCATACGATTGGCTACGAGGTTTTGGGCGGCTTGATAGTCTTGCCGTGCCACTTGATAGCTATTGCGCAGTTGGACAACGCGGTCATAATGCTGCTTCCACTCGTCCTCCATCCGTTTAATGATCGCATCCCGTCGCGCTGCCACCTCATCCATCTCAGACTGAGCAAACAGTTTTTGGCGTTCGATCTCTCGGACTTGTTCTGGGGTGATCGCGTCATTTCGCTCCAGAAACTGATAGTTGGCGAGGGTTTCGTCCAAATTAGCAACCCGTGCTTGGAGATTTTGGATTTGGTTGTCATAGCTGGCAATTTCCGGCGGGGGCGATCCAGCCTCTAACTGGGCGATTTCGCGCTCTAACTCCTGAAACCGAAACTCGGCTTGCTTTAAATTCGCAGCGATTTCTTGAACCTGAGCTTGGGCGGTTAACACATTTTGTTGGGCGGCATTGACTTCGGTTTGCGCTTCTAAACTCCGCAGGGCAAAGGATTCCACATCCGCCTCTAGTACCTCACTTTCGAGCAACACCAACGGTTGCCCCGCCTCTACTGTGCCATCGGACTGAACAAAAACATCGGTGATCACGCCGGGAGATTGGGCGTAGACGGTGCGACGGGTTTGGGGTAATGGTTCTAACCAAGCATCTTCGGCGCGTACCGATGGTTGGGATGAAATTTGGCTGATCAGGCCGAGGGTGACGGCGATCGCCCCTAGAATAAACAATCCTTGATAGGGTGAAGCCGAGCTAGGGGCAGCGGGGGATTGGGGCGATCGCGGTGGCGGTTGCTGTCCGCCGGCTTGGCCCAGATTGGGGGTCGAGGCTGGACGCGGCGGCACAGCCTGAAATTGGGGTTTACCCTGGAATGTTTCGTCAGGATTTTGAGGGTGCGGTGTCATGGGAACGATGGGGAATCTCCGGGAAAAAGTAATAAATCAACCAAGCAATGATGAAGAACGCCACCACCACAGCGGCATGATCCAGCGTCCAAATCACCACAAAGCGCAACAGCGAGCCAAACACAAAGCAGATATACAGCAGCGACAACGGCGCATAGATCGCCAAAATCCATTGATCTCGTGCCGATTCCGTCTGTGGCTGCCGACTGAAGAGCGATCGATAAAATTTAAAGGAGCGATCCTTAAGGCTATTAATTCCCGTCATCGCCACCAGCAGGTGATAGCCATCAAACCGCGCCATCGGGTTCAAATTCACCACCAACGTAAACAACGATGCCGCCAACAACAGGTAACTCGTGGGTTTGAGCCAGCTATTCACCGCCGAAAAATGCCACAACCACAGCGCCACCGCCCCGATCACACATTGGCAAATGATCCCCGCTGCCACCACGAGCACCCGCTGCCGTTTTTTCTTCAATTGATAGGAATCCGTGGAATTGGTATAAGCCGCCGGAATTAGGCACATAAACAGCAGCCCCATGTCCTGCACCTCGCCGCCGTAATGCTTCAGGGTTAAGGCATGACCCAATTCATGAATCGTCACCACCACCATCGACAACAGCACAAAGGGCACAATCAACACCGGCCCACGGGTTTGCCAGAGCAGATTCCCGGTGGTGATCAGTTCTGCGGAATCGTGCAGCCCCCACACCAGCGAGAACCCCATAAACCCCAACAACGCCCAAAACACGGGCGCAGTCCAAATCCAGCGCAGCCATTGGGCAGGAGCGGTTAAGGCGCGATCGGGATTAATCAGCGATCGCTTGTAATACAGCAATTGCAGCGGTGTCCACTTTTTCGGCTTCGGCTGCGGCGGGTCTACCCCCGCCAACATTCCCGCCACCGTCAACAGCTTCATCAACTCCTGAAACTGCGCGGCCGGAAACTGGAGATCTCGGCAAATGTCTTGGGGGGAGGCAGTGCCAAGACGGGTGATCACGTCTTTAGACAGCATATCCACCTGGAGATATTGCATATTCTCCGGGTTACGGACGAGGCAATAGCCATCGGGATGATCAATCAAGGTAACACCGGGTTTCAGTAGCGATTGGGACGAAACCGAGGTATCGACTGGGGCGGCGATGTCTGCATCGGGGTCGGCAATGATGTTCAGTGATTGGAGCTTGTGGAAGAGTGTCGGGAGAAAGTCAGCGGGAAGGCGATCGCCAAACTGCCGTTGACATTGAGACTGCAACCGTCGCAAGGTCTGTTTCCCGGTGCAACGACTCAACGCAAAGGCTTCAAACTCATTAACAATGTGCGCTAACTGTCGGTCGTCTGTGAGCATCACAAACTGACCTGTTTTTTTACTTCGACCAATCTGCCAATATTGCCGCAGGTCGGGAGTCAACCAGTCCAGATTGATCCAGGTTGAAGATAACGAAAAATCCGGTTTTTCAGCAACCATAACAATGAATGTTTACACCCTCTTTCATTGACTTTTGCATTGTACGATACTTACTCTTCCAGAAAAGTTAAATTTTTTGCAGCCCTGAAAAAATAGTTGTAAAAGGCTGATTTAGCGGTGATTTCGAGTAATTTTGATCCAAAAATATCGATCATTCATGGTGCTCAAAATCAATATCCATGAACTGTTTTGAGCAAAAATAGCAGAGCGATCGCCCCCCATCATCCCCAAAATTCGCCTGTCAACCCGCTCAACACCACAAAATTCTCCCGCCTCGCTCAATTGATCCGGAAACTCCCATCCCCCTCGATCTCACCAGAAGTGCGATCGTCTCCACAACCCACCATTCATCCCCGCCACCCACTTCAATCAAACACTTGATTCAACGATAATCCTTGCTGACAAAGGCTTTTAGGGTTTTACCTCCTTTAGTGCTCCCACTGATAACACCGGATACCATAAGCCTCTCATCATCAAAAATCTGCTAACCACTTAAGTGTACTTGAATCATATTGAAATGCAAATTCAGTATTTTCACGTAGGCAAAAACACGATATTTATTACTCCTTCACATTAGCTGTTGTAATCTTCATCAAAGCTTTACAAGAAATATTAATCACACTGCATAAAAATACAACAATTCCCTAGATAGTATTAGTAAGAGCGTTATTTCAGATGAACCACGCCCTTATTCAGGTCACTACCCCTTTGTCTTAAGAGCTATGTCTAGAAAGCCACAGGCCCCCAAGAATTTCCAAGCCCTTCTCCTGGAACCCATTCTCACACCCAGTGCGCTCATTGAGGGCCTCGGTGATGACACGCCCGATGTTGATGATTTTGATATTGATGTTGACGTTGATGATCTTGAGATGGGTGAGTCAGCAGGGGCTGCGATCGCCTTTGATCTTGATGATGTCGAGATTTTACCCTTTGCTTCACGCCCTGAATTCGACTACACCGGCGGGGTGTTTACCGTCGGGGCAGAGGGTGAAGTCGGGATCGACTTTCTCTTTGACGGTGGGTTCTACAGTCGCGGCGAAGTCGGGATCTTTAGCCTAGAGGGCCTCGACCCCGACAGCCTCAGTCCTGAAGAATTTGCCCAAACCGCCGCCCAACGCGCCCTCAGCGGCACAGAAGGTCATGTGGTGATCTCCGATGCCACCGATGGCGCTCGCTTCAGTGGCCAAGGTTGGCGCGAAGCAGACTTCAACGCCGGTGATTACCAAGGCGTGCAAACCTTCAAAATGGAAGCCGGGACTCGTTTTGGCATTATGCTAGTGCCGAACCAGTCGATCCAATCCGTGGCCGACGGCACAGCCTGGAATACCCCGCTCTTTTCCATGGCGACCGCCAACCCAGACGATGACCTCCACTTCGGTCAAATCGCCGATGTTACTGGTGACGGCAATACCTTTGTCATGGAAGATGTCACCCTCGACCATTCCGACCGAGATTACAACGATTTTGTCTTCCAAATTCGCGGCGCAACTGCCACCAATGATATTCCCGAATTAGAAGAGGTCGTTGCGGAAGGGCGCGATTGGCGTGCAGGCGATATGGGCCAAGCGTTGGTTGAATATGCCAAAGCCTACACCGATGGCATAGAATACACCGCCGCCGATTTTGAAGCCGCACGAGAATTCCAACCTTTAGTGGGCATCATTGACACCGGATTCGCCGCCGATAACCCCGATATTGACTACAGCAACATCATCACCGGGCGCGATCTCGTCGATGGCGATGACAATCCCTTCCTCACCGAAGGTGAAGGCAACGAACACGGAACCCACGTCCTCGGCATCATCGCCGCCCAACAAGATAACGGCATCGGCATTGATGGCATTAACCCCGATGCGCCGATCTGGTTGGGTCGTGCGGTGGGTTCGGGTCAATGGGCCAATTCCTTGGTGGAATTTGTCGATGCGGCAGTGGATTCAGGTCAGCCCAATGCGGTGGTGAATTTGAGCTTAGATCTGACTCAAATTGATGCGGATGGGAATGTGACGACGCGCTATGAGTTCACGCCGACGGAACGGGCGGCGATCGAGTATGCACGGCAGAATAACGTGTTACTCGTTGTGGCAGCGGGGAATGATGGCGGTGTGATGTCGGCTTTGGGTCAGGCTTCCCAAGAGTTTGACAACATCATTACTGTGGGCGCAGCAGAACAGTTTGACCCGAATACCTCAGCTTGGCAAGGAGCAGACCGAACAGATTATTCCAGTTATGGCCATGGTTTGGATTTGATGGCCTATGGCGGAACGACTGAAAATCCCCAATTGTCATTAACGGGAGAAGGAACCAGTGCTATGGCCGGAACTTCGGTCGCAACGGCGAAGGTGACGGGGGCGGTGTCCCAGGTTTGGGCCGCGAATCCGGAGTTAAGTTACCGTCAGGTTGTTGATCTGTTGAAGCAGACGGCAACGGATTTGGGCGAGACTGGTTTCGATTTAGAAACGGGGGCGGGCCTGCTCAATATCATGGCAGCGGTTCAGTTGGCGAAGGCCACAAAACCAGATAAAAACTTTACGCCCCAAACAGAAAGTTCAGAAATATTAATACCAGAACTCTGGAAGAGTGACGGTGTATTGATCTCAAGTGAACGGGCAGCATCTACCCTCTTCATGGGCAAATATTATAACTGGGAGCGTTACACAATCCGGTCGGGCGATACCCTCGGCGCAATTGCCCTCCGAACAATGGGCAGTAGCACGGCTCCTTACTACAACTTCATAGCTCAGAAGAACGGGATTCCAAACCCCAATCTAATCTACACTAGCCAGACAATCTGGATTCCCAAACAAGTTGCTGCACCAACTCCAACTCCTGTACCAACTCCAACTCCTGTACCAACTCCAACTCCTGCACCAACTCCAACTCCTGCACCAACTCCTATAGCAACTCCAAATCCAATTCCTGCTCCTGCTCCTGCCCCTGCCCCTGCTCCTGCCCCTGCCCCAATCCCTACTCCTACTCCAAACAATCATGAGCAGTATGAGAATTTGGTTTGGGCAATTTATAAATCTCATCAATGGGGAAACGATTACAAACTTGATGCTACCTTTACTAAAAATGGATTCTACGCCGTTGGTTTGGTACCTAAAAATCCTTCGTCAGGACTTAGCCCAGTTTTAGTGATCCGAGGCACTAATACTCCTCATGATTTAGCAACAGACTTAAATCCTTGGTCTGTCGGCATGGATCAGTTTTTGCCTAACAAATCAGATCTTGAATCATGGCTAAAAAGTAAGGCTAATGCTGGTTTACCAGCCGCCATTACTGGACACAGCCTTGGAGGTGCTCAATCTCAGTTGGTTGCAGCAACTTTTCCTAATCTTGTAGGAGAGATTGTCACTTTTAACTCTCCAGGGATATCTCGATTTATCGCAAATCGATATACCAAATCTATAGAACATGCTACTCATTACATTGTTAGCGGTGACTTGGTGAGCATGGCAGGAGAAGCCTACTTAAACGGAAATGTTGTTTACATCAAATATGATGAAAAACGATTACTTGATCAAGTGCATCCTCTAGGGGAACACATGATAGGTGACCAGTATCGGCTAACAGGTTCATTGAGTTCTAATGATTTGCATGGAGAACGAACTAAGCTGCCTCTTACAGTAGGTGCATTGAGTAGTAGTGGATTTCATTATCGGGATAAAGACTACTACAGTTTTCTCGTTACTCTTGCCTCTTTGGTTAGCTCATCCGCAAATGTTCCCGCAGGCATCGGCCTAGCTTCTTCACTTCTATTTCGATCTTCCACAGAATCGCTCCGTAAATCGCTAGGAACGCTAGGAAATTCACCATTACCAACAATTCATCGCATACTGAATGGCGTAAAAAATCTCAGTCCCTCAGATCTTTTGGCTATTCAAAAAATTGGTACGTGGCTATCTACTCAAGCCATTGATACTGTCAAATCGTTTTTAGATGGACTCGCCAAGCGTGGACTAAGTGTTTTAGGCTTTGTTGCCAAATGGGGTACATCTTGCCTGGATGCTATTAAAAATGCTGGCTGGGATGCCATCAGCTTCATTGGTCGCTGGGGAGCTAAAGGTCTAGATGCCTTGGCTCGCTTCGGTCGCGATGCCATCAGCTTCATTGGTCGCTGGGGAGCTAAAGGTCTAGATGCCTTGGCTCGCTTCGGTCGCGATATTATTGGCATTGTTAATAGTTTAGGTCAAAAGGCACTTGATGCTATAGTCCGTTTTGGACAGCGAGCTTTTGATCTAATCCGTTCATTAGGTCGTAATGCTTTAAGATTGCTTGGCGTGTAAGTCAGGGAACTTGATTCAGAAACACAAGCCTGCATAAACCATGGCAAGCTTGTGTTTCCCCCAATCGTAACAATCCAGTCTGTAAATACAATAGGAGAAGAGATTAATGACTAAATTTCCTAGCCACAATTCATACATTCAGGAAGGAGTTCTTAAGATAGACTTTCCACAGGATTTTGGGGTTACTCCTACCAGCATGGAGCAGTGCTTGGCAATTCTTTTTGCAAGCATCAGTGAGCAGCAACTTGAAGAATCAGAGAATATTGAAAATAAGCCGATTTTATCTGTTGAGTATCAAGGGCGATCTAGCACCAGTATTTTGGAAAGTGATGAACAAGAAGAGCTTGATATCTTTCAAGTCATATTCAGAAAAATAACGAAAGCAGATCGGTTTGACCCTAGTGCTTATTAGACACGCTGGAGACCACACTAAAGCTTGAAGTTACCTCTCTTTTGTCAGATTGGGTTCAAACGCTGATTCTTTCGTGGGCTGTAATCACGAAAATTCGTTGAAATCTCCCACAGTAACAAAAGAGAGTTACAGCCTTTATCTAAAATAATAAGTACGATAACTTTATGCCATGCCCTACCAAGTGGTGGGAAGACTATACTTAATCATCTATCTAAGCAACAATGTACTCAAAAAACAAACTTTAAATATAGCCAGCTAACAAAAATCATGTATAGTTCCATCGAAGAAATACAAGATGTTTTTTTGAAAGGAGATCCTTTGATAAACTTGGTTTTATATAAATTAGGTGTATCATCTAGAATGATTTTCTGGATAATGATATCAACATCTGTATTAATATTTTTTGGATATGCAAATTTCAATGGAACATTAAAAACAATATACAATCCTGTAACAAACGAAGTGATTGCTACAGGAACTCTAGATCAGCCGGGCCAATTAATAATATCTTTCTTTGTTCAGCCTGTATTAGTATCATATTACTTTGCATTTAATAAAATTATGTGGGATGGACTTGAAGGGTTATATAAAAGTGGTATTTTTGGTGATAAATACCTAGAACAATATCAAATTCATTTACTATCAATATCACAATCCATAAACAGTAAGCTTGTAACTCTAGTTGGTTTAACAATAACATCTATCATAACGATAATAATAATCGGCCTTATTCTTAACTTTGCAGATGGCCCATACTGGCTACATCAAGTCAGGTGGTTATTTTTTTTTACAGAGCTACCTAAAACCATTTTAACAGCTTATGCTATTGCACTAACTGTTATACGAATTTCAATTTTTCAAATGTGTATTGGCAAAATATATGAGACAGTACCAACTAAACTCGACCCCTTTCATGAAGATAATGCTGGTGGCTATGCCTCAATTGGTAAGGTAGTGTCAACATACTTTTTTTGGCTGATTCCTGCATTTGGATTTTACTCTGCTGCTGGTATAACACAAGTTTTTAATTCACCAAGTCAAGAAATACCAGGTTATTTAATGATACAGTTCGCCATTTTGCCAATATTATCTATATTCTTTTTCTTTTTTCCGTTATTAAGTACACACACAGAAATGAAAAAAGCTGTAGCCAGGAATTTATCTAAATTTACCAATAGATACAAATATTTAGAGCGCATTATTTCATCACAAAAAAGCACTGCATCACAGGAACAAATACAAGAATTAAGTGACTTGATCGATGTAATTAATAAAATACGATCAATATCTCCCGACTGGCCTTTTGATACTCAAATATTTAACAAATTTCTTGCGGGATTTGGCACATCACTTGTTCCTATTATCATTGCTTTAATTGACAGCTACACATAACCACAATAGTACTATTATATTTCTTGTCGATTTTACAGCCAATTACTCCTTTTGCTCTCAATGTGATTGTCCCTTCCCCGCTCTAGAGAATGTGAGGGGCGATCGCTCTTTTTGATGTACGATCACTCTTCTGGGTTTGTAGGGAATGTTGGGGGCGATCATTTTTGTGGGGTGCGATCGCTCTTCCCTACTTAGAGGCAATATCGGGGTGCGATCGCTCTTTTTGATGTGCGATCGCTCTTCTGGGTTGTATGGAATATGGGGGGCGATCGTTTTTGCGAGGTGCGATCGCTCTTCTGGGTGGTAGGGAATGTGAGGGGCGATCGCTCTTTTTGATGTGCGATCGCTCTTTCCTGCTCTAGGATTGGGGGGCGATCGCTGTTTTTTCGAGGTGCGATCGCTCTTCCCGGCTCTAGAGACTGTGGGGGCGATCGCTTTTGTGAGGTGCGATCGCTCTTCTGGTTTGGAGGGAGTGTTGGGGGCGATCGTTTTTTGTGAGGTGCGATTGGGTTGTAGGGAATATGGGGGGCGATCGTTTTTTGTGAGGTGCGATCGCCTCTTCCCGGCTCTAGGATTGGGGGGCGATCGCTCTTCCCAACTCTCCCAAAGCACCACAGCCCCAAATTCCGGCAGTGGTGCATTTTTCATCCGGGCGGAGACACAAGCCTTGCCTCAAACTGTAAAATGAAAAACTAAAATCCAACATCTGGTTCAATGTCCGACATTTTCATTAGCATTCGCAACCAAGATGGTTACGCAATGCCCTCTACGCAGGGAACTCTTTTCATCGCAATTTTGCAACAAGATGGAACCCTGATCAGCCAGAAACCCGTTAACTGGCGTTGGGCAGATGCTCAATTTCCGGATTTGCCACCGGGAGACTATACCGCGATCGCATTTCATCAATCCGTTAATCCGCCCGAAGCTCGACAGAATGTTACCTTGGCAATAGATACACTTCTTGAAGTTCAGTTCATCTACCTTGAACCAGAACAACAACTTCTCAAGATCACCGTTGCGAGTATTCCCCTTGACCTATGAACCCCAGTATCCACACCCTTGATGATTCCGAGTCAATCCGTGCTTACCATAATCGCGTCCGGATTTTTAGCCACCATCTCAGCCGAGAAACTGATCCTAAAAAACGGGCAATTACTGCACTCTATCTTGCCGAAGCTGCGACAACCCTCGCCCGCTTAGAATCAGAGCAACGTTGAACCTGCCCGGCAAGGCTAACGCCATTACGCCAACCCTCCACACCGCAGCCTCAAATTCCCCTAGTGCAAACCGAGGGCGCAACGCTTGCGCCCCTACGATTTATTTTTGGGGCGATCGCTCTTCCCTGCTCTAAGGAATATGGGGGGCGATCGCTCCCCCCTTGGCAAATGCGATCGCTAGAGTCCGACTATAATGAGAAACGCCTGTACAACCCTAAGCCCATGCTCCTCACCATTACCCTTGACCCCATTACCGAAGCCCAACTTCTCGCCAAAGCTGAAGACCAAGGGCAGGATATCAATACCCTCGCCACGCAACTCCTCACGGCCTTACTCGCTTGGGAAACCCAAGAAACCGAGGCGGCGATCGCTGGAATCCAACAAGGACTCAATGACTTTGAGAGCGGCAACTTTCGCAATTTTGATGATTTTGTCGGAGAGCAACAGGAAAAACATGGACTTTCTGATCAGTGATGAATTACCAGATTCAAATTTCTAGCGTTGCTGAGTCAGAAGCAGACAAAGCCTATTTGTGGATCGCGCAGCATCTAGGAACAGAACCAGCCAAGGTCTGGTACAGTCAATTGCTCAAAACGATTCAATCCCTTGCCATCATGCCGAACCGCTGCACTTTAGCACCGGAAAACGCAAAATTTAGCCAAGAAATTCGGCAACTTGTTTATGGCAAAGGGAGAAATTCATACCGAATTTTATTCACAGTCCTCAATGAGCAAAATCCCCCTGTGATTAGAATTTTACACATTCGCCACGCGGCTCGCCCACCTTTACTCGATATAAATTAAGGAAAAATTTTCCCTATTGCCCAGTTGAGATCACCTTTGCAGATTTGAGAGAATGTTAGAAGCGATCGCTCTTCTGGGTTGTAAGGAATGTGGGTGCGATCGCTCTTCTGGGTTGTAAGGAATGTGGGGGGCGATCGCGTCGAATGTATCATTTTTGTGAAATTTTGCAGCAACACTTCATCATCCGGGCGATCGCTTTTGATCTATGCTGCGAACGATACCCCCTGCAAACTGTTGATGTCTAAAACTGTTGATCGTGTCGTTTGGGTGAATGCCCACCCCCATACCCTGGCCACTCGCCTCGCGCTGCAAAACGATTGGACGGTGGTCACGGGGTCTCGCCTGGCGGCACGGGCGATCGCGGCTCGATCCCCTCAAACCCTCCGCCAACTGGCTGTTGCTCATCTGGGTCGCCCTTGGCCTAACTGCCGCGTTGCATCGGGGTTAGAGGCGTTGCGATGTTTGCGGGCTGTTTTGGGGGAGACCCTCCGGCCGAAGGATCGGTTTGGGACGGCGAAGGTGTGGCTTCCGGCGGTACGGGATTTGTTGCAGAGTGGGCCGCAGTTGCCCCTGTTACGCACGGATGAGGTGCGATCGCTGCGTATCCGTCAATTGCTAGCGGTGGCCCATGCGTTTCAGCAGACCCTCCATGATCAGCAACTGATAGACGAAAGCGAACTGTATTGGAGAACCCTCGACCTCCCTCCTACCCCTAAACCGCTGCTGATTTATGGCTACTTTCAACCCCGCCGCGATGAATTGGCGTGGTTAGATGCGATCGCTGGCCCCGGCAGTGCCTTAATTTTGCCCCAACCCGATCACCCCTGCTTTGCCGATGTGCGGCAGTCGGTGGACTGGTTGCAGCACCAGGGCTGGACAGTGCAGTGCGATTCTGCTGCCCCCCAAACCTGCGGCGACCAGTTAAGTCTGCAATTTTTAACCGCTGCCGCTTCCCCGCCCGCCGCCGTCCAGGCTCACCACTACGACCACCGCGAAGCCGAGATTCGCGGCGTTCTCACCCAGGTGAAAACCCTCCTCAACCAGCAAGTCCCCGCCCGCAGTATTGTCCTGATCGCCCGCGATGAAACCGCCTACGGCCCCCAACTGCTGGATGTGGCGTGGGAATATCAGATTCCGGTGCGGGCCCTGTATCAGATTCCGCTTCTGAGTACGCGCCTCGGAACCTGGTTAAAAATGCTGATCGAGGTGTTGGTGGCGGGGTTTCCCTTTGAGCAGACGGCGCAACTGTTGAGCCATCCCCTGTGCAGTAATCCGGATCGGGAGTTTTGGGCGATCGTCCGGCAGGAGCATCCCCAGGGGTTCGCGGCTTGGCAGGCGATCGCAACGGCACACCTTGACCTCGATTTGCAACCCTTGGGGCGGGTCAACCAAGCCCGGCGACGGGATACCTGGGTGGACTGGTGGAAAGACTGCCTCCACAGGTTTAATCTCTATCAACGGGCTAACCGCTGGCCTCGTGACATCCTCGCCGTCAACGCCCTACGCCAACACCTCGCCGCCCTCGCCAACAATGCCGAGGCAGAAATCCTCACCTGGGCAGACTTTCGCCAAGAATTGCTCGACCTCCTCGAATCCCTCACTGTCCCCGCCCAACCCGGTCGCGGCGGCGTTGAACTCCATGGGCCGCAGGCGGTGTTGGGGGCCCGATATCGCTATGGGTTTGTGTTGGGGATGGCGGAGGGTCTGTTTCCGGCTCCGATTCAGCCCGATCCGGTGGTGGACTTTTTCGATCGCCGCACCCTTGAGGATTACGGTGTGCAGTTACCCAGTGCGGCCGCCCTGGCCCGTCAGGAGGCGCTGTATTTTTATGGCATGGTGCAAACGGTGACGGAACGGGTGAGTTTTTCCTACGCGATCCGGCAGGACAAGGACGAACAGTTACCCAGTCCCTACCTCCAACAGTTGAACCTCAAAACCACGGAGCCTCCACCCAAGGCGATCGCCAGCCCCGAAGAGGAACGCCGTCACCGTCTCCAATCCGCCGCCGTAGATACAAATGATCCGGTTTTAGGGTTGGCCCGCCATGCTTGGGCGGTGGAATTACGGCGTGAAAGTGAGGCGGCGGCGGATGAATACGATGGTGCGATCGCCCTGCCCTTTGACCGTCCTGATTGGCACTTTAGCGTGACCCAGTTGACCCAGTTGGGGCAATGTCCCTTTAAATGGTTTGCCCATAAACTGCTCAACCTCAGCCCCCCCCAGGAACCGGAAGACGACCTCAGTGCATCCCTATGCGGCCGTCTCCATCACAAAACCCTCGAACTCCTGATCACCCACCATCAAACCCACCCAGACCAAGACCTCACCGATCCCGCCCTCATCGATCGCACCTATACCGAAGCCGAACAAGCCTTAACCCTGCCCGCCCTCCCCGCCTGGGAACATCAGCGCCCGGAACAACTGGCCACCCTCGCCCTCGTCCTCAAAAATTCCAGTTTTCTACCCGCCAAGGCTGAACCCATCGCCCTTGAACAGCGGTTCACCGGGGAATGGCACGGTTTGCAAGTATCGGGCCAAGTCGATCGCATCGATCGCACCCCCAACGGCCTCGTTTTAATTGACTACAAAACCGGAACCAAGCCGCCCAAAGGCATTAAAAATCAGCAGGGTCAGGCCGCTATTGATCTTCAAATTCCCCTCTATCGTGAGGTAATCGCGACTCTATACCCCGGCGAAACGGTCATTGATGCCTATTATTATTCCCTGAAAGATTGCAACCCGATTGGGTCAGAGAAATCAAGGCTCAAGCAATTAACACCCAAGATGCAAGCAGAATTACAGGCCGCCATTGAACGCTGTAAGACCCATTTAACCACGGGAAATTATCCCGTTCAGCCCGATGTGAAGGGGGAAGCCTGCAACTATTGCGACTATCAATCACTCTGTCGTCAAGGCGATCGCCTCCGTCGCAAAGCCCAAGGAGAACACCATGCAACTCACTGAACAACAGGCCCAAGCGGCCCAGCATCCCGGTAGCGTCGCGGTGACGGCGGGAGCGGGGACGGGCAAAACTCACATGCTCGCTGAACGGTATCTTTATTTTCTTGCCCAGGGCTATTCACCGCTGAATATTGTGGCCGTGACCTTTACGGACAAGGCCGCCCAGGAATTGCGATCGCGCATTCGTCGCACCATCAAAGACCGCATGGGCGATCGCCCCGACACCCTCGCCGAACTAGAAGCCGCCCCGATTAGCACCCTCCACGCCCTCGCCCAACACATTTGCCGCGACCATCCCGAAGCCGCCCAAGTCCCCCCCAATTTCACCGTCCAAGACGAAATCCTCGGCCCGGTGTGGCGGGCTAGGGCGTTGATCGAGGCGATCGCTCAATTGCCCAGCCCCCTCCCGCTGCCGTTTTCCCGACTGTGTAACCTGTTTGAGGCATTGCTCAAAAATCCCAGCACCGCCATGACCGCCCTAGAATGCGATCACGCCGCCTGGTTACCGATCCTTGCACCTCTGCGCCAAGACCAGTTAACGGCATTAATAACATCGGATGAATGGATAGCGGCGAAAGACCTATTAACTACCTATGCGGCTACATCCCCCAGTGATAAATTAGATGGGTATCGGTTGACGGTTTTAGACGCAATTCACACACTTGAACAAGGCGAACAGATTGAAGCAGCATTTAAGGCAATTCAGAAAATCGATCTTAGGGGAATAAATGATAAAAAGTGGGGTGATCAATCCATATTTAAAATAGTAAAAACTACAGTTACGCAATTTCGAGATCTGATTAAATCGGAAATCAACAAAGGAATCATCACCCTTGAACCCAACGCCATTGATGACCAAACCGATGCACTACTTCCCGCCCTGCGTGAGGCTTTCTACACCGTTTATGAAACGATTTGCCGGGGGAAAGCAGACCAGCGCGTTCTTGATTTTAATGATTTAGAAATTCATGCCCTCCAAGCCTTAGAAAATTCTGAAGTCCAAGCCCATTACGCCCAGCGATGGACGGTGTTTTTAATTGATGAATTTCAAGACACTAGCCTCATCCAAGGGCAATTTTTAGAACGATTAACCACGGGGGCAATCGTGACGATTGTGGGGGATGTGAAACAGTCGATCTATGGGTTTCGGGGGGCAGCGGTGCAGGTGTTTCAAACGTGGCAGCAGCGCATCCATGGGCGCGATCGCCCGGTGGAATTGAGCGTCAGTTTTCGCACCCATACCGCCCTGTTAACGCAGATTAACCAAGTTTTCGCGCCCCTCCTTGATGCGTTACATCAACCCCTCACCGCCCATCGTTGCGCCCCCCTCAACCCCGCGCCCCGCATCGAACTCTACACCGTCCAACCCACCGAAGCCCAAACGAAAGATCCCGCGCTGGATACGAGTGTTGAGGCTTGCCGCCGGGTGGAAGCGGAGAAAATCGCGGCTTTGATTGCAGAGATGCTCGATCAATCCTGCATCCATGACCCGGAAAGCGGCGAGGTGCGGCGGATTCGGCCGGGAGATGTGGCGGTGTTGGCGCGATCGTGGAAGTCGTTGGATCTGCCCGCAGCGGCGATCGCATCCCGTGGGATTCCGGTGGTGCAAGGGGGAGACGGCAAACTCCTCGAAACCCCAGAGGCGCGGGATGGTTGGGCGATGTTGCAGACCTTGGCGGATGGGACGGATAATCTCGCTTTGGCGACGGTGCTGCGGAGTCCCTTTTTTGCGGTGAGCGATCGCACCCTTTACCACTTCGCCCAATCTCTCCCCGAAAAAACCACCTGGTGGCAACATCTCGCCCACAGCACCGATCCCCAACTCCGCACCGCCTTCCACTGTCTCAAACAGTTGCGGGGCTGGCGACGCACCGAAACCCCGACGCGCCTCCTGCAATGGTGCGATCGCCTCACAGGTTACACCGCCGTGATCGCAAACTTGCCCAACGCGGCCCGACGGCTGGCGGATTGGCGCGGGTTTGGGGAATTGGTGCGATCGCTCGAATCCGGCCATGGGGATGCGATCGCCGTGGTGCGCCATCTCAAAGCGATCGCCGCCATCGATGATCTCAAAGTTCCCCGCCCCGCCCTCGCTGCTGACAATGCCGTCACCCTCACCACGATCCACAGCGCGAAGGGGCTAGAGTGGCCCGTGGTGTTCGTCGTTGACCTCTCCCGCGAATCTCCCAATCAATCCCCCCGGTTCTACATTGACGCAGATTTGGGCCTCGGTCTTAAGCTCGACGATGAAACCGGAACCGCCCAAGCGTCGGCCCTCTATACTGTTTTGGCACATCGCCACAACCAACGCGCACAGGCCGAAGCCAAACGCCTCCTCTATGTTGCCCTCACCCGTGCCCGCGATCGCCTCATCCTCACCGCCGCCGAACCGAAAGGGCCCGCCCTCGATCTGTTAAAACCCGGTTTAGAAACTTGCGTTGATGCGATCGCGATTCCCTTCGATCCGGCTCCCCTTGGCGACCCTGTTTCCATGGATGCGGTTGAGCCGGCCCCCGATTCCCTGCCCACCATTGCCACCGCCGGATTTTCCGACCTACCGATCACCGCCCTCACGGATTACGCTCTCTGTCCGTTGCGGTTCAAATTCAACTATGTGGATGGGCATCCGGGCTATTACAAGGATGGATCGGAGATGGAGGATCTGGAGATGGATGATCTGGAGATGATGGGGAGCGATCGCCCCTCCGGCCGAACCATTGGTAAAATCACCCACAAAGCCCTAGAACAGAACATCACCACCCTCGCAGACTTGCAGCATCGCTACCCAAACCGGCCAGCATCCGACCTCCAAGACGCGCTTAACTATGCCCAGCGATTCCGCACCGCGCCGGAATTTGCAGCCTATCGTCAGGGCGATCGCGAAGTGCCGGTACAACTCGAACGCGAGGGAATTTTGTTCAATGGGTCTGTGGATCTGGTCGGCGCGGATTTTGTCCTGGACTTCAAAACCGATCGCACCCGCCAACCGCACCACCACCGCTTTCAACTCTGGGCCTACAGCCGCGCCACCCCAAAGCCCCACGCCCACATCGCCTATCTCCGCCATGACCACCTCCACAGCTTCACCCCCCAGGATTTAGAGAATGTGGATCACGAGGCGCAAGCCATGATTCAGCAATTGGCCCAGGGTAATTTCACCGCCACCCCAGAGCGCGATCGCTGCTCCCATTGTCCCTATTCCACGGGTTGCGATGCTCAAGCTAGCCCATAAAAACGTGATTTACCATAGTTGTAGTGTTAGTGCCATGGCACAGCTAAAATTAGGCTTTGACGTTGCAGATAGCCAGGGAAAGCCGTCGTTCCCCATAAATGATGTGTGAGGAGATAGGACGAGACCGTGCCAGAGACAATCCAGAAGGGTCGTAAGTTGAGCCGGCGAATCCCTCTTTGGGCAAACTCCAAACCCGCAACCGTTTCGAGGACTGCATCCACAACAACCCCGGCGATTCTGTCGCCCCCATCTACCGCCAACGCTGCCGCGATCGGATGGCCCAATCGTAAGGTTTAATCTGGTGTTTCAGAGTGCCCCAATGTTTGGCAGTGTGGCAGCATTTTGGGTGAGTTGATGATCAAAAATTAGGCAAACTGTCGTGTATTGGGTTGTGGCAAGGTTCGCCCTTCGTCTTGATAGCTTTCAATGAGAAGTTCTAACACGTCTTGGGCATTTTTGAGGGCTTCTTCGTAGGTTTCGCCGTGGGTGAAGTAGCATTGAATCTCAGTGGCAAATTCGGGCAGTTCGACAAGGTAGCAATTGTCTTCATCTGACCAAAGGATATTAACGCGATATTTAAGCTGATTCATGACTATTCTTGCTCTTTGAGTTTTTGTAATGCAGTATTGACGAGTTTTTCAAGATAGGGCTTTGCGTCCTGGCTATCTTTGCCCGCGAGGGTGATTGGCAGTTCTGGCAGTTGGGAATGTATCCAACGTTCATGACTACCCCGAATCCGTTTTTGTTCAAAGCCTGCCTGACGCAACATCTTTTTTAATTCCCTAATTTTCTTCGGCATCTCACCTCCCTTGTAGATGTTGTCTCAGGTCGCCTGGAATATTTTGCGCGGTTTCGAGTCCTACCACGTTTGCCCATTGAGTGCTTGAATTCCATTTAACTTCGCTTAAATTGGCGTTACTAAGGTCGGCATTCCTAAGGTCGGCATTCCTAAGGTCGGCATAACTTAGGTTGGTGTTCCAGTAGGCTTCTCTAACATCACCTAATGCAGAGACGAAAATTTGGCGTGGAGAACTGAGGTCGGCGTTACTGAGGTTGGCGTTACTGAGGTTGGCGTTACTGAGGTCGGTGTTACTGAGGTTGGCGTTACTGAGGTTGGCGTTACTGAGG
>NZ_JAQMTY010000118.1 GCF_028330765.1 Spirulina subsalsa CS-330 | reverse complement strand
TCGAAGTTTTACCCAAAAGACTTGCTCTTAGAACCCCATACTTCAACTCTGTTAGGTCGCTTAATATGAATGTACCATTAATGAATCACAATATAAAGCCGTCCTACAAGGACGGGGCTTTAGACCCAAAATTTACGGTAAAACCCTAGGGATCGCTCCTGATGCAAAGAAATGTTGACTTGGGACTCGTTCGCGCCCAATTCCTCCTAGCCTGAATCCGAATACCTTTTCTCTTCATGAGTAATCATCTTGCGATCGCCACTGTTACCGCCACCCTCCAGCGGATTATTCAATCCACCATCCAAGCCGATGTCAGTGGGGCGCGGGTCACGACGCTACGCCCCGACAGTATCGGCACGGCCACCCCAACCACGGGGGTAAATATTTTCCTCTACCATGTGCCGGTGAACTATATGTGGGGCAACAGTGCGGAAATTCAGCGCCGCAATCGTCGGGGCGAGGGGGCAGTGCGATCGCGTACCGCCGTCGATATGCACTATATGATTAGCTGCTACGGTAACGATGCCGAACTCGAACCCCAACGCCTGTTAGGGAGCGTGATTCGCACCCTCACGGACTACGCAATTATTTCGCGAGACCTGATTCACGACACCCTCGAAGATGCCAACCTGGAATATCTCAGCAATTCTGACCTCTCCGAACAGTTTGCCGAAATTGCCTTCGCGCCCCTGAATTTGACCCTCGATGAACTGTCAAAAGTCTGGTCGGTGTTTTTCCAAACCCCCTACTGTCTATCGGTGGCCTATAAAGCAACGGTGGCGATGATTGAAGGGGAAGCCACAGGGGAAGCACCGCTACCCGTGAGCGATCGCCAATACGGCGGCACATCCCCCCTCGCCGGTCAACCCCAAATCACGGAAGTGATCAGCGATCGCGGTCGCTTCTACCCGATCGAAACCCACAGCACCCTCCGCATCCGCGGCCAACATCTCAACGGCCCCGACCCCTTCATCCGCATCGGCGCGATCGAAGCCGCCCCCACCGAACTGAGCACCGATCAACTCCTCCTCAACCTGGCTACCCTGCCCACCGATCAACTCCGCGCCGGTATTCAGAGCCTCCAATTGGTCTATCGCCAAGGGAAAGCCGACAGGGGTAAACCCGCCCCCCGTGTCGAATCCAACACGGCCCCCTTCGTCCTCCGTCCCACCCTGGATCGCCTTGAGATCGGGTCCCTCACCGGCACTCCCCGGCGGGGTCGAAACGGCACGATCACCGCCCAGAGCAATCTCCCCATGCTCCCTGAGCAGCGCGTCACCCTCTCCCTCCATGAGTGGTCTACGAATGATCCGGCGACCTATCTCTTTGAAGCCTCGGCCCGAGATGCGATCGCCACCGTCGTGAACATTCCGATCAAAAACGTCAAACCGGGGGACTATCTCGTCCGTCTCCATGTCGATGGGGCCGAGAGTTGCCTAGAAGTGGATCAAGATCCGGAGAGTGACACCTATGGCTGGTATGTCGGCCCCCGCTTACTGATTGTTTAACGATTCTTTCTGACTCTTCTGATTGAACGCAATTTCTGATTAACCTGATTACAAGGAATGATGATGGCGAGTTACTTTATCAAAGTTGCCGGTTTAGGATTTATCCACAACAATTGGAAAACGGAAGAACCCCACTTCTGCCTCTCCCAAGCCACCGCGAAAACCTGGACAACACGCGAAGCCGCCCTTGGCTTTGGTTCCGAGCAGCTTACCCCCCGCCTCAAAATGGGCTGGGAACTCTGGGAACTCGATGACGAGACCCTAGAACCGGTCATTTTGCCCCGGTCTCTGTTTGAAAGCCAGCGCGGCTAGAATGCGACCCAAACCGCGCCCCGTTCTGCCAGTTATGATCTTTAGATCAACCCGACGATCGGCATGAAGTTCTATAATTGGGCCTTGTTAAGCGCAGCATTATAGGGAAATCCAAGTGTTTCACCTCAGTGGTTACGAATATTTTTTAGGCTTTCTCCTGATCGCCAGTTCCGTTCCGATCTTGTCGCTGATTGCGTCGAAAATCTTGCGCCCTCGTACCGGCGGGCCAGAGCGGCGCAC
The DNA here is from genome assembly GCF_028330765.1 of Spirulina subsalsa CS-330. Taxonomy (GTDB): domain Bacteria; phylum Cyanobacteriota; class Cyanobacteriia; order Cyanobacteriales; family Spirulinaceae; genus Spirulina; species Spirulina subsalsa_A. The sequence goes on along the minus strand of NZ_JAQMTY010000118.1, from coordinate 9,187 downwards.
CACCTATGAATGTGGGATGGAGCCTATCGGCGGAGCATGGATTCAATTCAACATCCGGTACTATATGTTCGCCCTTGTGTTTGTGGTCTTCGATGTTGAAACCGTGTTTCTCTACCCTTGGGCCGTCGCCTTTAGTCAATTGGGTTTGCTAGCCTTTATAGAAGCCCTCATCTTCATCGCAATTTTGGTTGTTGCCTTGGTGTATGCATGGCGTAAAGGAGCGTTAGAGTGGTCATGAATTTAGAATCAATCGAACAGCAAAACGTTGAAAAAATCTTGAATCCGGTGGCCCGCACCGGGGTTACCCAAGACTTATCGGAAAATATCGTCCTCACCACCGTAGATGACCTCTACAACTGGGCGAAACTGTCCAGCCTCTGGCCCTTACTCTACGGAACGGCTTGTTGTTTTATCGAGTTTGCCGCGATGATCGGCTCTCGGTTTGACTTTGACCGTTTTGGTCTGGTGCCGCGTTCGAGTCCCCGGCAGGCGGATCTTTTGATTACCGCCGGGACGATTACGATGAAAATGGCCCCGGCCTTGGTGCGGCTCTACGAAGAAATGCCGGAACCGAAGTATGTGATCGCCATGGGAGCCTGCACGATTACCGGCGGGATGTTCAGTGTGGATTCGCCGAGTGCGGTGCGGGGTGTGGATAAGTTGATTCCGGTGGATGTTTATATTCCCGGTTGTCCGCCTCGGCCGGAAGCGATTATGGATGCGATCGTGAAGCTGCGCAAAAAGGTGGCCAATGAGTCGATCCAAGAGCGGGCCACGGTGCTAGAGCAGCAACATGAATATTACTGCACGACCCACAATATGAAGGTGACGGAGCCGATTTTGACGGGGGAATATTTGCGATCGCCCGATCGCCAAGCCCCCACCAAAGAACTCACCGAAGCCTACGGGCTGCCCATTGCCCCCACCCGTCAAGATGTGAAAGAAGAGGTTGATCGTGGCTGAAGACAACACTCCCAACAACGCCCCGGAAGAAGAATCCACCGCCCTTGTGGCCGGCCCGGCATCGTCATGGCTCACCGAGAATGGCTTTGACCATGGTTTGCTCGAACCGGATCACCTCGGCATTGAGATGATCCAAGTGGATGCGAAGGTGCTTCTGCCCATCTGCACCGCGCTCCGCGCTTACGGGTTCAACTATTTGCAATGTCAAGGGGGGTACGATCTAGGCCCCGGTAAAGAACTCGTCAGTTTTTACCATTTGGTGAAAGTCAGTGACAATGCCGAAAGTACCGAAGAAATTCGGGTTAAGGTGTTCGTGCCCCGCGACAATCCCCATGTGCCTTCGGTGTACTGGATTTGGAAGGCGGCGGACTGGCAAGAGCGGGAAACCTACGATATGTACGGTATTGTCTACGATGGCCATCCCAATTTGAAACGGTTATTAATGCCGGAAGATTGGATCGGTTGGCCCCTGCGCAAGGACTATATTTCTCCCGATTTTTACGAATTACAGGATGCCCATTAAGGGCGATCGCTCCCCCCATCTGGGTGCTTGAGCTTAGGTCATCCTGAACAGAAAAGAGTGAGTGTGTCTACACTCACTCTTTGGCATGAAGGGGAGATTTTTGCGTTAACCTCCCTTGCCGGCGTTGCGATGAAACGTCAGATGGTTGCTCTGGGTGCTGGGCATGGGTTAAATGCCCACATCAATGGGGAAGCGGCGCATGAGATCGACGGCGCGGCGGGCATTTTGGCGGATCGTGTCGGAGAGGCCGGGGACGTGGGGAATTTGGGAAAGAAAGTCTACGGTACGCCGTAACATTCGCACCAAATCACCCTCATCAAAACTGCAATTGTCGCCCAGGATTTCCCAGGTCACACCAAGGGCCCATTGTTCCATCACGCCGATGATGTTGAGGGTTTCGTCTTCGAGCCAGACGGGAAGGGCGACTTTGTAGCGGTGCTGCACTTTGATCAACTCTTTGCGGAGGGGAATGAGGTTGGCCAGGGCCACGAGCACCGATTCAGGGGGGGCGTAGTTTGTCCAGCTATCGGGGCGGGGCGGTTCGCTGATCAGGCTATAGACGGCGGCGGCGAGTTCCGGGGGGCCGAGGGGATCGAGGTAGCCGGACATCAGGGCGAGGCCGAGCCAGAGTTCGTTATCGCCACGAATGGCGGCGGCGGCTTGGCCGATTTCGGTGGGGTCGTATTCGATCAGGGCATCGAATTCGCGGAGGACTTTGACGAGGTTGGAGAAGTCGCGCCAATGTTGGGTTTGGTGTTCTTTGTATTGGGCTTGACGATCGCGCAATCGCCGTTGCAGTTGAATGCGGAGGTTATGGCGTTTCACCAGTTGGCCGGGTTTGCCCCATTGCCGAAGGGGGTGGGTATCCAGTTGGGATTGAACGGCGGCGAGGCGATCGCTCTGCTCCACCACTTCCGGCGCATCATCAAGGCTAAAGGGGGTAATCGGGATTGCTTCGGCCACCGAGGCACTGAGGTCATCACCGGGATAGTATTGCCCCAATTTGCGCGGTAAATCAAAGGGTGGATCGAGCATATCGAGCAGGTTCTGAGCAATCACCGTATCCCCCACCCCGATCACATCCTGACTCGCCACCACCGTCCAATCATTCCCTTCGGTTAAACAGAGGTAATAGGGGACTTTGCCCCGGCCGGAGAGTTGGGCAGCGAGGAGCACCGGCAGCGGTTGCGCCACGGAAACATGCTTGCCTTTGAGGTAAAAAATGCTGCCGAGGGGAAGTTTGGGTAACTGTTGGGTAATCTCTTGCTGGCGTGTTTCGATCGCTTGTTCGCGGAGAATTTTTAAGAGGCGGCGTTCTTCCTTGGCTCGTTGGCGAAGTTTTTCGTAGTCTTCAATCTGGGGGACGGGGATGGGGGCGAGTTCCACGTCCAGTTTGGCGAGGTCGGTGGTGAGTTCTGCGATCGCTTGCTTATCCGGCGCTAACTTCAACGAAGCGGCATACTGGGCAAAACTGCGCTCCAAGAGGCTTTTCACCTGGGGCACGGAATGGGTTTGCAATAAATTCAACACCATACCATAGGTGGGCGTAAATTGACTCACCAAGGGTTCAGCGGATTTGAGGGCGAGATCGGCGGCATCCTTAGCCCCCTCAAACCGGGTCTGCACCGTTACCACGTAGCCCTGTTCATCCATGCCCCGTCGCCCGGCCCGGCCCGCCATTTGCAGAAACTCCGCCGCCCGCAACAGCCGATGACCATTATCGCTGCGCTTGGAAATGGCGGAGATCACCGTGGTGCGGGCGGGCATATTGATCCCGGCGGCGAGGGTTTCCGTGGCAAACACCACCTTCACCAGCCCATCTTGAAAGAGTTCCTCCACGAGGCCTTTCCAGGCGGGTAACACGCCCGCATGGTGGGAGGCGATGCCGCGCATCAGGGGTTCCACTTGGTTGGTGCGGGCGGCGCTCGGATTTTCCGAGACGAAGGCCGTGACGCGGCGTTTCAGTTCGGCAGTTTCGTCGGCGGTGAGCAGTGTATAGTCAGAGACTTGAGCGATCGCACTATCACAACCGCGCCGACTGAAGATAAAAAAGATCGCCGGGAGCATATCGCGATCGCGCAACTGGGCCACCGTTTGGCGAATCGTCGGGCAGTCTTCACGGCGGAGGCGGCGGGGCTTACCCTTCGGCAGCAGGCGTTTATTTACCCGTGTGTTAGTTTCGTTGAGGAGCGGAAACAGCCCCTTCACCGTGCTGAAGTGAAACTCAAGGGGAACCGGGCGAAAATCCGAATGAATTAAGCGCGTCGGCCCATGGACTTGGCTAATCCATTCCGTCAGTTCGGCAGCATTGGCGATCGTCGCTGACAGTGCCACAATCTGCATCTGTGGCGGACAGTAAATGATTGATTCTTCCCACACCGTCCCCCGCTGGCTGTCGTTCATATAGTGGCATTCATCCAACACCACCGCTTCCACATTGGCCAACGACGTACCCACCTGACCGATGGGCGTACCGTAGAGCATATTCCGAAAAATTTCGGTGGTCATCACCAACACACTGGCATCGCGGTTAATCGAGGTGTCCCCGGTTAAGATCCCCACCTGATCCGCGCCGAACAGTTCGCAAAAGTCCCGGAATTTTTGATTCGACAGGGCTTTCAATGGTGTGGTGTAAAAGACCCGCCGATTCCGTGAAATGGCCCGATGAATTGCATATTCCCCCACCAGGGTTTTACCTGATCCCGTCGGCACAGACACCACCACAGATGACCCCGTATCCAAGGCATCGAGGGCATCAACTTGGAAGGGATCAAGGGGAAACGGGAAAATTTCGGTACGGTTCAGCGAGGCTCGGGCGGAGGTGTTCACTCAGGTTTTATGCAGTTACTATTCTTCCATTCTAGGGGGTGTGCTGAATCCCGTGAAAACTGGGGCAATTATCCATTTTGGGGCGATTGAGGAGCCGGTTGATCGGGGCGGTCTAGATCGTCCCAGTCGTCGGCTTGGGTTTTGAGGTCGTCTTGAATTTGTGGCCAATTAATTTCGCTGACGGTGGTGTCGGCCCAGAGTTTGCCTTGGTAGAGATACCAGACGCGATCGCAACTCTGCTGTACCCAGTCCAATTGATGATTGGCCATAATCCAAGTGAGGCCGGGGGTTGCTGTTAAGACCTGCAACACCCGCGACGCTGTGCCCACATCCAGGGCTGAGGTGGGTTCATCCAGAAGCAAGAGGGTGGGGTTGAGGAGCATTGCCCTGGCAATAGTAACGAGTTGCCGTTGACCAAGGGAGAGTTGCCAGCTTTGCCGCTCTAGCCAATCGTTGGGAATATTGAAGCGATCGCATTCCTGAAACACCCGCTCGCGCACCTCAGTTTTGGGCCGCTTTTGCAAGGTCAACGGATAGGCAAGGGTATCAAACACCGAGAGTCCCAAGAGTTTCGGCTCTTGCAACACGAGAACAACCTTGCGCCGCAACTCAGACACCGGTATCGTTGCCAAGGGTTGCCCTTGAAACCAAAGTTGCCCCTGATCCGGGTCGCGAAGTCGATTGAACAGGGCGAGCAGGGTGGATTTGCCCGAACCCGATGCGCCCACGATGCCGATCCGATCGCCCGCTGCCACGGTGAAGGAAATATCCGTCAAAATCGTCGTGATGCTGAGATCCTGCGATCGCAATACCGGCTGATTCATAGGGGTGCTCCGATGCCGTTGGGGAGTGCGATCGCCGTCCAAACGACCCACCCATCGACGAGAAATAACAACACCGTCACCCCCAACAGGATCACATACATCCAGGGTTGCGCCAACGGTCGCACATCCGATGTATCCAACCCCGTTCGCGCCGTGACAATCTCCACCAACCGCGCAAACCCCACCACCCGCATCGGCAAGAGATAGGCGCGATCGCGCTTGGGGGTGACGAAATAATAGACAAGCCCGCCTTGGCCGGTGGTGCGCATTTGTAGATCACACACCTGCGCCCAGGGCAACGACCAGCCCCGCCGCCCCAACGGTCGCACCCAAGCCGGATAGGTGACGCGAATTTCTTGCTCGTCTACTTCGACCCGTTCGCACAATACGCCGTAGAGCATCCCAAACCCGATCGCAATCCCCCCCCAGAAGAGCGTAGGGGAAATGGGGGTTTGGGTGGCGATCGCTAAAAACGGCAGCGGAACCGTCAACGCCAAATACAGCGACAGCAGCGTGATCCGAATTAAGGGCGAAATCCGAAAAGTATCTAACACCATAGGATGATCAAAATGTGCGTTGATCCGTAATCGATCCCCCTAAATCCCCCTTAAAAAGAGGGACTTGGCTCTAACTCCCCCCTTTTTAAGGGGGGCTGGGGGGGATCAAGTTAAAAAGAGGGACTTGGCTCTGGCTCCCCCCTTTTTAAGGGGGGCTGGGGGGGATCAAGTTAAAAAGAGGGACTTGGCTCTAACTCCCCCCTTTTTAAGGGGGGCTGGGGGGGATCAAGCTAAGCATGTGGGATGCAAAGAAGGGCCAGGGGAATTCAATTCATCGCACCCTAACCCTGAGTAACGATCGCATCCACTGTCGCCGTTTTCTGTTCCTCATCCACCGAGGTCACCGCCCAGCGCAACGGCTCGCCGCGTTTGGTGAGTTCCGCTTCAATTTCTTGGTGCAACTCGTTCGGGGTCGCTTGGAGATCAATTTCTGCCGTAATGAAATGAGTTGTCATTCGTTCAATTCCCTAGACTGAATTTCTTTGTAGTGTACGGTGAAATGGGGAAGAAGGGAGCGAAAAGCCCTCGCCTGCGGGAGAGGGTTGGGTGAGGGATCAAGGTGAGGGATCAACAGGTTTGCATCGGGTCGATGCTTTCCATTAACGGCGACAGGTTTGGCGGGCGCGATCGTCTACCGGTTCCTGCCACGAATAGGCAAAATGACTAATCGCATCAAGCTGCGGAAACTGACGTTGCAACGCCCACATTTGCTGCTCTAGGGGGGGATGGCTGCGTTCCACTCGCCCCCATTGGCCCGCCAAAGCTGGAATCACGCGGGTTTGGGGCGAGGCAAAACTTAAGACCCGCTGCACCTCGTCCACAATGCAGTCCGTCCGATTCCCACAAATCGCGTAGGACATCGGATGCCACTCGATTTGTGAGGAGAAGCGATCCCAGGGTTGCAGGCGTGAATCATAGCCCTGTTGACCGACGGGGCGGTTCCCATCGGGGAAAAAGACGGCCCCCGCAGGGATGCGTTGGCGCTGGACTTGAGTGGCGGCGGTATTGAGAAAATCAATCACACCTTGGGCGGCGTGGGCAACGCTGAGTTTCCACAGTTCGGCGTTGAGATTGCTAGAGCTTAAGCCTTGCCATTGGGGGCCAGTTTCCCCCGGATGGAGGGCTTTCGCGGACTGAACATCGCCACCGCTGATCGAACCTTGGGCCATGAAGCGTTGAATCAGTTCGCGGCCTTGATTGTTCTGGGCCCGGTTGAGGAGGGCTGTGCGGGACGCATCGCCGTAGATCCAGAGGTCACGCACATTGCTGGCCACCGATCCACCCCCGGAGCCACGGGGATAGCGGATATAGTCGAACAGCACGCCGTCGGGGTTGCGGCGGAGGACGGCTTGGAGCAGGGTGGCGTAGTCGGCTTGGCCTTGGGGACTGTAGGGATCGATGAAGGCTTGGGAACCGTCGGGGACAACGTCGAGGCTGGTTTGACCCTGGCCATTGCGGGCGAGGTTTCGTTCGCGATCGGGACGAACGGCGTAGGCGTAGCCGTAGTTCATCGCAAACATCCAGGCGTAGATCTTCAGGTTACGATCGCGACTTTCTTCAACCGCCATCGCCAATAAATCGGCATTTTCCTGACCGCGATCGCGCACCACCGACACCCACGGCGTGCGATTTTCCGACACCGGCAGCAGCACTTGGGAATCGTAAAACACCTCTAAATAGACTTCGTTGTACCCCTTATTGACGATGCGATCGAACACCGCATCCAACACCCCCGGCTCTAAATCGCAAGGATACAAGCGCAGCCAGATCGCTTGGGTGCGGGGCCAGGTGCGTTGTCGGCATTGCTGGAGCCAGGTGGAATGCTCTTGAATCACCGCCTGATATTGGGCTTGGGCTTGGGCATTGCCCCCCACCGCAGCGCGACGCAGGGCCTCTTTGCGATTGATTTCACGGTCGGTAAATTGGCAGTAGTTGCCGGTTTGGGCTTGGGCGGCGGCGAGTCCGGTGCAGGGGGCGAGGAGGGTACTACTGAGGAGGAGGGCGCTAAGGATGCGGTGCAGGGAGGCGCGGGGAGCAAGAAGCGATCGCAACATGAGCAGTGGGGTAAGTCGGAGTTTTAATTGATTGTAGCGGCCAGAATTTTCGACCCTGGGCTTCTGACTTCAGGATTCCCGCCAGCGTTCCCGTTCCGACACAAAACGGCTAACCCTCAACAGGTTAACCGTTTTGTGTTGTTGTCTCCGTTGCGATCGCAACGGATTCCGCGAGAAAGGTGATCGTAATTCCTACAAACCGCGTTTGAGCGCAATTTCCACTTGTTTGAATTCCTGCTTTAAACGAGTTTTCAGCTTATCCGACAAGGGACGAGACCCATAGGTACTATAAAATCCAGCCAAACTATTCAAAGCCGTCTGCATCGTCGTGAACGATCGCAACCCCGACACCCGGCCATCACGACGATAGCGAGATGCATAATCATTCATCTGATCCCGTGCCGCCTGACGTTGTTCCGTCACATCCGGCGCATCACTGGACATATCTAACATTGTGGTCAGGTTTTCCACCACCGTGAGGGTATCTTGGCGATAATTCCCTGTTAAACCATTTGTTGTGCCCGCTGAACAACCCATCAAACCGATGGCGCAGACTAACACAAGAGCAAGTACGCGAGACACTAGGGGTTTAATAACCATAGAATTAATGTAACGTTTATAAAAGCAGCTTGGTCAATCCTACCGTGGATCGGAATCGCACACCAGATGCGCCTCAACTTCACCAGATGCGCCCCGCTGGATCGTTAGATTTAACGAGGAACGTTAGGATATAAGCAACAGTCAATCCATATCGAGAGTAATTCATACCACTATGTCTTCAACTTCCCCCCTAACCCTGACTTGTGAAAACGTTGAGCAAGTCCTTGACGATCTGCGTCCCTACCTGATGGCAGACGGCGGCAATGTTGAACTGGTTGAGATTGAAGGGCCAACGGTGAAACTCCGCCTTCAAGGGGCTTGCGGATCTTGCCCTAGCTCAGCAATGACCCTGCGCATGGGGATCGAGCGTCGCCTCCGTGAACTCATCCCCGAAATTGGTGAAGTTGAACAGGTGATGTAATTCCGTTCTGCTCTCCTGAGCATCGGAAATCATAGGTGGGCATTGCCCACCTTTTTCATGGGTTTCAATGGCAATTGCATCTACACAACACGCAACCCCCTAAGACGGGAGGGATTCTAAATAGCGGAGAAATTCGACGAGTTCGTGATCAGCGAGGATTTGGCGCGATCGCTTCCCGTAGGTTTCCATGATGTATTGCCGCCCCTGCTCCTTTGTCCAGCCCAAACGCTTCATTTCTAAATTTGTTTTGGCAATCACATCGGAAAAATCAATCGGTTCCCCGGTGGCGGCGGGGGCTGGGGTGGGAACAGTGGGTTCTGGGGGTGGGGCGATCGCTTCCGGCTCCGGTTCGGCGGCCATGGAACCATTAAGGGCGAGGGCCGGTTCTGGTTCTGGGCTGGGGATCGGTTCTGGGC
>NZ_JAQMTY010000117.1 GCF_028330765.1 Spirulina subsalsa CS-330 | reverse complement strand
GAAGGGATTGCTGGTGTCTAAGGCGTAGTGGCCCCACTCCGATTCCATCCCGAACTCGGTTGTGAAACGCTACAGCGGCGACGATACTTGGAGGGTTGCTTCCTGGTAAAATAGCTCGATGCCAGCTTTTATCTTTTGAAAAAAGTCCTACTGTTTATTGCAGTGGGGCTTTTTTGTTGGGTGTTTGCAGGATATTTTGAATGACTTATGGCTGTTAAGTGCTTAAATTTCCTATCGCCCCTCGGATAAAATGAGCGGTTATTGAGTGAATAGCCGTCTCCTATGTTTCCTTTCTTTTTTCCGTTAGAACCGACGTTCCTCGCTCAGGCGATCGCACCTCAACCCCAAGAAATTCTGCGCCCCCAAGAGATACGCGCCCTGCCGAATGGGTTGGATCAAGTGCCGGTGTTTAACAGCAACAGTCCTGAACTGGTACTAGAACCGGGTATTTTACTCTCGACGTTTCCGGGCGATCGCAAAGCATACCCCGACGCACACCTCAACTATCAGTTTCCGGCGGGTCGTTTTGATGTTTTCGCGCACCATATCGCCAAGGCTGATCCTCCTGACGATCTTCGCACTCTTTACATGGCGGTTGTGGCCCACAATCCCACCGATCGAGCTATTGCCATTGATTTCCTGGCCGGGGCGAGCTACCTGAGTCAGCCCGACGCGCCATTTTTACCCATGGCCCCATTTTTGGCAAACCCGGCGGGTCAAGTGTATGCGGGGCCGGGAAGTCGGGTGATGAGTGATTTAATTCGCGATCGCCTCCAACCCTCATTTCCGCTGCGAGTCGTGATCCCGCCGGGAGCCACAAAACTCCTACTCAATGCCCCCATTCCTGTGCGGGAACTTGACCCCCCGATTAATGGCCGTTCGACCTACCTGCGACTCCAGAGTAATGGCCCCCTGTACTTGGCGAGTTTGGCACAGTTTGCCCCCACCAATGCCCAAGGGGAGGAACGGGCTCCGAGGCTCCGGGAATGGGTGAATCTGTTGGAAATGGGGAATGTGGCGGGGCCACGCGATCGCGCCCCGACTCCCCTAGATAGTACTGGGCAATTTCTCTATGGCCGGGTGGCTGGGGTGGCGATCGGGTCGCAATGGGATGCCCGCTTAACCGATGGTGCAGAATCTACCCGCTTAACAATTCCCGCCCCTGGTGCAGCGCTATCCTACGGGGTGAGTTTGTTGGATCGGGGTACGTTGGGGACGGGACAGGTGCAAAGTGCTGAATTGGTGCGACGCTACCCCGACACCGCCTATCGTGCCCATGGTAACTATGGCGTGGAATATAACCTTGATTTTCCTCTCCATAACCCCACGAACATCCCCCAAACCGTGACCGTTGCGCTGGAAACCCCGATTAAGTTTGACCCACCGGCTCCCGGTCTGCGCTTTTTCGAGCCGTTACCCACGCCCACGTTTTTCCGGGGTACGGTGCGGGTGCAGTATCGCGATGATCAGGGTCAGGCACAGTGGCAGTATTATCATTTGATTCACCGTCGAGGCCAGGCGGGAACGCCCCTAGTGACGGTGACACTGCAACCGGGCGAGGAACGTCTCGTGACGGTGAATCTGGCCTATCCTCCGGATGCGACCCCGCCGCAGGTGGTGACGATTCAAACCCTTGAATAATTGAAGAATGCGCCTCGCCACGTCACCGTTCAACCCGTTAAATGATATCGGCAAAGGTGCGCTCCATCCGTCGAAAATACCAAATTCCTCCCAACAAAAACCCAAATAACAAGAACAAGGAGAGGAAAAACCCCGGCAGGTATAGTGGCGAGGCTTGCCCCAGGATGGCCCAGCGAAACCCATCAATCACCCCGACCATCGGATTAAGGGAATAGAGCAAGCGCCACCGTTCCGGAACCACATCACTGCTAAAGCCCACGGGAGAAATATAGAGGCCAAACTGCACCATAAACGGCACGACAAACCGAAAATCACGGTACTGCACATTCAACGCCGCGAGCCATAGCCCCACGCCCAAACTCGCCAAGGCAGCGATCGCCACCAACACCGGCAACAGGACAATCCGCCAACTCGGTACAAAGTTATACCACGCCATCAAGCCCAGCAAAATGATCCCCGAAATCAAAAAATCCACAAAACTCACCACGATCGCACTCGCAGGCACAATCAAACGGGGAAAATACACCTTCGCCAGCATATTGGCATTGCTCACCAAGCTATTGCTACAGGCCGAGAGAGAATTCGCGAAAAACTGCCACGGCAACATTCCCGCAAACACCAAAATCGGATAGGGAACCCCCGACGAGGGCAACTTCGCCAAATTGCCAAACACCACCGACAGCACCACCATTGTCAAAAATGGCTGCAACAGCGCCCAAATCACGCCGATCGCCGTTTGTTTATAGCGCACCAGAATGTCACGCCAGGCCAAAAAGCCAAACAACTCCCGGTAGCGCCATAGATCGTGCCAATAGTGCTTTTCAACTTTGCCAGCTTCAATGATCAATTCAGGAGGGCGGGACATGGGCAGGGCAGAACGGGGGGAAAGTCCGCACTACTATAACAGGTGGGGCCGGTTTTCATGATCATTAGCGGGAAACCGCATCCTCTTATGGGCGGGTTAATTGATATTGATCAGGATTAACGCTGCATCTTCTGCCCTCAGTTAAGGATTCACCTGTTCCCACAACAGACTGAGCCGGGTTTGCCATGCGAGTAAGATGCGGTCTTTCACCTCTTCTGTGGGGCCTAGGTCGCCGAGCATCCCTTCGCTATACATGCGATCGAGGTTTTGTAGGGTTTGGTTGAGGGTTTGACCTTGGGCTTTGGCGGCGGCGATGATTTGGCGTAGTTGGCGGTCGGATTGGTAGCGGAAGGCTTCGTCTCGCCAGGATTGAGCGAGTTTTAACAGACGAGCGATCGCTGCTTCAAGATCTTCTAGGGTGAGGGTGAGGCGATTGAATTGAAACACCCCCCAAAGCACCTCTTGATGGAGGGCAAAGCGGACTTCTTGGGTCAGATCAAAATTCAACGCTAAGAGGGATTCGAGGTAGGGTTCCGCCTCTGGTTGGGGAGCGAGGGGCAGGAGCAACCGCAGCCACGCTTGATCCTCCGACAGCAGGATCAGTAGCCGCGCATCGGGTAACTCCACTTGCCAGGTGTTGGGGGTTGGGGCGGCAATGGCCACGGCGGGAAATAGGTTCGTGAGTAGGGGAGCGATCGCAGCAATATCCATTAAAACCGGGTAGAAACAACCCTTCCATTGTGAACACAAAACCCAATCCAGCGGGCGGGGCTTTGCCAGAATTGTCGTGAATGTGGGGTTAGTTGGCTTTGATTTCCAGTTCGTAGATGTTCCAGAATGCGCCACCGAGGGCCGTGAAATTGATGTTTTCGATGCGATCGCGCACCGCTTCTAAGGACAGAGCATTGATTAAGTAAATAAACGGCACTTGTTCGGCGACAATTTGCTGAAATTCGCCGTAAATTTCCTTGCGCTTGGCTTCATCCAATTCCCCCGCCCCAGCCAGAAAGAGGCGATCGATTTCCTGCTCCCAGTCCGACACCTGCCAATCTTGAATCGGGTCTTCACCGGGCATCGGCCCTTGGTTAAATTGATGGAGCGAGCCGCCACTGTACCAGATATTAAACCCGCTGTGGGGTTCCACACCGCCGCCACCAAACCCGCCCACATACACTTCCCAATCGCGGTTTTGGAGTTTTTGAATTACGGTATTAAAATTCAGCACTTGTAAATCCGCTTGAATGCCGATCGCTTTCAAATCCTGCTGGGTTTGCACCGCCGCATCGACGCGGGATTTTTCCTCGGATTTCACCAACATATTGAACCGCACCGGATTGCCCGCCTCATCTTCAAGCCCGCCGGCACTGTTGTATTGAAACCCATTGGCGAGGAGGAGATCTTTGGCTTTTTCGGGGTCGTAGCGGTAGGTTTTGAGACCGTCTTTGGGGCCGCGATAGTAGGGGCTGCTCACGCCAATCGCGGAGTCTTGAATTTCCCCTAAACCCCGATAGACACTATCTTTCATTTTTTCGCGGTTGAGGGCGTAGGCGATCGCCTGGCGAAACTCCGTTTTTTGAAACCAGTTCGACACAATCGGATTCACAAAGGGTTCACCCTGGGCGTTTTTCGCTTGGGACAGGTTGAAGCCCACAAACCGGCTATCCGACGACGGCCCGCCATTGTAGATCGTGTAGTCGCCCCGGTCTTCTTCCCGCTTCAGGAGGCTGAACACTTCCGGCTGCACCGAAAGGCTGTCCAGTTCCCCCGACCGAAAGGCGATCGATTGGGTTTCGTCGGATTCAATGGTGCGCACCACGACACGCTCAATGTAGGGTTGGGGGTTGCCTTGGTCATCTTTGCGCCAATAGTAGGGGTTGCGCTCGAACACGACCCGCTGACCCGGCACGTAGCGCACCATCCGGTAGAGGCCCGCGCCAATAATGGCGGTGGGGTCGGTGTCCGTGCCCCAAGTGGAGAGAAATTTGAGGTTGCCCTCGCTGTCGGTTTCGTTAATCGCGTCGATCAGGGCGTGTTTGGGGAGGATGGAAATACCGCCAGCATAGCGGAGAAACGGGGCAAAGGGTTGCGGCACGGTGAATTCAACGTCGCGATCGCTCAACGCCCGCACCGTGGGAAAACCGTCCCCAACGCGGAGAATATCTTTTAAGCCCGTGGGGACGTTCGGATTTAGGTAAACATCATTATAGGAAAACACCACATCTTCGGCGGTGAGGGGTTCGCCATCCGACCACTGCAACCCCTCGCGCAGGGTAAAGACAATCCGGAGATTATCGTCGGAGATTTCCCAGGATTCGGCCAGGGCGGGTTCGAGTTCGGCGGTTTCGCCGTTTTGGGTGATCAGGCCGGCGTTGATGTAGCCGAACACGCTGTAGGCGGAGGTGTTGAGGGGCGCGTTAAAGGTGGCTGGGTCGCTGGGGCTGGAAAACACCAGTTGGGGGGTATTGTCCACGCTAGCGGTGATTAAGCTGCGACACCCAGAGAGCGCGATCGCCCCCACTAACACCAACCCCAACGCGATCGACCGCCATCTAAACCCACGCATAGTGTTACCGTTCGTAATCTTCACCGATCAAACTTAGCACGATTGCCCAAGGGTTCGAGGGGGCGGTTGAAATTGATCGAGAGTTCCCGCTCTCAAGCAACAGTAGTGACTCAGTTTTCCATGGGCCTAGTTTTAGGCTGTAACGCATTGTTGACCCAGATCGTAAAGATTTTGACCTCAGTAGATTCACGGCTTATAGTGTGCATTATTGTTGTAATCTATCTCACATTTTGAGGAGTAATTAATATACCTTTACTCAAACGGTGTATTGCTGAGTCGATTGGAACTTTTTGGCTCGTGTTTGGCGGCTGTGGTAGCGCCGTTCTTGCGGCGGGCTTTCCCTACAGTGCGGCTCCCGATGGGGCGAGCAACTTTTTCGGACTGGGCTTTTTAGGGGTGTCCCTGGCCTTTGGTTTGACGGTGTTAACAATGGCCTATGCCATTGGCCATATTTCCGGCTGTCACCTCAACCCGGCTGTGTCCTTCGGTCTTTGGGCCGCTAAACGATTTCGAGGTGGGGATTTGCTGCCCTACATTGGATCGCAGGTGTTGGGGGCGATTATTGCCGGTGGCCTGCTTTTTGTCATCGCCAGTGGTCGCGAGGGTGGTTTTACCCTCAGTGGCTCGAATCCCTTAGCCACCAATGGCTTTGGTGTCCATTCCCCCGGTGGTTATAGTCTCCTGGCTTGTCTGTTGATTGAAGTGGTGCTGACCTTTGTCTTTCTCTTTGTCATTCTAGGAGCCACAGACGATCGCGCCCCCGCTGGTTTTGCCCCGATCCCCATCGGTCTTTGCCTAACCCTCATTCACTTAATCAGCATTCCAATCACCAACACCTCCGTCAATCCTGCCCGCAGTACCGGTGTCGCAATCTTTGCAGGGCCAGAACTGTTTAGTCAGGTGTGGTTATTTTGGCTTGCACCCATTGCCGGAGCCTTAATTGCGGGATTCGTTTATGCCACCTTTTTCAGTGCTGACACCACCGAACCCCCTGAACCCACGGTTACCCCGCAAATCCCTTAGGGTCTAAACCACTGTTTAATCATGTCCATCAGTCATCTTGCCATCAGTCAGCTTCCATGGATGCTATTCAAGATCAGGGGTTGGGCCCATGTCTGCCTCACACCCCTGCATCGACACCGTGCCATCGGGCATCACCGCTTCACAAAACACCGCCCCCTCAATACGCGCCCCGTCAATCAACGCATCACGCAGATTCGCCCCACTTAAATCTGCCCCGCTGAGATCCGCCCCGCGTAGATCCGCATGGTCGAAATCTGCCCCGGTTAAATCGGCTCCGTGAAAATTCGCCGCCTGTACATTGGCCCAGACGAAATTACTGCGGGGTGCGATCGCCCCTTGAGCTTGCATCGTTTGGAGGGTCGCCCGGTTTAAATCCGCATCGGTTAAATTCGCCCCCATCAGATCCGCCCCCGTCAGATCCGCCGCGCTCAAATCTACCCCCTGCAATTGGGCATCCACCAACACCGCCTGAGTCAACACCCCCTGACGCAGGGAACTCCCCATCAAGATCGTGCCCCGCAAATGGGCCGAGGTGAGATCCACCCCCTGCAAGCTCGACCCGCGTAAATTCGCAAAACTCAGATCGACAAACTGTAGATTTGCCCTCCTTAAATCGCTCGTTTGTAGCGACACTCGTTCTAGGTGTTTTCCCCCTAATTGGGCTGCTTGGAGATCGCAGCGATCGCAATCCCGCGTTGCCATTAACCGTTGAATATTTTCATCCAATTGGCGGATATTTTCCTGCACCTGTGCCGTTGCAATTTCTGATCCCAGGATCACCAGACCCAAGGAAATCCCCAATCCAAACCGCCCCAGCCATCGTCTCATCATACATTCCTGCCCTGGACAATCTTTTTATTTCAGTGTAAACGCTCCCCACCGAGACCCACCCGCCCCTGCTCCATTTTCTAAAAGAGAATGCCATACTAAATGCAGACAATCTGCAAGCCGTTTCAAGTTCTATGCGCCATCAGGATGACGGGTCAGTAACCGCCGAATTAAAAGCTCAATTCCAAATCCTCGGTTTTTTTATCAGTGTTTTTTGGAGCCTTGAAATTCTCGATCAATTCATTTTCCAAGCCGTGATGCCTGGGGGTTTAGATCGCTTTGGGATTCGTCCGCACAGCTTGATTGGCTTGCGCGGCATTTTTTTTGCGCCGTTTCTCCATGGGGGCTGGGGTCACCTGATTGCCAACACAATCCCGTTTTTGATCTTGGGTTGGTTCGTGATGTTTCAAGAAACCCGCGACTTTTGGATGGTTACCTTCACCACGATCGCCGTTGCGGGCCTCGGCACTTGGTTGTTCGGAATGCCTGGAGAAGTGCATATCGGTGCGAGCAGTTTGATCTATGGGTATTTAGGCTTTTTACTGCTCCGGGGCTATTTTGAGCGCAATATTCCCTCCATTATTATTTCAATCCTGGTGTTTTCCCTCTACGGCGGCGTTGTGTGGGGCGTGTTTCCCAGTCAGCCGGGGATTTCCTGGCAAGGTCATCTGTTTGGATTTATCGGGGGAGTCTTAGCCGCCCGCTCCATTAGCAAATCGCGCCGCGCCGTCTGAGTCTGAGTCGATTGCTCCGGGGCGCGAGAAAATTCCCTCGCCACAGACGGCCCTTATCCTTCGATAATCTTTTAAAATTGCTCTAAACTTTGGGAGTCCTTGGCTAAATTAAGCCAAGGATCTGGTTTGCACAGCGATAATTCATGTATTGTTGAGTGCAGTTTACCCTATGCATAATCCCTGGGTCATTTCCTCCATCCCTAATGTAACGATTGACGATGAACAACCCGCAGCGACTCGGCCTCCTTTTCTTTAAAACGACGCTTCTTTCCCTCCTCGTCGCGGGTACTGGGATTGGCATTCTCTATCGCCTGGCTCTGAAGGCGCATCAGGCGGAGTTGGTGGCGGCTCTCGATGCACCGCTGCAAGCATTGGCCGCAGACCCCGCTGTGGCGATTCAAACCTTTAAGACCCAAGGGACGGCCACCCCTGATCCTGATGCTCCTGAGCAGTTTTTGATTGTGGGTCGGCAAGATGGGGAGGCGGTGTCGATTTCGCTGGATCAAACCAATGGGGAGGATGGGGCTGAGCCACCAGCAGCGTTGACGCAGGCGATCGCTGGCGAAAGCGGCACGGCGGCGGATTGGAACACGATTTCAGCCTACGCTCCGGTTCCGGATCAATCGGGCTGGGGGGTGGTGCTGCAAACACAGCAGCGGGAATTCAGTTCGAGCTATCTGCAAGTGGCGATGATTACGATCATCGTGGCGATTTTTTTAAATGCGATCGGGACGGCGATCTATTGGCTGATTAATCGGGCCTCGGTGCGGCAATTGACCCGCAGTGAAGCCCGCCACCGTACCATTGTGGAACATGCCCCCGAAGGGGTGATCACGATTAACGAAAAGGCTAAGATTGAAACCTTTAACCCCGCAGCGGCGGCCATGTTTGGCTATAGCGAAAAGCAGGTGATTGGCCAGGGGATCGACAGTTTGATGTTGGCCTTTGCGGATGGGGAAGTGGAAGCGGCACTCTTCGGCTCAACGGCTACGCCGCCTCAAACCACGGCCCAAAATTCTACCCAGATCCAAACCGTACCGGCGGCGGCCTTGAGTCCGATGACCACTGCCAAACGGGAGTTGATGGGCCAACGCCAAGATGGTTCGATTTTTCCGGTGGAGTTGGCGGTGTCGCGGTTGACGACGGGGAAAACGAAGCGGTATTTGCTGATGGTGCGGGATATTAGCGATCGCAAACAGATCGAAGAAACCCTGCGCAAACGCAACGATGAACTCGAATTGCGCGTCGAAGAACGCACCAACCAACTCACCCACCTCAACGAAGAACTGCTCCACGAAATCGCCGAGCGCAACAATGCCGAAGAAACCCTCCAGGAAATGGAGAAACGCTTCCGCACCCTTTTCAATCAATCGGAAGTCGGGGTGTTGCAAACCAGCGCCACGGGTCAAATTCTCTCCGTGAATACCCGGCTTTTGGATCTCCTCGACTACACCGAAGCGGAACTCCAGGCGCAAACCTTCCAAGACATTACCTATCCTGATGATCTTGGGGTAGTGGTAAGTCAGTTTCGCCAGTTGATCGCGGGGGATATTCCCGATCTCTGCGTTGAGCAACGCTATCTCTGCAAGAATGGGGAACAGGTTTGGGTGCAGGTGAGCGGGTCGGTGGTGCGTGATTTGGCCGGGGATGTGGAATATTTCCTTGGGGTTGTGGAGGACATTAGCGATCGCGTTTCCACCCAAGCCGCCCTCGCGGCCAGTGAATCCACCCTGAGCAGCTTTTTTAACAGCACCTCAATGATGATGGGGGTGATCGAAGTTGTCGATGATGACATTCGCCATCTGTCGGACAATGCCGTCAGTAGCGAGTTTTTCCGCCTCTCGCCCGTGACGATGCACAACCAAACCGCCAGCGCCATGGGCGTGCCCGAAGACATTCGCCGCTATTGGATTGATCACTGTTTGGAGAGCGATCGCAAAGGGGCCCCGGTACAGTTTGAATACGCCTATGAGCCGGATTACGACACCAATAATGGGGTGGCGGTGCGCTGGCTCGCGGCAACGGTGTGCTCGATTCCCGGCCAGGGGAAATATTCCTACATGGTGGAAGATATCACCGAACAGCGGGCCCAAGCCGAAGCCCTGCGCCGCGCCAACGCCCAACTGGAAAGCTCCACCGTCCAACTCAACGCCCATCGCCGCGAGATGGACAAACTCGCCGAACTCAACGACTACCTGCAAGCGAGTCGCAGTTTAAGCGATGCCCATGATGCGATCGCCGAACTCGTCGGCCCCCTCTTCCCCGACTGTTCCGGCGCAGTTTTTCTCTGCAATGATGCCGGCAACCTCCTCGAAGCCCTCACCACCTGGGGCGACCACTTCAACAGCGAACAGATCTTCGCCCCCGAAGACAGTTGGGCGATCCGCCGCAACCGTACCCACTGGGTGGATCACGAGCACCCCCGCCTCCTCAGTAAACATATTCACCGCGAACCCCTCCCCGCCGAATGCCTCAGCATCCCCATGATCGCCCAAGACAGCCTCCAAGGGATGCTCTACCTCACCTCGCCCCAAGCCGGGGTACTCACCGACGGTAAACGCAGTTTCGCCCAAACCGTCGCCGAACAGTTAGCCGCCTCCCTCGCCAATGTCAAACTGGGGTCAAACCTGAAGATTGACCGGGTTCACGATGCCTTAACGGGGCTGTTTAATCGCCGCTACCTCGAAGAAGCCCTCGAACGGGAAGTCTACAGCGCCGCCCGTCAACAGCGCACCATCGGCCTGATTTTGCTCGATATCGACCATTTTCGGCAGTTTAACAATACTTTCGGCCATGAAGCGGGGGATGTGGTGTTGCGGAGTTTAGGCGGGTTTCTGAGCCGCACACTCCACAATAACGACATTGCGGGCCGGTACGGCGGCGAGGAAATGGTGGTGATTTTGCCCAATGCCTCCTTTGATGACATTCGCAACCGCGCCCAGCAACTCCTCGACGGGGTGAAGCAACTCCACTGTGAGCACGCCAACCAACACCTTGACCCGATTACGGTGTCCATCGGCGTGGCGATTTTCCCGGAAAACGGGATGACCTGGCAATCCCTTTGTCAGAGTGCGGAAATGGCCCTAAGTCGGGCAAAAGTGGAAGGGCGCGATCGCATTTGTATGATCGACGGTGACACCCCCCGTTAACCTTGTGTCGGGAACTTTGCCCCGCTCCCTTGGGGTCTTAGGGTAAATCACCGTATTGAGACTGCGATCGCTGCGATCATTCTCCCCAACACCTATGCGCACGTCCCCCCTCGCCATTCTCCTCGCCATTCTCCTCCCCAGTCTCGACCTGGGAAACGTTTGGGCCCAAGTTCCCCCGCCGGAACTCAGCCCCGTGGCGGAAGCAACCGACACCGACACCATCACCGAAACCGGCGCAATTTTCGGCGACTTCTTCACCGTCTCCGTCACCGCCTGCACCCTTGACGAAAAACTGCTCACCACCCAAGACACCAAAGCCCTGGCCGAGCAAGGGATCTATACGGCTCAAATGGTGTCCCAAGAACGGATGCCCCATCCGAGTCTCTGGTGGGCCAGCGAACAATTGTTAGGCGATCGCCAAACCCTCGTTGAAGATTGGTTCATTCTGCTCCAGGAAAAACGCATTGAACTGATCGTCAACCGCTTCCAATGGTCTCAACTCGATTCCCTCGAACAATATCGCATCGTCAATCATTTCGGGGCCGTTGCCCGTGATGCCGGGTATCAACTCCGCATCTTCAACCGCCTGCCCAAGTGCTTAGCGATCTACGCCTGCGAAACCGAGGCCAACGCCCTCCAATGCGAAATTGATATGCAGCCCTCCCGCCGTGATCCCTTCGGCTTTTTCTAATTCCCTGGGCTTGTTTTAAACCTCAATGATCAGAACACCCATGCCACGCGGTGAAGAGCATGGGTGGCATGGGTGTCTTGTGCGTCTTATGGTACTAGCCAAAGCGGTTAGGCCATTCAGAGACTCTGGAACAAGGGGCTTAAGCCCCTTGCCTGTCCTAATGCCCTTGTTGATTGCTATAGTTCAAGATGCGAAAAAATTGACAGTGCAAAACCCACCTAGCGGACATCAAAAAGAAAATAAACAACTGATGCTAGATGGGTTTTTAGTTGTCGATCGAATGACTAGAGTTAGAAGAAAAAACGTGGAAAATAGTTAGCAAATTGGTTGATGAAAATGAATGACTTTTGGTTTGCAATAACCCTTTTTTTCATTCAGCTTTTAGCAGTCACTTCACCGTTTCGGATGTGGGGATTGTGGTTTCCAGGGTTCATGCAGGAACGGGTCTGGAACGTTCGCCACCCTATTCTTGGAGCTGCTATTATGTTAACGAAAAAGCGGGGTGATCAAAAGATGGAGAACACAACTCTTTTAATCTTGGGTTGGAAACAAGGGGTTTAAACTTGTCTTGTGCTCTATGTCCTAAAAGTAGCATTGGGGATGAGGAGAACACAATGGAGTTTTACGAAACTTCATGATTTTGATTCCCTTGCATCCATTGAACGGGGCGATCGCTCGGAACGATTCCCATGGGATCGGGATGGGTACTGGGGTGTCGATCTTTTGGAATGATTTAAGGGTGTTGTGGTTTAAACCTGAGACTGTAACGCTATATTAAGTGAGTCTGTTGATTTTTTTCTCTTCTTTCAATTTGGTATGACCGCTTTATCTTCCCGTCCCGCAGCACCCGCCCATTCCTGGGTCGGATTAGCGATCGCCCTAGTGATTATTACCGCGTATCTTGGCAGTTGGTATGGTGTGCTGCGGCTCGATTTAGCGACCTTACCGTGGGGATTGATCCTCTTAGCGATCGCTTGCCGCACCTTTTGCCATACGGGGCTGTTCATCACCGCCCACGATGCGATCCATGGCACAGTGTTTCCGCAAAATCAACGCATTAACGACGGGGTAGGCGCGATCGCTCTCTTTCTCTACGCCCTCTTTCTTTATCCGGTGATGCGCGAAAAGCACCTCCAACACCACGCCAACCCCGCCACCGCCGACGACCCCGACTACTACAGCGATGCCCAACAGAACCCCGCCCTCTGGTATGGCCGCTTCATTTGGGACTACCTCCAAGGCCCGCACCGCTGGATTGTGCTGGGTGGGATGACGCTGCTTTTTCATAGCCTGTTTTGGCTGGGTCATGTGCCCTTGAGTAATTTGCTACTGCTGTGGGTGTTGCCCAATGTGATTAGTTCGATGCAACTGTTTTTCATTGGCATTTATCTACCCCACCGCGACCCGCCCGACGGTCATCAAAATCAACATCGCTCCACAACTCTGCCATTACCGGTATTCTGGTCATGGTTGGCTTGTTATCATTTTGGCTACCATTGGGAACATCATGAGTATCCCCATGTCCCGTGGTATCGTCTCCCGGCCTACCATGCTCAACCCCCCCAGGGCTAAGGCTTGTCAGCGGTTTTGATGGCAGCGGCGATCGGGGTTGGGACACCGTTTTGATCAGGAGTTTGTCTGCGCCATGCCGCGATCGCTATGAAAATTTTAGAGTTTCAACTCTCAGTTACGCCCCTGGGAGAGGATCGGTATCTCATCCGCACGGAAAAAGTGGAGCCGGGTGTGCCGTTGGCCGAAGAACAAGTCTCGTGGCCGGTAGCGGACTGGGTCGCCGTAACCCGGCAGTTAATGGATGATCCCATTGTGCAATTCCTCAATCCGGTAGAGTCGGACTCATCCGCCACGCCGCGCCCGGATCTCTTGACCCTGGGCCAAGAGTTTTATCGCCATCTGTTCCAGGGCAGTTTGTACGACAGTTGGATTGCAGCGCGAAGCATTGCCTATCATCAAGAGGCGATGTTGCGGTTTCGACTGGGGTTAAAGGGCGATCGCCTGCCGCGCCTCCCGTGGGAAGTGCTCCACGCTCCCCCGACGGCCAGCGGTTCGGATCGGTTTCGTCCCTTGGCTACGGGGACAGAGGTGCTGTTTTCCCGTTACCACAGCGGCCCCCTGGTGGATTTCAAAGGGAGCGACCCGCTCACGGAGTCTGAACCGGTGCGGGTCTTGATGGCGATCGCGCAACCCAGCGACCAAGCTAACCTCACCCTCGCCCAAGAAGTCAAACACCTCAAAACCGAACTCGCCCACCAACATCCCACCCCGATCGAACTCACCCTGCTGCAACAACCGGGGCGCGAAACCCTGACCCAAACTCTCGAACAGGGTCACTATCACGTCTTCCACTATTCCGGCCATAGCGGCCTTGGCCATTCTGGCGGGGATGTGTATTTGGTTAATCCCATGTCTGGCCTCGCTGAACAGATTGACGGCGATGATCTGGCGGGGCTGTTGGTCAACAATGGCATTCAGTTGGCGATTTTTAATTCCTGCCGCAGCGGTCACACGATTTTTAACAGCGAGCAAGAGCAAAGCCTCGCTGAAGCCCTGATTCAGCAGGGAGTGCCGGCGGTGCTGGCGATGGCGGAACGGATTCCCGATGAAGTGGCGTTAACCTTAACCCGGTTGCTCTATCGCAATTTGAGTTTAGGTTATCCCCTGGATCTCAGCCTCAGTCGGGCGCGACAGGGGTTGCTCTCGGCCTATGGGTCGTCGCAGTTGTATTGGGCGTTGCCGGTGTTGTATCTCAATCCCAGCCTCCAGAGTCGGTTAACGATTCCTTTGGCTGTGCCCGATGATGAGGATGTCTTGCCGGATTGGTTGAAAACTGGGGCGATCGCGGCTGAGGAGCACGATGATGCGGAGTTAGCGACGTTAATTAAAGATATTTTTCCCACCTTAGACGAGGGCGATCGCCCCCAGGAGCCAGACCCGACACCTCCCGCCGATCCTGCCCCCCCACCACCCCCGATCGCCCCCCAGCTCCAAGTCCGGGTCACCCCGCCCAAATCCCGCCCGATCTGGCCCTATGTGGTGGGGGGGATGGGTGCGATCGCCCTCGCGTTAACGGGGGGCTGGGTGGCGCAGCAGGTGGGATCACCCACGCCGGAAGCGGTGGAAGCGTCGCCAGATTTGCAAAATTTGGAGCCGGTGAGTAGCGATCGCGTCACGGGTTTGGCCATTGAATCCTTTAGCCAGGGCAACCTTGAAGATGGTCTTCAGGCAGTGACGGCACTGCTCGATCGCAATGCCTTATCCTTGGCGGAATCCGCCCTCGCCGCTGTGGCAGTGGAGCGGTTGGATGATCCGGCGGTGAGTTTTTTGCGGGGGCGGCTGGCCTGGCAGGCGATCGCCCAAGACAACCCCACCTCCACCTATGCGATTAGCGATGCACGGCGCTATTGGGAAACGGCGGCGAAGGGTGCGCCGAACGAGAGCCGCTATCACACCGCCCTCGGTTTTGCCTATTACAGCGAAGGATTGATCGGCCGGGCGAATCAGGCTTGGTACGATGCGATCGCCTTAATCGAAGCCGAAACCAACACCCCCAGCGCCGCCCAACAAACCCCCTACGCCGGTCTCGCCTTGGGTCTTAATGCCCTCGCCCTCGAACCCGATGCCCGCAATGCTGAAGAACTACAGCGGCAAGCGATCGCCCTCCAACGCCAAGTCCTCACCGCCCAGCCCCAAGCCTTCCAAGCCCAAGCCCTCAGCCAAGACTGGCTCTGGACGGACGCAATGATCACCACTTGGCAAACCCTCGCTCCCTAATCCACCACCACCCGGAACCGCAGCGTTGCCGTCGCCTCCGGCTCCAAGGTCAACCCCTCTAACCGCACCGCCCCATTGGGATTATTCCCATTGCTACAGGGAGCCGTCACCGGATTCAACGCCGGAAAATAGCGGCCTTGATCCTGATCTGCCCCATTGGTTAAGCGCGTCTCTTGCCCGTCAAACTCCAAGACCATCCCCCGCCCCGTGCCGTAGGTATCCGTTAAAAACGTCGTATTGTCGGGGATCAAGTCACACAGTTTCACATTCTCCACCGCCGCCGTCCCATCCGACAGCAGATAGAGCGCATATTCCACCACATCCCCACTCTGCAACTGAATCGAGTCAGGAATCGTCACCACGCCGAGCAATTCACCCCACCCGTCAACCGTGTCATCCTCATCACTCGGATCATCCACCACCTGATCAAAATCCACCCCCGCCAAGCGCACCCCACCGCGCAACACCTCCGTAATCCGCTTCACCAGCCGCAAATTGGGTTCACCAACAAATAGCTCTGTTGTTTGCTCCGCTACGTTATTGGTGGGGACGCTGTCAGGATTGCTGAGGGTTACATTACCGGTGGCGGTGATCGTGGTGGCGCTGAAGTCTTCAGGCACACGGTAGGTCACTGTAATGGTGCGAACTTCCCCCGCAGGTACTGTGCCAAAGTCGCAGGGAAGATCATTGGTACAACTGGTGCTCACAAACTCCAAGCCATCCGGCAGGGGAATATCCAACGCAACTCCTTCAGCATTAATGCTGGGGCTGTTGTTGGTGAGAGTGTAGGTGAAGGTAATCTCTTCGCCCGGTTTGAAGGAGGCTGGGGGTTGAATATCAAGCTGCACATCCGTGGGTTCGAGGGGGACGATGGTTTCAACTTTGGCGGTGTCGCTGCTGCCGTTGTTGTTGTTGGGGTCGGTGTCGAGGGTGTCGGAGGTGCTGCGGGCGATGTTGGTGTAGGTTCCATCATCACTGAGGGTGAGGGTCACGGTACGAACGATCGCATTTTGTGCGCCGGGGGCGAGGCTGGCCAGATCCCAGAGGATGCGATCGCCCTCCTGCCGTCCGCCATCAGAGATCTCTTTCACCGTTACCCCGGCTGGGATGGTGTCGTAAATCTGTACATTGGTGGCGGTATCGGGGCCGAGGTTTTCCGTCCGAATGGTGTAGGTATAGTCACCAAGTGGGCCACTCCGCTCCCCTGTTTTGGTGGTGATCAGATCAGCATTGGCCAAGCGGGTGGGCGAGGTGGCGGTGGGGTCAGTGTCCGGGGTGGGGTCGTTGCTGTAGTCTACGACGGCGGTATTGGTGAGGGGGGTGGTGAGTTCGTAATTGTCGGGCACTTTGAACGTGAGGGTAATCGTTTCGGTGCTGTTGGCGGGAATCGTGCCCAGATTACAGGGCAAGGTTGTACAGCCGTTTGGATCAGGGATAAAGGTAAACCCGGCATCGCGTAAGGAAGGGTTATCCAGCACTGCATTCAAGGCATCAACATTGTCTGGATTGCTGAGGTTGACGGTGTAGGTAATCGTTTCGCCAGGGTTAAAGGTGGTGGGGCCATCGGTGGCGATCGCCAGTTCAGCAGGAGGGGCAGCGGGTGTAGTCGTTACCTGAGCATCACTCCTCGAACCGTCATTATTGCCCAAGTTCGGATCAGGGGTATCCGACGACCCAGACGCAATGTTGGTATAGGTGTTGTTATCGTCGGGCAGGCTGACCGTTACCGATCGCGTCACCGTTTGTCCATTGGTGAGGTTACCAATCGTCCAGTTCACCCGATTGGTCGTGTTATCAAACGCCCCTCCATCCGAAGCCGTTTGGAACGTCGCCCCCGTCGCTAGTCGATCCTGAACCACCACATTTTCAGCCGTATCTGGGCCGTTGTTCCTGATGGTGAGGAGGTAAGTGTACTGACCCGGCTGCCCATTGTTGGACACATCTTTGGTCACGACAACATCAGCGCTTGTGACTGTGGTAGGGGCAACGGCGGTGTTGTTGTTGGGGGTGCTGTCAACAATGGTATTCGGTGGCTCAATCCGCGCATTGTTATTCAGAGAACCACTAAAATTCGCCGGAACCGTCCCCGTAATGCGATACACCACGCTCCCCCCGCTCAACAGATCCACCGTCGTATCCAGATCCCCCGAACCATTGGCCGCGCTGCAGGTTCCATTGGTGGCAGCACAAGTCCACGTGACGTTAGCGATCGCATCTGGCACATCATCAATCACCCGCAACCCCGTCACATTCGCCGCCCCCCCATTTGTCACCGTGAGTTCATAGACCACCGTGGTTTGATTATTACTCACGGTTTTATTCACCGTTTTTGTAATCCCCAAATCAGCAGTATTCACCGGTAAAAGAATCGGCACATTTCCCGTGTTATTGCTCGGTGTGGGGTCAGTAATCCCCGCTGGCGGGCTAACACTCGCACTGTTGGTTAATGTCCCGTTAAACGTACTCGCCACATCCCCCGTAATGGTGTAGACTGCTGACCCATCTTTAGGTAGATCAACCGTCGTACTTAAATCCCCCGTCCCACTTGCTGCACCACACGCACTTCCTGCACTCGCGGTACAAGTCCATTGCACATTGGTCAACGTATCCGGCACATCATCAACAACGGCAGCCCCCGTGACATTTGCTTCTCCCGCATTATTAACAGTGAGCGTATAGGTGACTGTAGTGGTGCTGCCGACTGTG
>NZ_JAQMTY010000116.1 GCF_028330765.1 Spirulina subsalsa CS-330 | reverse complement strand
ATAGCTTCGGCGTGGGCTTTAAGCTCGGCTTGGGTTTGGGTATCCATTAGGTTGTGTTTCGGGTTCTGATTCCATGATGCCGATTTTAGCTTGCTTCTCTCCTGAGCATTTATACTCATTGCATAACTGGGATGCACCCCAGACAATGCCCTGATCCATTCTTGATATTGAGGTTTTTGTTTTGTTTGAATGGGGCTAGCTTGGGCGGCTACAGTGATCAAGTCAGCATCTAATTGTAACCAATCCACAAAGGTTTTTAAGGGCTGATCTAAGGTTTTTAAATTGGGCGGCACTGGGGGTTCTTGATCACTGCCATCAAAATTAATTGAATTTTCACAAGCAGCCAACCACGTCAGATATAAAACCCGATAATCACCATTAAGAATGGCTTGGCGTAACGGAATTAACTGCGTTAGCCAATGATTCTCTTCATCAATCCAGTAGCTCACGCCTTCATAATGCACTTCAAGATTGACAATCACCGCATTGGCTTGGGTCACCACTTCGATCGCTCCCTCGGCACAATAGGGCTGTAATGCGGCAAGATTGAGGGCTGATTTTGGATAGCGAAAGGCTAACTGATGACTGCCCCAATTGGCGGTGTACAGCAGAGCATCAAAACAGCGACCCAAAACCATCAGTGGATCACCCCGAAAATCTCCATAACTATAGGTAAAAATAGCTTTTCTGTTGGTGGGTTCGACCCGACTCGATAAGGTTTTAATATAACTTTTCTCCGCGTCTGTTAGGGGGCGATCGATCGCTCTAAATTCATAATATTGGTATTCCATGGTTGTCGCACCGTCGTGATTGGCTTTTGCAGTTTCTGCTTTATCTTATAGCGATCCTCAATCAATCGTAAATCTTATAATTCCCGCCAACAAGGGGCTTAAGCCCCTTGCCTGTTCATTAATCAAATAGGATTGCTATAGCGAAGTGTGGGGGAGGCTCTCAATTTTGGGTTGGGGTGCTTAAAGAAGCTGACAGGCTTTGAGTTTTTGGGTGAGCTGTTCGGTGTGTTTCCACCATTTCGTGCCGCCGACCCAGCGTCGGGAGGGGAGATGACCTTGGGGAGCGCGATGGGTGAATTGGAGATAGGTGTGACGGGTGACCCGATGCACGGGCCAGCCCACCTGTTGGCAAAAGGTGGGGTAGTCTCCCTCGGCGGCGAGGAAGAGTTGACTTTGCACCTTAAACCCAAAGAGGCGATCGCTGTATTTTGCCCACAGAAAATCAATGGCTTGGAGGTCGGCACAGGGCAGGGCTGCAATTTCCCGCACGAACAGACAGGCGTTATCGCGTTTGTGGAGGAGGCGGCAGAGAATCGCCCAGGTTTCAGCGTCGGCTTGTTCCCAGCGCCGTTTTTGCAGCATCGTTTTGAGGTGGGTGTAGTCGATGCGGACGGGTTGGGGGTCAGCCGGGGGCGGGGTTTGGGTGGTGGGGGTGAGGTCTTCGGGGGCGCGGGTTCGGGTGAAGAGGGTGGGGGTGTTGAGGTCAGGGTTTGGGGTGGAGTCTGAGAGGATGGGGGGCGCGGTGGGGCCACCAATGTCACGGAGGAGAGCGGTGGCAGATTGGACTCGGTGCCGCAGGGAGGGGGCGACGAGTTGGTTGAGGATACCGATGAGGGCGGGGCTGAGGGTTTGACCGGGGGGGAGGCGATCGCGCCACTGCCAGCGTTCATTGACCACATCAAACAGTTGATCGGGATGCAATCCGGTGATTAAGTTCAAACAGGTGACCCCCAAACTGTAGAGATCGCTGGCCGGGAGGACTTTACCGCGCATCTGTTCGGGAGCCATGAAGCCCGGTGTGCCGATCACCGTTGCGCCGCCCATCATCGCGGTTTCGGTGAGGGTGCGGGCAATGCCAAAATCAATCAGGATAAATTTGCCATCGGCCCGCCGTTGCAGAATGTTGTCGGGTTTGATGTCGCGATGGATGACGTTGCGATCGTGAATGAATTGCAGCACGGGGAGCAAATCCCGCAGCAGTTGCCAGATCCGGGGTTCCAGGCTGGGATGTTGCGACCACACCGAAGGGTTGAGCGATTGACCATTCACCCATTCCTGCACCAGATAGAGTTGATCGCGTTCTTTGAAATACGCTGCCAGGGTGGGGATTTGGGGATGGCTCCCCAGTTGACTGAGTTGGAGGGCTTCTTGTTCAAAGAGGGCGATCGCTTTCGCCTGGAGTGCCGCGCTCGTGGTTTGGAAAAATAACTGTTTAATCACGCAGCGGGGGGATTTGGGCAAATCGAGATCCACCCCGATAAAGGTACGCCCAAACCCGCCCTGGCCGAGGGTACGGATCGGGCGATAGCGTTGTTTGAGCAGGATCGCCTGACCGCAACTGCGACAGACTTGGGCGCGATCGCCACCCTCGCTGTTTTGGGGGTGGTCACAGTCAGGATTCAAGCAGTAGGACATAATAGAAAGCACAGCCAACGGGCGAGAACTGTCCCTATTGTCTACCCTTTTTTTCCATGACAAAACTAAACTGATCTACCCCCCGAATTTTCCATCCAGCCCACCCCTATCGCTCGTTCATTTTTTTTTGTCTAATTTTAACCAGCTAAAAACGTCCTGCGCTGTCAGTTGCATCTCCATATCTGGTAAAACTTGTAGGTGTTGTTCACCGCGACAAACCTGAATCTTTTGTTGTGGAGTTAAGACCAGCACAGAATAGTCATTGGGATCAACCAACCAACCCAATTGCGACCCGTGCTGTAGACAATGCAAAAGATTATCAATCACTCGATTCGTGCTTTGGTCAGGCGATAAAATTTCAATCGCCCAGTCCGGTGGAGTTGTAAAGTGATCTTCTGGCTCGCCCAATTCATTAAGCTGCACCCGATTCAAAGCAACGACGACAACATCAGGCACAATTGAACGGCCACCAAACGTACAACGAAGCTCAGGTAACGTCAGGTAATTGCCTTGGGGATCATCGATTTCAGCTAACAATCGTTTCTGTAAAACAGAATGTCGAAATTTAGGCATAGGCTTCTGAATTACATCACCCGCCATGTATTCCCAGGCAGGGGATTGCTCCAGCTCAGGTAAAGTTAGGAATTCTTCGAGCGTTAACGTTGGAGTGAGGACAGAGGTCATACGCTTCAGCCTAAAGATTGAGGACGCTACGGCAGGGGCTAGGCATTGCCGACACAATATAAACTCAGTTTAGCTTGATCATCATCAAGCCCGCCCCATTGGGTGCGATCGCGCTAGCTACTCATCGCGCTAGCTACTCATCGCGCTAGCTACCATCGCGATCGCCTCCCTCTCTATTTTGGGGGTGTTCACAGTCAGGAGTAGGACATAATGGAAAGCACAGCCAACGGGCGAACTATCCCCATTGTCGATCGTTCTTTTCATGTCTAAACTGATTCATCCCTCCGACGTTTCCCCTCAACTCACAAAAACGCCTGTAGCCGTGCGGATGGCGGGCATTACGAAAGTTTACGGCAGCGGTAACGCTGAAGTTCGCGCCCTGGATGGGGTGGAATTTGTGGTCAATGTCCATGACTACTGCGCGATTATGGGGCCTTCGGGGTCGGGTAAATCAACCCTGATGAACATGATCGGCTGCCTCGATCGCCCCACTGACGGCATCTATGAACTCGACGGCATCAATGTCGCCACCCTCGGCGATGCAGACTTAGCCGATGTGCGTAACCGGAAAATTGGCTTTGTCTTTCAACAGTTCCACCTCCTGCCCCACGCCAACGCCGTCGAAAACGTGATGCTACCGATGATCTATGCCGGTGTCCCCGTCACGGAGCGGCGCGATCGCGCCGTAGCCGCCCTCACCCGTGTCGGCCTCGCCAATCGCCTCACCAACAAACCCAATCAACTCTCCGGCGGTCAACAGCAGCGCGTCGCGATCGCCCGTGCGATCGTCAACGAACCCGTGATCATCCTCGCCGACGAACCCACCGGAGCCCTCGATTCCCACACCACCCAAGAAGTCCTCGACCTTTTCGCCGAACTCAACGCCAGCGGCATCACGATCATCACCGTCACCCACGAAGCCGATGTCGCCCAACACGCCCACCGCACGATCTGGATGAAAGACGGGCGCGTGGTGCAGTCCCATTAAGACGCGGGGCGATTCACCTGCTCGGCAGACGATTGTGCCGCTGCATGCTGCTGGACTGGAATGGTGATGATAAACGTCGTGCCCTCACCGGGTTTGGATTGACAACGAATCGATCCGTGATGTTTTTCCGTGATGATTTGATAGCTAATCGACATCCCTAACCCCGTGCCTTGGCCGATCGCTTTGGTGGTGAAAAAGGGATCAAAAATTTTGGATTGAATCTCTTTAGGAATTCCTAAGGCATTATCTTGAAATGTGATTTCAACCTGTTGCTCATCTCCCTGTTGTACGAGTTTTGTTGCGATCGTAATCTGACTCGGATCTGCTTTGATGTCTTGATAGCTGCGAGTTTGATTGCGTTCTTCAAGCGCATCAAGGGCATTCACCAAAATATTCATAAACACCTGATTCAATTGCCCTGAATAACATTCGATTAAAGGCAGATCACCATAGTGTTTGTTGATGATGATTTCCGGATGCTTCGGCGTTGCCTTGAGACGATTTTGCAAAATCATCAAGGTGCTATCAATGCCCTCATGGAGATTCACATCTTTATAGTCGGCTTCATCCAAACGTGAGAAACTGCGCAAAGAATTGACGATTTCACGAATGCGCTGTGATCCCACCTTCATCGAATCGATCAGGCTCGGCAAGTCTTCGAGGAGGAAATCTACCTCTTTTTCTTCGATTAAGTCCGCTAAATCAGGCGCAGGATTGGGGTAATGTTCCTGATAGGTGGTAACCACTGTGGTTAAGTCTTGGACGTATTCATCAATATGAATTAGATTCCCGTAGATGAAGTTCACCGGATTGTTGATTTCATGGGCAACTCCGGCCACCAATTGACCCAAGCTGGACATTTTTTCCGTTTGTACCAGTTGGCTTTGGGTCTGTTTGAGGGTTTTGATCGTGTCGCGGAGGGTTTTTGTTTTTTGATGGAGTAAGGCTTCGTCTTTTTTGCGATCGCTAATATCCGTAATTGTCCCCACATAGCCATCCTGATTCGGAAGGGGAACCGCTTGGCTAATCACCCACGACACCGACCCATCCGGACGCTGAAACCGGCATTCGGTGCGGAATGCACTCTGATTTTGGGCGGCTTCATGCCAAAGTTGGAAGGCGCGATCGCGATCCTCCGGATGGAGCGCCCCCGCCCAGCCCAACCCCAACGCTTCATCCGCACTGAGACCGGCGATCGCTTGCCAGCGATCGTTCGTATAGAGACAATGCCCCTGCACATCCGTCATAAACACACAGATCGGCGATGCCTCCAAAATCCCCACCAACCGCTGACGCGCCAAATCCCCCTGTTTTCGCTCCGTAATATCCAACGCATTCCCCACCAGGCGATAGATCTCCCCCTGGGGGTTGCGCAACGGGGTGAGCGTCGTTTGAGACCAAGTATCTTCCTTCTGAAACGGCACATATTCTTCGTAGGCGATCGCCGCCCCACAATCCAGGCATCGTTGTTGACATACTCCCCCACTAAACCCTACGGGCTAGAGTGGGAGATTCTGAACAGCCAGTTACCTGACCATTTATCCACTCAAACAACGAGAGTTGCAGAGGGTTGCTAGGCTCAACGACTCACGCCATTGATTTATCCTGATTTCTCAAATCTGTTAATTCAGATTTAGCCGTAACTTTCTGATTCTCCACCAGTAGCTTGGACGGACTAATTCCAAGGAGTTCAAGTCCTTTCATTCCAACATTGACACTTGCCTAGTGTT
>NZ_JAQMTY010000115.1 GCF_028330765.1 Spirulina subsalsa CS-330 | reverse complement strand
TGGCTCGCCAGGGAGCACCCTCATCCCCAGCCCTTCTCCCGCAGGAGAAAGGAGCCAAAAGCCCTCTCCTGAGGGAGCTACTGCTTATACACAAACTGCTCTTAACGATGTTCACCTTCTCTCGATCCCCCCTAGCCCCCCATAAAAAGGGGGGAACGCAAAAAAGTCCCCCTTTTTAAGGGGGATTTAGGGGGATCAAACGCAGACGAGGCCAACATTTGAACGTTATGTATAAGCAGTAGCCTGAGGGAGAGGGTTGGGTGAGGGATTGCATAACTGGGATGCACTCAAAACAAAGGCTAGAATAAAGCATAATTTACGGCTCGTCGCCTCCTAGATTGACCGTGCAATTTTGGTCAAAAAGCCTGCGGATTCGCTTGGTCAGTTATTTTTCGCTCCTGTCCCTCCTGACGGTGATTAGTGTTGGGGTGTTGACTTTTTTGGGAGCACGGGTACTGATCACCCGGTTGGTATTTGATCGGTTGCGGGTGTCAGCATTCCTCAAGGCTGATGCGATCGCCCTGTGGATTGAAAATCAGCAGGAAGCCACGACGGCGATCGCCCAACTCAATGAAGTGCGCGATCGCCTTCCGGCCCTGTTGCAAAACCCCACAGCGGGCGATCGGGCCGCCCTCGACTCCGCCTACATTGAAACCAAACGCCTCCTCACCTCCACCCTCGCCAGTCGCCCAGAACTCGCGGAGATCATGATTCTCGACCAAAAGGGCGGGCGCGTCGTCCTCTCCACCAATCCAGAGCATGAAGGAGAATATCGCGTTAAAGACAGCTATTTCACCGAAGGGCTGCGGAACACCTACGTCCAAAGCGTCTATCCGTCGCCGGTGACCAATCGCCCCACGATCACGATTTCCACGCCCCTCGGTGATGCGCGGGGGCAAGTGGTGGCGGTGCTGGCGGTGCATCTCAATTTAGAGCAAATGGATCGGATTGTGACGGAGCGGGTGGGCTTGGGGCAAAGTGGAACGAGCTACTTGGTGGATGCTTACAATGCGTTTGTGTCCGGCGATCGCTTTGGGAAAGAGGACTATCCCAGAGGGGTGCATTCCGAGGGAATTGATAAAGCGATTAACCAACAGGACGGCGGCGGTCTCTATTTGGACTATGCCGGTGTGCCGGTGATTGGCTATTCGCGCTGGGTGGATGAATTGCAGGTGGCGCTGCTAGTGGAAATTACCCAAGCGGAAGCCTTTCGCCCGGCGCGACAGTTGGCCTGGGGGATTTTTATCGTCGGGTCGGGGTCGGTGTTGTTGGTGATGGCCGGGGTGTCGTGGTTTAGCTTGCAGATTACCCGGCCAATTTTAGCGATTAAAGAGGCGGCGATTCGGGTGGCGAATGGGGATTTTCGGCAAATGGCTCCGGTGATGACCAATGATGAGGTGGGGGTGTTGGCGCAAGCGTTTAACCAAATGACGGAACGGTTGCAAGACCTCTATGCGGGGTGGGAAGAAAAGGTGATGCAGTTGGAATTGGCGGAAATGTCGGTGCGGAAAAGTTTACAGGAGTTGGAGATCGAACAGGCGCGATCGGAACGGTTGCTGCTCAACACATTGCCCCAGGCGATCGCGAAACGGCTCAAGGTGGGGGAAAGCGTGATCGCGGAACATTATGAGCAGGTGACGGTGTTGTTTGCGGATTTGGTGAATTTTACCCAGATCGCCGAACGGATGCCGCCGAAGCGGTTAGTGGAGATGCTCAATGAGATTTTTTCGGAGTTTGATCAGTTGAGCGATCGCCATCAACTCGAAAAAATTAAAACCATTGGCGATGCCTACATGGTGGTGGGGGGATTGCCGGAACCGAACCCCTACCATGGGGAGGCGGTGGCCGCCATGGCCTTAGATATGCTCACGGTGCTGAACGCATTTAATGCCCGCACGGGGGAAACCCTCAACCTGCGGATCGGGATACATTCGGGGTCGGTGGTGGCGGGGGTGATTGGGATGAAAAAGTTTACCTATGATCTGTGGGGCGATACGGTGAATTTGGCCTCGCGGATGGAGTCCCAAGGGGAAACGGGACGCATTCAACTGTCGCCGGTGACCTATGAGTTGATCAAGTCGCGTTTTGACTGTGTGCCTCGTGGCCCGATTGAGGTGAAGGGGAAAGGGTCGATGGTGACCTATTTTTTAGAGGGCGATCGCGCTGTCTTTGAAGAGCGATCGCCCTCCAACCCGTTACAGATTCGCCCCCATCCCGATCATCCCCCGTTGCAAGATCCCTAAACTGGGTACAATCGTGATATTAAAATCATGACCCCTATTGCACAGCCCCAACCGTTATGACCCGACGCTATTGGCTTGAGATTACAGAATATGTTTTTTTAGCAGGTTCTGTGGTGGGAACGATCGCAGCGGCGGCCACCCAACAAGTTGTGTATGCGGCGGTGCCGTTGACGATTACGGTGGGTCTTAATATGGATAACCGGAACCGGATTAATCAACTCGGACAGCAACAACAACTGTCGGGCTTAACGCATCTCCACCAAATTATTGATCCGATCGAAGAACGCCTCAGTGAACTAGAGCAGGCCACGACCACGATTCAAACAGTCACTCAAGATCATTCACAGCAGGGTAAAGAGGCGATCGCTCAACTGCAAAAAACGATCAATCCTCTCAAAAATAGCCTCGAACAATTGAAAACCCAGACCCAACAATTAGACACCCGCACCCAACAACAACTACGGGAATTCAAAGAAAATCAATTGCAAACCAAAGAATCCGCAGTGGATCAGATTGAACAGTTTTTCAATCGAATTCGGGAACATTTGGCAGAATTGGAATTGCTGGCGGGGCAGGTGAATCCGGCGACGGAAACCCAATTAACGGAGATTCAAGGGGCGATCGCTGATCTACAAGCACGGTTCAACGCCCTGCCAGACACCACAAGCCTCGATTCAACACAGGTACAGCAGATCGCCGCCGACTACCAAGCCACCCTCACCGCCCAGCTTGACGAAAAAATTGACCGGGCGATCCAAGACCAGCTTGATCCCGTCCGTCACGATCTAGACAGCCTCAAAACCCAGGTTCAACAGATCAACCCAGACACCGATCAACAACTCCAAGACCTGCGCACAGCGATCGCCCGCCTGCAAGCCACCGTTCCCCCCGACTCCGACTCCGGTAGCCTCGCCATTGAACCGGCTCCCGCCCCCCTCCTGATCGCCCGTAATGGTCAGCACAGCGAGCAACACCATTGGCAATGCGCCTATATCCTCGATGCCCACAGCAGCGGTGTGAATGCGATCGCCATCAGTCGCCACGGCCAAACCTTCGCCAGCGGCAGCGATGATCACACGATCAAACTCTGGAACCTCTCCACCGGCCAAGTCCTCCGCACCATTGGCCAGCCCAATGGGTCAAGCGGGGTTGCCCAAGTGAAAACCGTCGCCATTAGTCCCGATGGTCAACTGCTGGCCAGCGGCGGCGATGACAAGACGATCAAACTCTGGCCCCTGTCCCCCGGTCGCGCCACCCATGTCCTCAATGGTCACGCCGGGACGGTGAAATCCATCCGCTTTAGCCCCGATGGTCAAACCCTGATCAGCGGCAGCGATGACAAAACCGTGCGCATTTGGAATCTTTCCACGGGTCAACTGACACGCACCCTGACGGGTCATTCGGAATGGTTCACCGGGGTGAAGTCCGTGGCGATGAGTCCCAAAGGGAACCTGTTGGCCAGCAGCAGCGACGACAAGACGATTAAACTCTGGGACTTGGCCACGGGGGAAAATCTCCGCACCCTCGTTGGCCACCACGGCACTATTAATGATCTGGTCTTTAGTCCCGATGGGGCCTATGTAATCAGCGGCAGTGATGACACGCTAATTAAGGTGTGGCAGGTGAGTGATGGGCGCGAGGTGGCGACCCTGTCGAGTCATCGTGATGCGGTGTTAGCGATCGCCCTCAGTCCTAATGGTCGCATCTTGGCCAGTGGAAGCTGGGATCGCCGCATCATCTTGTGGGATTTGGGCAGCGGCACGCCGATCGACACCTTAACCGGCCATTCTGCGGCGGTGTCCTCCCTCGCCTTCGGCCAAGCCCGCCAAGGCAACGGCTCTAGCCCCCTCTGGTTGGTAAGTGGCAGCAGCGACGACACGATCCGCGTCTGGCAACCGGCCTAGATGCGATCGCCCTCCCGCCCCCCGTTGCCCACTCTGGAACCCGTTTAAACGGGTTTTCGCTTTGAGGCGGGGATTGAAATCCCCGACTGAGAGCTACTTTGAGCGGCTCCCCCCTTTTTAAGGGGGGCTGGGGGGGATCACGAGAATTTTGGCACTTGAAATCGATTTATGGATAAGCCCTCTCCTGGGGGAGAGGGTTGGGTGAGGGGTTTTAAGGGGGATTACCACGGATTTTCCGCCTATAGCAATCCTATTTGATTCATGAACAGGCAAGGGGCTTAAGCCCCTTGTTGATGAGGAGATAAGATCTCCAATGGATTGAGGATCGCTATAGCCCCAGGTTTGGTGTTAATAGTCGATTTTTTCGATGTGGTCGCGCACTTCATTGAGGTCGATATAGCAATCGGTGGCGTTGCGTAATTCCCGTGCAATCATGCCCTCAGTAGAGACCACTGTAATATGAGTATTTTTCGATCGCAACAGTTCAATCGCCCGTTCAAAATCGCCATCGCCACTAAACAAAACAACGCGATTATATTGCTCACAGGTGTTAAACATATCCACCACAATTTCAATATCTAAATTCGCTTTTTGGGAATAACGCCCCGACGAATCATCATAATATTCCTTGAGGATTTTCGTGCGCACCGTATAGCCAAGGCTGATCAGCGCATCTCGGAAACCGCGCTGATCTTGGGGATCTTTTAAGCCGGTATACCAAAAGGCATTGACGAGCATTACGGTGGGTTCACTTTTGAAATATTCTAAAACCCGACGGGGATCAAAGAACCAACCATTTTTTTGTTGAGCATAGAACATATTATTCCCGTCAACAAAAATAGATAAACGATTTTGCGGAAAAAACATAAAAGAACAACCTAATTAATTTAGAAAAAATCCAATAAATAATCTAGATATAGTCAGAGATAGATTCAGATGATCGGGATTGTCAGGGCTGAGGGGTCATCCTTATCGGCTCAGTCCGTCTCAACCCAGGCTGGTCAGATCCCATCGCAGCCTTGGACGTTGGATGATGACAACGTTCTAAAAGTATCCCACAACGCTCTAGCCCCGTGAGTAAATTTGAGGGGAGGGGCGATCGCACCTTACAAAATCGCACCTTACAAAATCGCACCTTACAAAAATGAGCACCAGTCACTCCAGCCGCCAGGATAGAGTTTAGCCGGGGGGAGGTCTGCGATCGCCAACGAGAGCAAATTCACGCAGGCCGTCACGCCCGAACCGCAATACATCGCCACAGCGCCATCTAGGTCAATCCCGTCCCACCGTTGGCGCTGTTCCGAGGGCGATCGCCAATACCCCGCTGCCGTCGTCGCCTCGCGCCAGGGTCGATTCACCGCCCCTGGAATATGGCCGGCGATCGGGTCAATGGGTTCGCGATCGCCTCGGTAGCGATCGGCATCCCGTGAATCCACAAGGGTTAACATGCCGCTGACCTGACCCTGGCGCACCTGTTCCCGCTCTATACACCAATCCGGCTGTACCTGCGGGACAAAATGCCCCGATCGCGGTTCAGGGGTCGCCGCCGTGACAGGACGCTGCTCCGCCACCCAGGCGGGCCATCCCCCATCCAAAACCATCACCGCCCCATGGCCGTAGTACCGCAACAGCCACCACAGCCGCGCCGCAAAGGCACAGTAGGCATCGTCGTAGGCCACCACAGCGGTTTTGCCCCAGATGATCCCCATCGCCGCTAATTTTTCTCCGAGAACGGTGGGATCGGGGAGGGGATGGCGACCGCCATGGGATGCCACAGGGGCGGAAAGATCGGTATTGAGGTCAAGATAATACGCACCGGGAAGATGAGACTGCTGGTATTGAGTCCGTCCCCACTGGGGATCGGCTAACTGAAAACGGCAGTCGATCACAACGAAATTCGGATCAGCCCTGCGATCGCCCAGGGCAGCCGTGGAAATAAGAGGATTCATAGAAATAAAACATTTTAATGATACATAAGGGGCTGGTTTGGTCGGCTGCACCTCCTCTTATCCGGATGAACGGCGATAATGTTTCACAATTAAGAGACAGTTTTGCTGGTGCTCGGTGCGCTGGTAACTGAGGTGATCGGCAATTTTCTGCAAAATCGCGATGCCTCGTCCGCCGCCGCCGCTGCTGTTACCGGCTTGGGCATTCACCTTATTTAAACAGGCTTCGAGATCAAAGGGGGGGCCGTGATCCCAAATGCGAATTTCGATGCGATCGCCATAACGTAGCACCTCTAGCTCAATGGGTGTCATCGTGGCTAACCCCTCATGGGCATGGCGAACAGCGTTGGTGAAGCCCTCCGCTAAAGCCAACTCACACTGAATCCAAGTTTTGGAGTCAATTTCAGGACTATAACTCGCATTAAACCAGGCCAAAACAGGGTCAAGCTGCTTTAATCGAGTTTGAGTCGTGAGCGTGCTTTGATGCAGAACGTCCAATCGGAAAACTCCTGTTCAAAATTGCTGACCAAAACCACTAGGTTACAAGCCTCGCCATGCCAAGCCAACTTTTCGATGAGCTGTTGACTCGTCAGGAAGTTAGCTCTAAGGCTCGCTAGGCTGGGAATTCCCATACCTTTCGGCTGGAGAGGATGTCAATTAACCTAGGATGGTGGGATGATATGCCACCCCATTGGACAATTGATCCCCAATCCGCTGTAGTCCCCCTTCACCCCCCCTCACCCAACCGCTCCTAAGAAGGCGAGAGCGTTGGGCTCCCTGCCTGGAAATCAGGGCTAATGGGTGGGGTCATGGGCTCGGATTTCAGATTAGACTTCGTTTGTACCCAGAAAAACTCTCCCATAGTTTAACGTGAAGTGGAAAGCAATCTTGAAGTATCACCGTAGAATGGGTTACGCCATCTATCCAAGCAAAATCCTACAATCTAAATGAAGCCGCGAATTATTATTCCCCGCGTTCCCGATGACTCAGAATAATGGCTCTGCTATGGAGAATATTGTAATTATTGACGATGACCCGGCGATTCAGATGCTGTTAAAGCGGACGCTGGCAAGTCGTGGCTATGAGGTGACGGTGGCGAGTAATGGGGCGGATGGATTGGCACAGGTGCAGGCATTACACCCGGCGATGGTGATTTGTGACTGGGTGATGCCGAAGATGAACGGCTTGGATGTGTGCCGTCATGTCAAGTCGTTGCCGGAGTTGGCTACGACGTTTTTTATTTTGCTCACCTCGAAGGGGTCTGTGGAGGATCGGGTAGAGGGGTTGGATGCGGGGGCGGATGATTTTCTCTGTAAGCCGATTGAGATGTTTGAGTTGGAGGCGCGGATTCGCTCCGGGCTGCGGCTCTATCAGCTTAATAATGATTTGCAACGGCAGAAGCAGTTATTAGAGACGGAATTGGCCGAGGCGGCGGATTATGTCTGTTCGTTGTTGCCGGAGCCGTCACCGTTGCCGCCGTTGGTGGTGGATATGCGGTTTATTCCGTCGAGTCAGTTGGGGGGGGATAGTTTTGATTATTATTGGCTTGATGATCAGTATGCGGTGATGTATTTGCTTGATGTGTCGGGCCATGGGTTGCGGGCGGCGTTGCCGTCGGTTTCGGTGCTGAATTTGCTGCGATCGCAAGCCCTCAAGCAAGTCAACTATCGTCAACCGGGGGAAGTCCTCGCCGGTTTGAATGAAATTTTTCAAATGACCGCCCGCAACGATAAATACTTCACAATCTGGTACGGGGTCTATAACCAAAAAAATCGCCAACTCACCTACGCCAGTGCGGGGCATCCCCCCGCGCTCCTGCTCTCCCCCCAACGAAATGGCACGATCCACACCTCACCCTTGAAAACCCCTGGTTTTCCGGTGGGGATGTTCCCCAATGTGGTCTATGAAGAGGCCGTCTGCAAAGTTGCGCCCAATTCGAGCCTCTATTTGTTTAGTGATGGTATTTATGAACTACCCCAGCCCGGTGGGGAACTGTGGGGCTTAGACCGCTTCACCCGCCAGTTACAGGACTATCGTTTAAGCCCCGATCGCAACCTCGACCAAATTATTGCGCAGATGAAGGTGATCAACCAAAATCTGGCGTTTGATGATGATTTATCGTTGCTCGAAATTAACTTTGCCCATTAGCTCACGCTGGAGGGCGACACGCTATTGCGGTGCGTTGATTTTGGCTTCAAAGTCATCGCGGGTGTCGTAAATATCAAAGACCCGATCCATGCTTGTCAACTCAAACAACATTCTGATCTGTTCATTGATCGAACAAAGACACATCTGAGTTTTGGCGGCTCGCACGGTTTTGAGGGCAAGCACCAACGCACCTAACCCTGAGCTATCCATGAAGGTGACATCCTTAAAGTCGATCAAGATCATTTGTACCCCATTGGACACATGATCACTAATTTCTTGGCGAAATTCATTCGCCTTCGTGCCATCTAAGATGCCGGACGGCTCAACCACTTTAATTGCTGGATTCATAGGGTGTAAATTAAAACGCAAGATGTGACTTGGCAAGGGTGAACGTTGCCAGTATAGCGAGAAGAACCGCTTTGGACTAGACTCCAAGTAAGCGAGTTCGCCTGAATTGAGGGAGATTAATTCTTCGTTTTGAATTCGGCAGTGAATCTTAAGCCTACACCACTGGCTTGGTCGTGCAGGGTTTTGTTTTTGAACCAATTTGACGGGATAACAGCGGGGTTCGATCCCTGGGTTGATGACCGGTGATTCAGAAACGGCGATCGCACGTCCCATTCCTCTCCCTCTCGTTGTGCCAGTTAAATCATCATGGAAACCTACGATGTCATTGTTATTGGGGCAGGACATAACGGCCTTGTCTGTGCCGCCTACCTCCTGAAAGCTGGGTATAGCGTGCTCCTTCTCGAAAAACGCCCCGTCCCCGGCGGTGCTGCCACCACCGAAGAAGCCATGCCCGTTGATGCGCCGGGCTTTAAATTTAATCTTTGCGCCATTGACCATGAGTTTATCCACCTCGGCCCGGTGGTGGAGGAGTTGGAACTGGGGAAGTATGGCCTAGAATATTTGCCCTGTGATCCGGTGGTCTATTGCCCGCTGCCCGATGGCTCCCAATTTTTAGCCCATAAATCGATTGAAAAAACCTGCGCGGGGATTGCCCACTATAGCGAGCGGGATGCGGTCAAATATGCGGAATTCGCCAGCTATTGGCAGCAGTTGGGGGGTGCGATCGCGCCCCTGTTCAACGCGCCCCCGATGGCAATTCTTGATATTCTCGGTAACTACGGCCTGGAAAATTTAAAAGACCTCCTCTCGGTGTTGGGATCGCGCAACAAGGTGCTCGACTTCGTGCGCAACATGATCACCTCCCCCACCGAGTTACTTGAGGAATGGTTTGACAGCGAAACGATCAAAGCCCCCCTGGCCCGCCTCGCCGCCGAAATCGGTGCGCCGCCCTCTCAAAAAGGCATCGCCGTCGGCGCGATGATGATGGCCATGCGCCACCATCCGGGGATGTCTCGCCCCAAAGGCGGTACGGGAGCGTTAACCCAGGCCCTCGTCAACCTCGTCACGGCCAAAGGGGGGAAAATCCTCACAGAACAGGCCGTTAAACGGCTGCTGATTGACGATGGGCGCGTCATAGGGGTGGAAGTGGCCAACGGTAGCGAGTTCCGGGCGATTAAGGGGGTGATTTCTAACATCGATGCGCGGCGGCTGTTTTTGAATTTGGTGGCCCCGGATGAGATTGGCGCGGCTGATCCGAAGTTGCGCGATCGCCTCGATCGCCGCATCGTCAACAACAACGAAACGATCCTGAAAATTGATTGTGCCCTCTCCGAAGCGCCCCGCTTTGAAGCCTACAACCACAGCGATGAATATTTAGTGGGGTCAGTGTTGATCGCCGATTCCGTGGATCATGTGGAAAAAGCCCACGCCCTCTGTACCTTTGGCGAAATCCCCGATCGCGACCCTTCTATGTACGCGGTTTGTCCGACGATTCTAGATCCCTCCATGGCTCCGGAGGGTAAACACACCCTCTGGATTGAATTTTTCGCGCCGTACCAAATCAAAGGCGCAGAGGGGACGGGGCTGGATGGCACGGGCTGGACGGATGCGGTGAAGGAACAAGTGGCTGATCGCGTCATCGACAAACTGGCCACCTATGCCCCCAATGTGAAACGCTCAATCATGGCGCGACGGGTGGAAAGTCCGGCGGAACTAGCCCAGCGATTGGGATCTTACAAGGGCAACTGTTATCACATGGACATGACCTTGGATCAGATGATCTTTTTCCGACCCTTGCCGGAAATCGCCGACTATAAAACCCCCATCGAGGGGCTGTATCTGACGGGAGCGGGAACCCATCCGGGGGGATCGATTTCGGGAATGCCGGGGCGCAACTGTGCGCGGGTGTTCATGCAGGCGCAACATCCGTTAGTCCATCGCTTGGGGGATGCCCAGGCCTATGTGCAATCGCTGTTTAAAGCGGCCTTAGGACTGTCGGAAAAATAAGCCCTAGCGTTCTTGCGATCGCCAATGGGGTTTGAGGGTGTGGGTGAGGATGGCGCGGCAGTTGTCGGGGGTGTAGTGGGCGGTGGTCATCCGGGGGGTTGCGTCAATATTGAGGAGGCGATCGCGCTCTTCGCGGATCGGCTTAATCCCGCAGGGGCTGCGTTTCCAGTCTAAAAGCTGACTAAACCGCTTCAGCATCAGGTCTTCGGTGTTGTAGAAGTTGAACAATGTGCCCTCAAGATTATTCGCCACCCGCCCCCAGTCTTTACCGCGATCGCGCCGCACCGTCCCCGCCAACAGCACCGCATCCCGCAGGTGAATATCCGCCTCCGACCAGTCCCGCAGCCCATAGTAGGCCACCTGTGTGCCGTGGGCGATCGCCCAGAAAGACACAGTAGCCACATTTAACTCCCAAATCAGTTTCGGTAAAAAGCTCTTGCCGATGCGCTTGAATTGGTTACGGCAGCGGTTCCAATGGGCGATCGCGGCTTCGGGTTCCTGCTGCGTCAGCGTTCCGAGGGTCAGATTCAACTCCTCATCCCACTGCAATTGATAGATTGCCCCTGCCCAGCCTAGGTCACGGATCAGCGATCGCCAAGCCTCGCCACCCATGCCCCCCGGCGCATGGCCACAGCCTCCCCCCATCACGATCAACGCTTCTGAGGGGCCAACGGTGGGCTCAAGGGGAATTAATTGGGGACGTTTCATCAGCGGAGAATCAGCCAATACAGGACAATTGCAGGGAACAGAGGGGCTAAAATAAGAGCACGACGCGGAAGCCAACACATTTTTTTGAAGCCAACGAAGTTTTATTGTTATGCCAGCAACAGCGACCTCAACGACCTACGAAGCCGTTATCGGCCTAGAAACCCATTGT
The DNA here is from genome assembly GCF_028330765.1 of Spirulina subsalsa CS-330. Classification (GTDB taxonomy): domain Bacteria; phylum Cyanobacteriota; class Cyanobacteriia; order Cyanobacteriales; family Spirulinaceae; genus Spirulina; species Spirulina subsalsa_A. The sequence goes on along the minus strand of NZ_JAQMTY010000115.1, from coordinate 3,126 downwards.
CAACTCAACACCAAAACCAAAATTTTTAGCCCGGTTTCGACGGAATTTGGTGCGCCGCCGAACACGAACATCTCGCCCATTTGCTTAGGGTATCCGGGCGTTTTGCCGGTACTCAATGAAAAAGTGTTGGAATCCGCTGTTAAAACGGGCTTGGCGCTCAATTGTCAAATTGCCCCCTACAGCAAATTTGATCGTAAGCAATATTTTTACCCAGATTTACCCAAAAATTACCAAATTTCTCAATACGACCTGCCCATTGCTGAACAGGGTTGGTTAGACATTGAACTCGTCGATCCCGTCACAAAAGAGGCGACCCGCAAAAAAATCGGGATTACGCGCCTCCACATGGAAGAAGATGCGGGCAAGTTAGTCCATGCGGGGAGCGATCGCCTCTCCGGTTCCACCCATTCCCTGGTGGATTTTAACCGGGCCGGGGTTCCCCTCCTTGAAATCGTCTCCGAGCCGGATATTCGCACCGGGGCCGAAGCGGCGGAATATGGCCAAGAATTGCGGCGGATTGTGCGGTATTTGGGGATCAGTGACGGCAATATGCAAGAAGGGTCCTTGCGTTGTGATGTGAATATTTCGATTCGTCCCGTGGGTCAAAAAGAATTCGGCACGAAGATTGAGATTAAAAATATGAACTCGTTTAGTGCGATCCAAAAGGCGATCGACTACGAGATCGAACGGCAGACCAAGGCCCTCGAAGCTGGGGAACCCCTCTATCAAGAAACGCGCCTTTGGGAAGAGGGCAGCCAACGCACGATCAGTATGCGCAAAAAAGAAGGGTCAAGCGATTATCGTTATTTTCCGGAGCCGGATTTACCGCCGATTGAGGTATCCAAAGAACAGTTAGAACAGTGGCGCTCGGAGTTGCCGGAACTCCCAGCGGCGAAGCGCGATCGCTACGAAACCGATCTGGGACTCTCGCCCTACGATGTGCGGGTGCTCACCGATGACCATCAAATGACGGCCTATTTTGAGAGTGCGATCGCCACCGGAGCCGACGCGAAACAAATCGCCAACTGGCTCATGGGCGACATCCTGGGCTACCTCAACAGCGAAAAACTCAACATCAGCGACATCGCCCTCACCCCCGCCACCCTCGCCGAACTCCTCCAACTGATCGACGCAGGCACAATCAGCGGCAAAATCGCCAAAGACATTCTCCCGGAACTGCTCACCACCCCCGTTGATTCCGTGGCGAAGCTCGTCGAAAGCAAGGGCATGACCCAAATTTCCGACATGAGCGCGATCGAAGTGATGATCGATGAATTGATCGCCGCCAACCCCGACAAAGTCGAACAATTCCGCGCCGGCAAAACGAAGATTCAAGGGTTCTTCATGGGTCAAATCATGAAACAAACCAGCGGCCGCGCCGACCCCAAACTCACCAATCAACTCCTTGTCAACAAGCTCAAGGGCTAAACCCTAGTGGCATGACATACCTCAATCGGTGGGTTACGGCGGATCGCTGAATTGCAGTGATAACAGGAGTTTAAGCTGCCTAACCCACCCTACAATAAAGCACTATTTTAACTGTGCCATTGTCGTGGTGTTACGGCACACGCTAATTGGTGGGTTACGGCGGATCGCTGAATTGCAGTGATAACAGGAGTTTAAGCCGCCTAACCCACCCTACAATAAAATATCATTTTGGCTGTGCCATAACAGTAGGGTGCTGTTAGCGAAGCGTAACGCACCACCGCTGGGATTCAGACAAAACAGGGAGCAGGATGCTCCCACCCCCTTCAAACTTCAGATTTTGTCGTACATTTCAACTTTCGTCCTGTACTCAAAATTCATCATTAACTATGCAAAAATCAGGCAAAATTTTACGGAAACTTCACCTATAAATTGAAGAAACAGGGTTTGATGGTAGATAGGGCATACAGTATTGTGCCAGTATGGTTTTTGTTTGGGTTAGTCACAGCGACAGGAACATTTTGTTTATTGGGGTTATGGTAGTCATGAAAAACGCAGTTCAATCTCTTCTCTTCGGTGCATCTTTAGCCTTAGGTTTAGGCACATTCGCCACCCCCCCCGCCTTAGCGGGAACCCTCACCGGCGCGAGCGTCAGTGGGACTCACCTCACCTACGGTGTCACTGGGAATGAAACCTTCAAAGTCGCCAATACCGCCACCAACTGGCAAACGTCCCTCGATGGCTTAGGTAATGTGGAACTGGGCGGCAACACCAACACCCCCAACACCGCCGACTTCAACAATGCCATTACCCTGACGGGTGAAGTGGATGGATTTGATGTGGTGATCAGCAGCCTCACCGCTGCGGACTGGTTTGGCGTGGGGAATGCCACCACGAGTTACGGCAATGATGATTTAGCCAATATCTGGTTTGATGCAGCCTTTGCGGCCTACGGCATCACGGATGATGGTATTGCTCAGGCCGTGAGTGGCGTTGCTTATCAAACGGTGTTGGGTCAAACGGGTAACCCGGTGTTAGCCCAATTGGCAGCGGCTCAAGCCGCAGCAATGGCCCCGACAACATCTAGCCTGTTCGATCGCTTCTTGACCAGTGGTGGTTTTGAGCGGTTCAGTGATCCCAACGTGCAGTCTGTGGCGAGTAATGTGGAGGGCGGTCTTGATATCGTTCTTGCGGGTCACTACGACGCAACGCCGCAACTCTTTTCATTCTTGAACAGCACGGAATTAGCGGTGGTGGCAGCCTTGGCCGGTGGCCCGATCCAAGCCAGCGAGTTGGTGAAGGTGTCCTATAAAGGCAATAGTTACTATCAATTTGGCTTCTCTGCCACGCAATCCGGTGTGGTTGATCCCCTGGATAATGTGTCTCACACGGGGAATTACACCTTGGCCCAAGCGGTTCCGGCGGAATCGGAATCGGTTCCGGAACCTTCGTTGCTGTTGGGTTTAGCGGTGGTGGGGGGTGCGATCGCTTCCACCCAGCGCAAGTCTGCCTAAACCCTACCGACGGATTAACCCCCTGAATTGATGGCATTGGACTAACCCTTGACATACTCCCCCACTAAACCCTACGGGCTATAGTGGGGGATTCTGAACAGCCAGTTACCTGACCATTTATCCACTCAAACAACGAGAGTTGCAGAGGGTTGCTAGGCTCAACGACTAACGCCATTGATTTATCCTG
>NZ_JAQMTY010000114.1 GCF_028330765.1 Spirulina subsalsa CS-330 | reverse complement strand
ATCAGGATAAATCAATGACGTTAGTCGTTGAGCCTAGCAACCCTCTGCAACTCTCGTTGTTTGAGTGGATAAATGGTCAGGTAACTGGCTGTTCAGAATCCCCCACTATAGCCCGTAGGGTTTAGTGGGGGAGTATGTCAAGAGACCAGCAGCAATGTTAAACCGTTAGGGGTTCTTCGTTGCTATGGCTACCATGGTCAGAACGTTGATCCGCTTGTTCCGCTTCAAGATTGGGGGCTGGAGGAGCGTCCACACCTTCTTCCGCGTGAACCCGCAATTTATGGCAGGGGATCGTGTCTGACAAAATGGCACTTGCCATCATGCCGGTGTGTATTTCTAAAAGTGCGTCAGGCAATGCTTCAAAAACAAGCCTTTGACCGGGAAAGACAACCCGCTCAAAGTACCAATTTTCAATATTGGTAATCCGAGCAATTTGAATTTGGCTGGTGGCGTTGACGTAACAACAGAGTGTCGAATCATCAACACTACTAGGTACAGGATCAAAAATCTGAGCCATAACGATTCAGGCCCTCTATATAGAGATTTACTATTCATTAACATTTCTACGTTAACACTCTCAGTTGAAGAGTTGTTGTAAACACGACTACCAATAAAAAAACAAGCAGAACCCACCACGACCGTCAGGTCAACGAGTCTAGTCATGTATGTTACGGAGTGTTTCACGGCCAGAAATGCCCTACGTCCATTCACCCATAGCGTCGAACCCCTGTCAAGCGTGGCACTACGGAATTCGGCGATTTGGTGCGAGGTTGTAAGAGATGGGGCGAACCCGTTAAATTAAGTTATGTAAAAGATTCTCAGCGATCGCCCTCTCCCATTCAGCAAAGATCCAGATTCACCCTCAGGATGCTTTCCCCCATGGACTCAACTCACACCCCTACTATGTCCCACTCTGCTGCGCTCAACCCCACTGAAAAAATTCTCTACGTTCGCCTACCCTGTAACCCCATTTTTCCCATTGGTGTAGTGTATTTGGCCGATCACATTCATAAATGTTTTCCGGACATTGAGCAGCGTATCTTTGACCTCGGCACGGTTCCCCCGCTGGAGTTCAATCAATCCCTCGATGCCGTCATTGATGACTTTAAGCCCACCCTCTTAGTTTTTTCCTGGCGGGATATCCAAATCTACGCCCCCGTCGGCGGACGTGGCGGCAATCCGCTGCAAACTGCCTTTGAATTTTACTATGCGAAAAATCCGCTGCTGCGGCTGCGGGGGGCGATGGGCGGCTTAAAAGTGACCTTGGCCTATTACGGCGAACTCTGGCGCAACAATCGTTTGATTAAACGGGGAATGGCACGGGCCCAACGCTATAACGCCAAGATTCGTACCGTCGTGGGTGGTGGTGCGGTCAGTGTCTTTTATGAACAGATGCAGCATCGTTTACCGAACGGTACGATCATTTCCGTCGGGGAAGGGGAAACCCTCTTAGAAAAACTGCTGCGGGGGGATTCTATTGCCGGGGAACGGTGCTACATCGCGGGGGAAACGGAACCGCGCGATCGCATGATCCACGAAGCCCCCACCCCCCTCGAAAAAACTGCCTGCCACTACGACTACATCGCCACCATCTGGCCCGAATTTGAATATTATTTCCAAGCCGATGACTTCTATATTGGCGTGCAAACCAAGCGCGGCTGTCCCCATAACTGCTGTTACTGCGTCTATACCGTCGTCGAAGGCAAACAGGTACGGATCAACCCCGCTGATGAAGTGGTGGCCGAAATGCAACAGCTTTATCAACGCGGCATCCGCAATTTCTGGTTTACCGATGCCCAATTCATCCCCGCCCGCCGCTACATCGACGATGCTGTTGAACTCCTGCAAAAAATCGTCGCCTCCGGCATGACCGATATTCATTGGGCGGCCTACATCCGCGCCGATAACCTCACCCCGGAACTCTGCGACCTGATGGTACAAACCGGGATGAACTATTTTGAAATCGGCATCACGAGCGGCTCTCAGGAATTGGTGCGAAAAATGCGCATGGGCTATAACCTCCGCACGGTGCTGCAAAACTGTCGCGACCTCAAGACCGCCGGATTCCAAGACGTGGTTTCGGTGAATTACTCGTTTAACGTCATCGATGAAACCTTCGACACGATCCGCCAAACGATCGCTTACCATCGCGAACTCGAAACCATTTTCGGAGCCGACAAAGTGGAGCCGGCGATTTTCTTCATCGGCCTCCAACCCCATACCCACCTTGAAGGCTACGCCCTCAACCAAGGCATTATTAACCGCGATTACGACCCGATGAGCATGATGCCCTGGACGGCGCGAAAACTGCTCTGGAACCCGGAACCCCTCGGCTCGTTTTTCGGGGAAGTCTGCCTGCAAGCCTGGCAACAGAACCCCAATGATTTTGGGCGTGAGGTGATGGCGATTCTGGAACAGCGTTTAGGACGGAGCGAGTTAGAAGAGGCGCTCTCGGCTCCGATGAACGAAAGCGACAAATCGATTCGCAAAGACCTGGTGGCCCTGACCTAATCCCCAGGCTGGGGCATTGCGTAGGGGTTTGGTCTCCAAACCCTTCACGAGTCACTCAGAGGGCATGGGAACCATGCCCCTACGTGATTCATCATTCCTCTCGCGTCGGGGTTTGGTCTCCAAACCCTTCACGAGTCACTCAGAGGGCATGGGAACCATGCCCCTACGGGTCGCGCTGCAAGTGATAATACCGAACGGTGGGATAGTCGGTGGTTTCGAGGCGATCGGGATACAGTTGGCGGAGAAAATCTTCGACGATGGGGAAGCGGCCGATCAGGAATTGTTGCAGGTCGTAGGTTTCGATCAGGTCGCGGAGTTGGGCGGCGGTGAAGTCTTGGGCGGCGATGCGTTTGCGGGAGAGGGTGGCGATTTCGGGGGGGATGTTGCGGTGGGTGTAGAAGCTGTAGATGGGGATGTCGGTGAAAAACCAGGCATCGGGGGCGGGTTGTTCGGCTTGGAGTTGCGCGATCGCACCTCGATAGGCTTCGCCCCGTTGGAGCAGGTTGTGATTGTTGAGGTGTAAGACGGTCAGTTTAACGGGAATGGCGAAGAGGACAAAGGCGATCGCCACCCAGGGCCAGGACACCTGCCGCCAACCCTGGGCCCGCTGATGCAGAGTTGTCCAGCAAATTTTGAGGCCGAGGGTGGCAAGCCACACCAATGGCAGGGCGATCAGAAGGGCGTGGTGATACCAAATCGGTTTGTGGTTGATTAAAAACACCGTCACCCACAGCAGCCAGAGGAGCGGTAGGGTGTTGAGTTGGGCCGGTTGGCGGCGCGATCGCCCCACCTGCGCCATGATGCCAAAACAGGCTAAACCGACGTTATCTAATTCCTGGGCATAGAACAGAAACACATCCCAGAGGCTATGTTCCTGGACAAAGGCGCGTTTTAAGTCTCCTTGGATATGAAACAAAAAGGTATCATCCAACGACAGTCCCCACAGTTCTTCCAATCCTAAAAACGTTAGGCCAAGACAACCCCCCCAGAGCAACAGCCATCCCCAGCGGTGTCGATCCCGCCACGCTTGCCCAGATAATTCAGCCCCGCCACCCCATAGGTATAACCCCCACAGGGGCAAGAGCAGAATGGTAAACATTTTGTATTGCAAGGATAGGCCCGCTACGATGCCAGAGCATACCACCCAGTACCAGCATCGCGATTCGTGATAGCGAATGATCCCGTATAACGACACCATTAAACAGGCCAGGGATGGCATCCCAATCATCACCGACACGCTCAAGCGCAGAAAATTCGCCGTCAGAATTAACAACCCCGTCCCCAGCAGGGCAAAGCGATCGCCCACCGCCCGCCGCAACACCTGCGCGAAGGCCCACACCAACACGATCGAAAAACCGAGAATGAGCGATCGCGCCGCCACAATTGAATCCCCCCAAACCCGGAGCCACGCCGCCAACGTCACCGTTAACAACGGCGGTTGATCGCTCCAAATCGCCGCCAAGGGATAGCCTTGGTTATACAGCAGAGCATTAACCAAGGACATGCCTTCATCAAAATCGAACTGAAACACCGTCGCCATCGGCATCAGGAGCAGCGCGATCGCGCCAAACCCCAGCGGCACAGCCAGATGAAACACCCAAGGGGGCAACGGCTTCACAGTTCGAGCATCTGGAGACAGAACAGCAGGGTTCACAGGCAGATTCCTTCGGTGGGGTAAAATTTCACATCTCAACACGATATCAAGCCATGGACAGGCCTAGAATGCAAAGCATTGTGTCAAAATCATCACGTTACCCTTTCCGTGCCCATGACTTCAGAAATTCCAACCCTTGCCAGCCTTGACTATATGCCCTACCTGGAAGGGGGCGAAATTGCCAACGAATGGCAACACAAAATCGGTGTCTACGCCATTTTTGATGCGGAGAATGTCTTGCAACTGGTGGACTATTCCCGCGATATTTACCTGAGCCTCCGTCAGCATCTCGTCCGCTGTCCGGAACAATGCCACTGGCTCAAAGGGTTTATGATCAGCCGTCCGAGTCGCACCATTTTGGAAGATATTCGCCAAGCTTGGATTACGGAAAATGGTACGCTGCCGCCCGGCAATGGTTCCGACTCAGAACGCTGGCATGATCCCATTGATGCCAAGGTGACCATGACCGCCGCCGAGCAGGAAAAGTTCACCAAACAGGAAGAGCGCGATCAAATCAAACTCCTCAAAAACGTGGCGCGGCGGCTGGAGGCTGATATTCTCCAACAGTTGGCACAGCGGGGGGTGACGATGGAAATTCGCTTTAATCCGAAGTTAAAAGAACAGGGATTACTCGACCTGAAATAGGGTGATGGTGTGATCCAGATCACGGCGTTCCGGGGATGCGATCGCTCTTCCCCTGTTACCGCCATCAGTCCCGACGGTATGCAGGTTCACAACGAGGGGTGTGACCCTATCACCGCAGCACCCCGGCAAAAACGGGATACTAATAACTGTAGAGAGACACCCCCACAGACCCATGCCCCAACTTCAACTCCTCCCCGGCTCCATCTCCGCTATCCTCGCTGACGCGGCTGAAACCAAAACCCTCACGAAGAGCGATCGCTACGGTCTCCTCGCTGCCATCCTCGACGACACCATTGAAGACGACGAACGCCGCGCCATTGACCGCATTCTCCGTTCCGTTCACCGAGGTCGCGTCAGCATCGCCTAAACCTTGTCTCTGTTTCTCTACAATTCACGTTCTACCAACCCAGCCGCAACGCTGGGTTTTCTCTTGGGTACGAGTCGAGAATGATAACCCTGTGGGGTGATTCGATGAGAAAATCGGTCTATATGGTGAGGTTACGTCAAGGAAGGGGTATTGTATGAAACCTGTGCTCAAAAAAGGAAAACTAAAAACGTGGAAGGATGATCGAGGCTTTGGTTTCATTAAGCCAGATAACGGCGGGAACGAAGTTTTCTTACATATTACGGTGATGAAAAGAGCCAGCCGCCGTCCAAAGCCTGGAGATACGATTTTATATGAGTCAGCGACTGAAGCTGATGGAAAGGTACGTGCTACCAGAGCATCAATTCAAGGGGCTGCCCCTCAACCATTGCCGACTCAACGAAAAAACGGTAAACGTGTTGGTGTTGGTATGGCAATGGGTATCGGAATTCTAGCTGCGCTTGTGTTGATGGTTGTGCAGTTTAATCGTGGCCGTTCCCTCTCTCCCGTTTCATCCGTGCCGCAATCCGTACCGATTCCTCAACCAGAACCGATTCCACAAACGGATTGTGTGATTAAAGGCAATATTTCAATCAATACCGAAAAACGTTTGTATCACCTCCCAGGAATGGAAGATTACGAGACCACTGTTATTGATCCCGTCAAGGGAGAGCGATGGTTTTGCTCGGAATCAGAAGCGATCGCGAATGGTTGGGAGAAAGCACCCAATTAGCGACCGTTCATGAGGCAGGGGGCTGCGATCGCTGACTTCTCACAGTCAAGCTGAATGCGTATTGATCAAAACGTACCATCACACTAACGAACGGTTTGCCAGATCAGGCTGAGGGCGGTGACTTGGGCGAGGGGTTCGGGGTGGGTGGCGATCGCTTCGAGGGCCGTTTCGCAGGTATCGTTAGAAACGCGGCTACAGGCGGCACTGAGGAGCGATCGCAAGTCTGTGCGGGTTTGGTTGGGGCTGTACCATTGATTGCTCCAGACGGCCCTTGCGCCGTTGGGATAGTTCCACGTTGAGCCGAATTTAGCCGGTTGGCCGTCGGGGTAATACCATTGTTGGCCGAATTTCGCCTGTTGACCGTTGGGATAGTACCAGATTGAGCCTTGCTGCACGAGTTGGCCATTGGCGTAACGCCAGAAGCCGCGCCGGGTTTGGGTGGGGAAAAAGCAGGCTACTTGGCGTTCACCATTGACGGCATTGGTGAGGGCGCTGCGGCCTTCGGCGGCTTGGGCGAGTTGGGCGATGGTGCTGAGTTCGACGCATTCATCGGAGAGGCGATCGCGCCGTTCTCGCCGATAGACCCGCCCCCGGCCACAGGCTTCCGATTCCAAGCGGGCTAATTCATAGCTGTCGCGGCCGATGAGGATTGCGATCGCCCGAATTTCTCGAATCCGCTGACAATCTGAGGTCGCTTCAGCCGGAGCCGCCCCCAACCCACCGAGCAGCATTAAGCCAATCCCCAATCCCCCTAGCACTTGTCTAACGCCCATCGTTCTCCCTGAATGAATCGTGATGATGGATTGAGACGCGCCAGCCGTAAGTTTTGCTCCCCGACGGACTACCAATAGGGGCGGCCTTTGACAAACACACCGAGCAAAATCATGATCAAAGCCGGTTGAGACAATTGGGTAATTTGAAAGATCGGCAAGGGTAACAGACTTTTCAGCCCCAACGCCACCACCAAACAGAGCACCAAGGCCCAGAGCGTCCCCGAATTAAGGTAGAGGGGTTGTCGCCACCGTTCACTAAAATAGACCCCCAACACACCGATCCCAAACACCGCCAGGAAGGGCACAAGGAACCCCAGGGGCGGATTTAATAACGCCATAAAAAAGCTGTTAATGACGGTATTTTGCAGGCTGATTAAGCCGGCCATAAACCACTCGATCGCAATCACCGCCAACAGGGTAACGCCTGCAATCTTCGCCAGTTCCAGCCAGGGTTGATTAGTAAAGCCGCGCCAAGGATTCGTCATGATTGTTTCAAGATAGGGGTTTGGGTTGATTCTGGCACATCGGTGATCCAGCCGAGATCCTTCAAACGGTGGATCAGGTTGGAAATGGTCACGCCCATATCGTCGGCGAATTGATAGAGCGATCGCCAATCCTGCACGTCTTGGGGGTGCGATCGCGCCTCCATCACAAAACGCGGCATCAACAAACAGGTGGCGAAATATTGCGCTTGCCATTCAATGCCCTCGGCTTCCGTGGCATTACGGCAGAGAAAGGGAGCGATCTTGAGGTGAAGGCCCCGCTGGGCGAGTCGTTCGGCGCGGGCGATCGCCCCTTGATCCAAATGCAGCACCCAATGGCCAATTTCATGGGCCAGGGTCGATTCCCCCATGCCCCCCTGCAACGACGGCAACGCCTCATTCATCTCAATCAACCGCTCCAAGGGCAAAATCCGCGCCGCAATTAACCCCCGACCATCATCGGGAATCACATCCCACACCACATCTAAGCCCAAAAATTCCGCCACCACACTGCTATCCAGGGGAAAATCCTGCACCGTTAGCCCCATCGCCGTCAAGACATCCAGGGCCCGGCATTCAATCTCATGCTTGGACAAAAAACGAAACGGACGAATCATCGCGCAGTCTTTAACACTCCCACTCTAAGACTCCAACTCTTCAGCCTCTTGGAACAGTTGACGGGCAAACTCCGGATTGCTGCGAATGCGGCGGAACAGCATCGGCATATCCTTGTAATGCTTGCTGAGGAGGTCTTCCTGTTGTTGGGGAACGCGCCCGGCGAGGAAGATCAGTTCTTCGGGATCAAGGTCGAGTTTTTGGGCAAGGCTGCGAATCACATCTTCTTTGGGGGCGTATTCGGCGCGGTTGTTTTCGAGCTTCGAGAGATAGGTGAAGTCGATTTTGATTAAGGTGGCGAGTTCCCGTTGACTGTAGCCTTTAATCTTGCGGGTTTGGCGAATTAGGTGACCAAATTTCTTATTTATCATGGGCGGTTGTGGTCGTGAAGGGTGATCTATACTTCAGTATAAAATCTCTTGACGTAATCTTCAACGAACGGTTAGACTAGAGAGAAGTTGATTTAAAATTCAATCTATGAGCGTTGCTACTCCCACCGATAAAGCCCAGATTCTGAAAGACTTTCAAGCGCTCCGCCAACAACAAAAACAGTCTCCCTCTCCCCTGGCCACAAAAGAGGAAGAAGCCGAAAAAGCCAATAATCAAGCCCTGTTAACCCAGGCCGCAACCTACACCACGGATGCGATCGTTAACGGCACGGCAACCTTACAACTGGAGTTTGGCGCATCGATTATGGCCCTGGCGGATCGCCTGGGGTCGGAAGCGGCTAAACTCGCCACGATCCGAACTGCGATCGCGGTTGCCACGACGCAGCGGGCTGACCTGCAAAATGTGCGATTGGTGGCCGATGCGCTGTATCTCCTGCGGCAAGGGCATCAAGCCCAACTCACCCAACTGGCCACCCAGATCCAAGAGCAGCAGGACAAGGTGCAGGCGGAACAGGTGCAGACGCGCAAGGAATGGCAGCGTGAGGCGGCGGAGTTTGAGCAGCAGCAGCAGGAACAACAGGCCCGGATTCTGGCCGAACGGAGCCAAGCCGAAGCGGACTATACCTATGAGTTGGAGCGCGATCGCCAAGTGGCCCTTGATGAATTTAACGAACGTCAACGCCAACAGGAGCGGAATATTGCCGATCAAACTGCGGCGAACGGCAAAGATTGGGCCGCACGGGAAGCGATTTTAACCGCCAATGCGCCCACCTTCGCCACCCAACAGGCGGAAATTGCCGGCTACGAAGAACGCTTAAAAACTGCCGAGCAGGAGGCTAAAGTTGAAGCGATTAAAGAGGCTGAACGCACGGCTAAAGTGCAATCCGATCTACTCGAAAAAGAATGGACAGCGGAACAGCAGGGCTATGAATTACAACTCACATCTTTAGAAGCCACGATCGCTCGCCAAAATGAACAAATTGCTGACTTGATGGCGCAGTTACAAACCATTAATCAACAAGCGCAGAACTTGGCAGCCCAGGCATTTAGTTAGGAATTACCCTGTTTTTTGACGATCGCTTCCTGGGCATTTTTTGCCCCTAGATATTCATTATTTGGAGAGAATGATTATGGCTCGTGCTGTGAATGGGAAAAATACGAAAGCTGAGATTTTGGCGGCGTTTAAAGAATTGCAACAGGAACAGGCGGCGCTGGCGGCGGAGTTGAAGCGATCGCAACAGGTGGCGGCGAAGGCACAGGCCCCATCGCCCGTGGTGGCGAGTCCGGCCAAAGCACCGGAGCAGACTCCCAAGGTGCAGAATACCCCTTCGACCATTGAAAAAACCATCAAAAACTTGCAGGATGTGCAGGTGGGTTTTAGTCGCTCGGTGAGTCATTTATCGGAGCAATTGCTGAATGAGGCGAATCAGTTGGCAATGTTGCAGGATGATATTACTGAGCGGCGATCGCAACTGGCCACCTTGCACGATTTAACTGATGTGGATGACACAACCTTAGCAACATTATTGACCACCTACGACGAACAAGAAAAAACCCTAGCGGCGGAATTTCGCGATCGCCAAGAAACCCTTGAGCAAGAATTTGCGGCTCTCTGTCAGGCGTGGCAAAAGGAACAGGAGGAGCATCAACGCCAGCTCAAAGATCGCAATGAAACCGCCCGCAAAACCCGCGATCGCGATCAGCAAGAATATCGCTACGCCCTCCAACTCGAACGCACCTTAGATATTGAAACCTATCAACAGGCTTGCCAAGCGCGGGAACTGGCGTTAACTGAAGCCCTCCAAGCCCAGCAAAAAACCTGGGAGGAGCGGGAGAAAGCGATCGCCGACCAAGAACGCGCCCACGCCGAAGCCAAGGCAAACGTCGAGGCTTTCCCTGCTGAACTGGAGAAAAGCAAGAAAAACGGCCAGGAAAATGGCCGGAAGATTGGCACGTATAACGCGAAGGTGCGGGCTGATCTACGCCAAAAAGAAATCGAAGGGGAGCGACGCAACTACACCCTGCGCATTGGCACATTGGAGACGACGATCCACACCCAAACCGAACGGATTCAAGCCCTGACGGCTCAGTTAGTCGCGGCCCAGAAACAGGTGCAAGACTTGGCGGTGAAGGCGATCGAAGGGGCGGCCAATCGCAACGAATTAGAAAATATGAAAGCGATCGCCCTCGAACAAGCGAAAAACCAACCCAAAGGCGGCCGCTAAGCCCTCATCCCCGGCCCTTCTCCCACGGGAGAAGGGAGTCTAAAAGTCCTCTCCCACGGGAGAGGGTTGGGTGAGGGGTCAGAATTACTCGCAGTGAACGTCCAGAGAGTTCATCCCGGCCTTTAAAATATAGGGATACTGAAACGCACCGAGCGGATTGTTCCCATCCCATGACCGAACCGAAGAGCTACAAAGACACGATCAACCTTCCGAAAACTGACTTCAATATGCGGGCCAATGCAGTGAAGCGGGAACCCGAATTGCAACAGTTTTGGCACGATGAACGCATTTACGAAACCTTGGCGGCGGAGAATCCCCGCGATCGCTTCATTCTCCACGACGGCCCACCTTACGCCAACGGGGCGCTGCACATGGGCCACGCCTTAAATAAAATTCTCAAAGACATTATTAATAAATATAAGTTGCTCCAGGGCTACAAAGTCCGCTATGTGCCGGGCTGGGACTGCCACGGCTTGCCCATTGAATTAAAAGTTATTCAAACCATTGACCGCGAAGAACGCAAAACCCTCACGCCCTTGGCCCTGCGCTACAAGGCGCGGGACTTTGCGATCGCCACCATGGAAGACCAACGCACCGGCTTTAAACGCTTCGGCGTTTGGGGCGATTGGGAAAATCCCTATCTCACCCTCAAGCCCGAATACGAAGCCGCCCAGATTGGCGTATTCGGCAAAATGGCCCTCAATGGCTACATCTACCGGGGTTTAAAAGCCGTCCATTGGAGTCCTAGTTCTAAAACCGCCCTCGCTGAAGCTGAACTCGAATACCCCGAAGGCCACACCTCCCGCAGCATTTACGCCGCCTTCACGATCACGCACCTCGCCCCCACTGCCGAGGCCTTGGGCGAATTTCTGCCGGATTTGGGTGTGGCGATCTGGACAACAACCCCCTGGACAATTCCGGGAAATTTGGCCGTGGCGGTGAATAGTGCCCTCACCTATGCGGTGGTAGAAGTAGAGCAACCGCTATCGGGCCATCGCTATTGGCTCGTGGCGGCGGACTTGGTGGAAACCTTGGCGGCGAAATTTGCCACCCCCTTAACGGTCAAAACCACGATCGCAGGCGCAGCCCTAGAGCATTGCACCTATCGCCATCCCCTCTACGATCGCACCAGTCCCATCGTCATCGGCGGCGACTACATTACCACCGAATCCGGGACGGGGTTGGTGCATACCGCCCCCGGCCATGGTCAGGAGGATTTCATCACCGGGCAAAAATACGGGTTGCCGATTTTGTCCCCGGTGGATGCGGATGGTGTGTTAACGGCCGAAGCGGGGCCCTTTGAGGGGTTGAACGTGCTCAAGGATGCCAACGGCGCGATCATCGCAGCCTTAACAGCGGCGCAATCCTTGATCCTCGCGGAGGACTATGTCCATAAATATCCCTACGATTGGCGCACGAAAAAACCGACGATTTTCCGGGCAACGGAGCAGTGGTTTGCTTCCGTGGAAGGGTTCCGGGATGAAGCATTGAAAGCGATCTCATCGGTGCAATGGATTCCCGCCCAGGGTCAAAATCGGATCACGCCGATGGTGAGCGATCGCGCCGATTGGTGCATTTCCCGCCAGCGTAGTTGGGGCGTACCGATCCCCGTTTTCTACGATGAAGCCACCAACGAACCCCTGCTCACCGAGGAGACGATCGCCCATGTCCAAGGCATCATCGCCGAGCGCGGTTCTGATGCCTGGTGGGAATTGTCAGTCGCGGAACTGTTACCCCCCAGCTACCGCGACAACGGCAAAACCTACCGCAAAGGCACGGACACGATGGATGTCTGGTTTGATTCCGGCTCCTCCTGGGCCGCCGTGGCCGATCGCCGCGAAGAATTAACCTATCCGGTGGATCTCTATCTTGAAGGTTCCGATCAACATCGCGGCTGGTTCCAATCCAGCCTCTTAACCAGCGTCGCCACCAACGGCATCGCCCCCTATAAAACCGTTTTAACCCACGGGTTCGCCCTCGATGAAAAAGGGCGAAAAATGAGTAAATCCCTCGGTAATGTGGTCGATCCGATGTTGATCATTAATGGCGGTAAAAACCAACAACAGGAGCCGCCCTACGGTGCGGATGTGTTGCGGTTGTGGGTGTCGTCGGTGGATTATTCCTCTGATGTGCCTATCGGTAAAACCATTCTCAAACAACTTTCAGATGTGTACCGCAAAATCCGCAACACGGCGCGTTTTTTACTTGGTAACTTACACGATTTTGATCCCAAAACGGATGCCGTAGCTTATGAGGATTTACCCGAATTAGATCGCTATATGTTGCACTGTATCGATCGCGTCTTTAATGACGTGACCGAGGCGTTTGAAAGTTACCAATTTTTTAAATTCTTTCAAACGGTGCAAAACTTCTGTGTGGTGGATTTATCGAATTTTTACCTGGATATCGCAAAAGATCGCCTCTACATTTCCGCCCTCAATTCGCCCCGCCGCCGCAGTTGTCAAACAGTTTTAGCCATTGCCCTGGAGAATTTGGCAAAAGCGATCGCGCCTGTCCTCTCCCACATGGCCGAAGATATTTGGCAATCGCTCCCCTACCCATCCCCAGCCAAATCCGTGTTTGCCGCTGGTTGGGTAACGACAGATTCGGCCTGGCAACAGCCGGATTTGGCGACGAAATGGGAGCAACTGCGGGCCTTACGCGATGAGGTGAATAAGGTGATGGAACAGGCTCGCAGCGCCAAGGCGATCGGCGCATCCCTTGACGCGAAAGTGCTCCTTTATGTCTCCGACGCGACCCTCCGGCACACCTTGGCCGCGATGAATCCCAGTGATGCCCTCGGCGATATCCGCGTCGATGCCCTGCGTTATCTTTTCCTCGCTTCTCAGGTGGAACTCACGGACAGTGCCGATGTGATCGCCGCCCTGGACTATCACAGCACCACGGAGGCGGTGACGGTGGGGATTACGACGGCAGCGGGGGAAAAATGCGATCGCTGTTGGAACTATTCCCCCACGGTGGGCAATGCGGCTGATGATCCGACGATCTGCGATCGCTGCGTCAATGCCTTGAGCGGTCAGTTTTAGCGTGATCCTATCCGGTGATGTCTTGTGGGATAGCCGTTCCGGCTGTCCGGTCTTAAAATTGGATGGGCTGATTCTCGCGCTCGGACGGGCTGGCGATGCCCTGAGTTTGTCGAAGGGAAGCCCATCCCACAAGACCCCCTCCTGCTGATGAAAATTGCGAATTGGAACCTTGAGCGGCCCAGACCTCGAAGCCCTAAAAATGCATCTCGAATTCAGCACCTACTCAAAACGCAAGCAGACATCATCATTCTGACGGAAACTCATCGAGCGATCAATTTGAGTCCTGAGTATCTGGGCGTTTATACACAACCCTCCCCCCGAAAGCCGCGTGAGGGGGAAGCTGTTGCTGCGATTTGGTTCCGTGCTTCCGAATTTGAGCAACTGGGTACTGTGCCAACAGCAGATCCTCGTGAAGCGGTTTGTGTGGAACTCATGTCTAAGATTGGCCCGCTGCTCGTGCATGGGTCGATCATCCCGTACCACGGATACAAAGGAGCAACGGGTCAATCAGCCCAGTGGGTTGAGCATAAACGGGCGATCGCTTGGCATCGTGAAGACTGGTTACGGTTGCGATCGCAATTTCCCCACCATCACCTAATTGCAGCCGGTGACTACAATCAACACCGCGATGGTGTCGGCACATACGGCAGTCACGAAGTACGGAACTTGCTATCGATGGCGCTGCAAGATGCGGATCTGTTATGTGTGACAGAAGAAGATTTCGTGGCTAACGGTAAGCTAACCCGTCACAATATCGATCATGTCTGTATGACTTCTGCTCTTGCCACAAATCTCATTCAGGTTGATGCTTGGGAAGGAACGTTGGAGGGTAAACGTTTAAGTGACCATAACGGAGTCTTGGTTTCAATCAATACCAATCTATCTACAGTTCAAACGTTAGCGTCTTGAAGGACTCATCATTAGCCCATTTGGGATAGCTGTCCCTTCGACCATGCTCAGGACATCGCCCGGCTGTCCAGTCTTAACATTGGACGGGCTGATTCTCATGATCGGACAGGCTAGAAGTCCATCCCACACGAAATCCTGCCTATGACTGCCTACGATCGCATCTACGCCATCACCCGCCAAATCCCCCCCCGGCCGCGTCGCCACCTATGGACAGATTGCCGAACTGGCAGACTATCCCCGCCAAGCGCGACTCGTGGGCTATGCCCTCTATCGCGTTACCCCGGAACAAGATATTCCCTGGCATCGGGTGATCAATGCTAAAGGGGAAGTGTCCCATTCTGTACTCCGCCACGGTACGGACTATTTACAGCGTCACTTGCTCGAACAAGAAGGCATTGAATTTACTCCCGCCGGGAAAATTAGTCTCAGCCGATATCAATGGCAACCTAACAAAATTTGACATCCTCCCCGGCCTAAAGGCGCGGGGATTGCCAGTCTGCCCACATTAAGTGGACTCCTGATGGGTAGACAGACAAGCAACCGCCCCAGATTGGGGTCTAACACTGCTTAACGCCTGTCCATTCAGGTCGGCAAGCCCTGCCGCCATAATATTTATACTGGCATTCACGTCT
>NZ_JAQMTY010000113.1 GCF_028330765.1 Spirulina subsalsa CS-330 | reverse complement strand
GTTTATGAAGGAGAAATCGAAACATAACTAAGTTTTTGTTGTCTGCTGCGGGACATTCAGTGGACGTTAAACAGATGCTTGTGGAGGGGAATCTGGACGGGGTTTCAAGACAGAGATGACTTGAGACTAGACAAACCCAGTGAAACAAGAATCCCCCGTTATAATCTTTGATTTAACGGTGGGAGTGTCAAATCGAAGACTGTCGCGCCGCCCTAGAGCAAGCCCAAGCCCTCTTTCGCTCCCAACCCAATCCCCCCCAAGCCGCAGCCACCGCAACCCATCTGTACTATTGTCTTAACCATCTAGGGGATGGGCTGCTGGAGTTGGAATGGTTTACGAGTAACTACGACCATAATTATTTGCACACGGGCCAGGAGTTTTTTCGCATCGCCCGTCATTTTCGCCAAGAAGCGGCGGGACGCTTGCCCCTCTGATGCCCGATCCGATGCGCCTCCTTCACATACAATAGAGCGGTGTTAATCCCATGGAGGTTGGGCGATCATGGTGGATTTCGTTAGCCTTGAACAGGGCAGCACGATCAACGGATCGGATACAATCACGCCATTAACTGGGTTTACAGCATGAATGGTTTCCCTTGTGTCTTGGTGGTGACAACTAACCTCTCCCTGAGTCAGCAGATTGAGCGTGACCTGACGATGGCTGGGTATGGTGTCATCAGCAGCGAAACCTTGAATGCCCTAGAGCAACAAGTTGCCGCGATCGCACCGGCCTTAGTGGTGATTGATCAAGGCGAGTTTGGCGAGGTGGGTTTACAGCTTTGTCGGCAGCTCCGCAATCAGGGGAATCGTTTTCCGATCCTGTTGTTGATGACATCGGAACGGTTAGCAGATCGCGTCGCTTGTCTCGAAGCGGGGGGCGATGACTATGTTGTGGCTCCCTATCAGGGCGATCGCTTCCTCTCCCAAGTGCGGTTTTATCTACAACCCCCCCGCGAAAGTGATGAACAACTGCGGTTTGGCGATCTCGTCCTTGACCTGAGCACCCGTCGCGCCATTCGCAATGGCCGCGAGTTCGACCTCACCATGAAAGAGTTTGAACTCTTGAAATATCTAATGCTGCATCCCCGTGAGGTGGTGACCCGCGAGCAGATTCTCGAAAACGTTTGGGGCTACGATTTTATGGGGGAATCCAACGTGATTGAAGTGTATATTCGCTACCTCCGCCTCAAAATTGAAGATGAGGGGGAAAAGCGATTGATCCAAACGGTGCGGGGTGTGGGCTATGTGCTGCGGGAACCCTAGGGATCTTCCGCAATTGTTCGGTGGGCAGTGGGGCGAAAAACTCTTTACTATTGATGTTATTCCGGATGATGAGTCGCTCTGGTGAATCACAGACTTGTCCAACTATGGGGTTTAATCGCCTTGTGATGTTTGTTTTTTCGTGATCCTTGAACAACACTTTTTCTATGATGCGGGTCAAGCACAGTTCACATCGTTGGTATTGGGTGATCATTATCGTGATCGGTTTTGGCTTAGGGAGTTGTGCAACACCGACGGAACCGAGTTCATCAGACCCGTCATCACGCCCGGAATCCCAGGTAATTACTGACCTTGACTCCTCCTCTCAAATTTTGCCCATCGAAGCGATCGCCACCGTTCCCAGCAAAAACATCGAGCTACAACTAGAAGTGGCTCGCACTGCCGCGCAACAGTCCCTCGGCTTGATGAATCGGGAGTTAGACAGCCTGCCGGAAAACCAGGGAATGCTGTTTCCCTTCGACCCGCCGCGGCCGGTGACATTCTGGATGAAAAATGTTCAGATCAACCTTGATATGATTTTCCTGCGGGATGGGGTTGTGGTGGCGATCGCTGCCGATGTGCCTCCTTGTACGAGTGATCCTTGCCCGACCTATGGCCCGCCGGTGGTGGTGGATCAGGTGATTGAAGTGCGGGGCGGCCAGTCCCAAAAGATGGGCTTGGCGGTGGGCGATCGCATTACGTTAGAATTTTTGCAAAACTAATCGTTCAAACTTCCCACAACAGTGTAAAATCAGCTACACTATCGAATCAAATGCTCCGATCCGTTCATTAGAATTGCAAATTTTGTCGCGTCTCCCAAGGGTTTTCGGCGTTCAACCATACCCTTTATTGATCAGGCTCAACAAGATCAAATTCCATGCCATCGGAGAATAGCTGCAACCCACTCCGAGCCATAGTTGGTGTCAGTGTTTAGGTCTGAGATTTAAGCCTTGGGCGGATTGTTTCGCAATCGGCGCTTAAATCTGAGCACCATGCGGTTAGATCGAGGAGCAGAGGCAACTCGTTGACAGCGTTGCGGGGTCAATCCCCGCTAGAATCGCCATTCATTCAATCCCTGGAGTGGACAGATCAGGCACTGGCCCTTCGGGTTGAGGATAGTTTCGATAGTCATTCACAATCAACAGCAGCACAATTTAAAGCAATCCATAAGGAGGTGATACTACTCATGCACACAGGAACCTACGCCCGTTTAATTAAATTCTTACAGGATGAGTTGTCGTTATCAAAAGATTCCATCGCGATCGCTCAACGGTCGTTCGAGAAAAATCCGGGTTCATTCCCGATGATTCTCTGGCAATACGGTCTTGTGACCTTAGAGCAACTCGATCGCATTTTTGATTGGCTTGATAGTTCTCCTAACACCAGCAACTCTTAAAAATGATGGTTTTCTTTCCATACCAAGTGAATCCCCCATGGTCTGGTCAACAACAACATCGATAACAACGGGAAAGGTTAACCCTTTCCCGTTGTTGGTTTAAACCCTAGCAGCGCTGTCCCCCGTCACACCAGCGGATGCGGTGCGTTATTCCCGCCCGGCTCCAAAAGTCTCCAGACTCAGAATCGGAAGCAGGGTAATAGAATCAATAGACAACCCACCAAAAGCCGTCCTAGAAGGACGGGGTCTTAGACCCCGTTTTTCGATAAAATCGGACTTGTGAACCTGTGGAGTTGCCATGATTGAGAATCGACTCGATGAAATTTGTGCGATCGCCCGTGAAGTGGCGTGGGGTGCGGCGAATGTGTTGCGATCGTTCTATCGTGGCGAAACCGACCTGAACATCAAAGACAAAAAAGGCGACCCCGTCACCGCCGCAGACATGGCCGCCAATCGCTACATCCTCGACAATTTTGCCGCCAAGTTTAGCGGTGAACCCTTCGGCTACCTCAGCGAAGAAACCTACGATATGGAAAAGATGGAAGCGTTTCCCCAAGATTGGGTCTGGATTATTGACCCCCTCGACGGCACTCGCGATTTTATTGAAAAAACCGGCCAATACGCCGTCCATATTGCCCTCACCTACCAAGGTCGCCCCCAAATCGGCATCGTCGTCATCCCCGAAACTGATAAACTCTACTACGCGATCAAGGGCCAAGGCACTAAGGTTGAACGCTCCGACGGCACGACCACCCCGATTACAGCCTCACCCCGAAACCGGATTGAAGACCTCGTTTTGGTGGCCAGTTGGAGCCATCGTAATCCCCGCCTCAATCTGATGTTGGAGCGGATTCCGTTCAGCGATCGTAAATTTGTCGGTAGTGTCGGCTGCAAAGTCTCCACCATCCTCGAACAAGACACCGATGTCTACATTTCCCTCTCCGGGAAATCCGCCCCCAAAGATTGGGACTTTGCCGCCCCAGAATTAATCCTCACCGAAGCCGGCGGCCAATTCACCAGCTTTGAAGGCAAAACCCTCCTGTACAACCAAGGCGATGTCAACCAGTGGGGCGGACTCATGGCCAGCAATGGCCCCTGTCACACGGATCTCTATACCCTCGCATCGAAACTGCTCACCGAGATTGACGCAGAACTCGCAGCGGCTGAATAACCGCTTTCCCTCACCCTAGCCCTCTCCCTAGGGGAGAGGGAACTGGAAAAATGGATCGGCTCCCCTCGCCCTCTGGGAGAGGGGTTGGGGGTGAGGGAGATCAACTTTTGTCAGTCAACCAGGGGTATCCCTGAGATGCACCTGACTAAATCTGACTAAACCAAGTCGGATGAATCGTGACCACTTCAATCATTTTGGTCTCCACACCCAGCTTCAAATCTTTCAATAAGATGCACAGTTGTTCGCCATCAATGAGATCTAATGCGGGCGCACCATCGCGGGTTGCTTCTTGCTTGGCCGCAGAGGTGAATGTTCCTGTTGTGACGAATAATCCTTTGTCGGTGCGCCCTACCATTGCCCCCCGAAAATCACGGATCGCTGAAGCCCCCACCGAACCGGCATAACGTTTGCATTGAAAAAAGACCGGGAAGCTTAACAGCGCCATTTTTAACACCCCAATCCCATCAATTCCCCCATCTCCCGTTTTCCCGGTCACCTCCACTTTGATAAAGCCTGATTGACGCAAAACCCGCTGACAGAGGCGCTCAAAAGCGTCGGGGGCCATGGCTTTTAACTCTGACAGTAGGTGCTCAATCCAGACATCTGAATCCACGGGAATACCGGCTCGATGATCCCACTGGCTCTCAGGATCAAGATCTATATCAGATGGGCTGACAGAATCGGCATGATGTTCACGTTGGGTGGATGAAGGGGGGGCGGAGGCTTTCAGTTTTTCAGCCACAAACTGCTTGATTTGAACCTGATTGATGGTCTGTAGGGCTTGACCTTTGGGGGTTAAAGCCCAAACGCCGCGACTCACATTTTCTATGGCTTCATACTGTTTGAGGGAGGTTCTGGCCCAGGCTAAGCGATAGGCGATTTCTGTTTGGGGGCCGTCTTTGTGGAGAACGGATTGCTGGGCTTCACTGAAGTGGCCGGATGCGCAGACGCGATCGTAAATTTCTTGAACCGTACCAGATCCACCCAATTGCTTGAGGACTGTCAGGGTTGGTTCAAAAAAATGATCAATGGATGGAATGAGAGAATCCAAAGACATAGGGGGCAAAGAGGATTTCAAGTTGGATTCTATTGTATTCAAGCCTGGATTATTGCTTGGCGATCGCTGCCATGTCCCGGTGGCGCAGAATAATAATCCCCAGCGTCACCACCACCACGCCAAGGACTTGAATCCAGGTCAATGATTCCCCGATCGCAACCCAGGCCAGAATCAGCGTCAACGTGGGATTACTCGATCCGATCAGCGCGGTTTGATTGGCCCCGATTTGCCGAATTCCCAAATTTTGGAGGACATGGCCGATCAACGTTGCCAAGGCAGAGATTAAGCTACCCACCCATAGCCCCAGCCAATGCACATCGGGGGGAAGATCGAGGGTGAATGGTAAAAAAAGAGCCGCCAACAGGAGGGTAATCGCAAAACTAAGCCAGGTGAAGGGGATGGGGTGCAACTCTTGGAAACTCTGTTGCCCCACGAGGGTATAGCCGGCATAGGCGAGGCCCGCCGCTACGCCGCAAATCATCCCCAGGCCTTGATGGGGGACGGCATTCATTCCACTGGGGGACAGGGTGAGGGCAGTGCCGGTTAACATCATGACCATGACCGCCAATTGCACAGGGGTGGGGGCTTGCTGGCCGAGGATGGTGGTGAGGATCAGGGTGAAGAGGGGATAGAGGAAAAAGAGAATCAGGGCGATGCCGGTGGGGATCAGTCCAATGGAAATGTAGAGGAGGGCAAGGTAGAGAAACATCAAACCGCCGCCGGCGATCGCTTTGCCCCGCAGCCGACGATGTTGGGGGTGGCGCAGTTGTGCGATCGCCCCCCACAAGGGCGGATAGAGCCGCAACGACACCACACTCAGCACCGGAACCACCCACACCATCCGCAACGCCAACAACAAAAACGAATTCGCCAAAGACGGCTCCACAAAGCCGCCCACCCCCTCCCAACCAAACACCGAAGAGGTATTAAACAAGATCCGCACCGTCACATTTTGAGCACAGAAACAGAGAGCGGCGAGCAGTACAATGCTAATCCCAGACATGATGATCAAATTTCCCGTAGTGGCAAGTCAACAGGGTTTCACTTTAGCTTGATTTTCACCGCAGCATCTCAAGGCGTGAAATTCACCATCAAAAATCCTAGGCCCATTTAAAAAAGATGCACGCTAATAAATGTCGAGCTAGCCACCGCAAGCAAGCCAATCATAATCCCTTGACAGATTCGTAAATTTTGACCTCCTCGCAGCAAGAAAAAGAGGGTATATAAATCAATGAATGTGCGGGGGTAGTTAAACATATAGTCCAAAATATGCATACTACTCATCACCACCACCGCACCATACCCCACCGTTCCCAACAGCACGAATTTATTCACTTCAAGCTTGATTATTGCGATGATCAAGCTAGCCAAAATCAAGATACATAACACCCCAAACATATAGCCATCAAATCCATTTTTTAAATCAAAATTTAGACTAAAAAAGGATTTAATTTTCGCTGAAATGCCAAAAAATGGCGCAACAAAATTTGTGGTAGTGCCTGGAATGGTTTGGCTATTAAATCGGGTGAGCACGTAACCATTCCAGAGTACACTTGGCACAATTGCCGGCATGAAATAACGCCAATCTGCTTGGCGAGACTCCCAAGCACTGACCCCCATTAAGGTCAACCAAATTAACAGTGATGTTTCGCGGGTGAGGCAAGCTAGCATGATCGCAAGGGCAGACCATTGGGGTTTTTTAATACTGTAGGTGTAGAGGGCGATCGCCATCAGTACTGTATTCAAACCATCAGCGGTCGAAAAGGCCAACACAATCCAAAGTCCTGGAATACTCAGCGCCCCTAACGCGGGCCAAATTGGCTGCTGCCATGTTTCTAAATATCGACCCAAAACCCACACTAAAACAGGGATCGAGAGGATATTAATTAAAACCATCATATAGGGGATAAGCTGCGCATTTCCCAACCCTAAAACATAGCTCAAGAGGGGATAGAAGATGCGACGATAGCGAAACGGCGGGTCATCGAGAGCAGCGATGGAATCAGGATTCTGGAGGAAGGGATCGAGGGCGATCGTGAAGAAGAGTTGACCATCGTAGCCGAATTCGTCGAATTGGTAGGTGGTGTCTGGGTTCGCGTAGGGGGAAAGGGGCAGGACTGAGCCGATGCGCATGAAGCTGGTAATGTTGCTATCAAAACGAATGAAGAATGCGATCGCGATCGCCAGGGCAACGAAAAACGCGAGAATCGTATAGTTCCGAACCGGATTTTTAAAGACAAACATTAATAAATGACGTTAAATAATTCAGTGGACAAGAGCAATTATTAAGAATGTCCAAACAGGAAAAATAGACTAGATGCAGCAAGTCCGCCAATCATAGCCCCTTGACTATAGCGAACCTTGGGCACACCCAAGATCCAAAAAAACAAAAGATAAAGATCGATAAAGGTGCGCGGATAATTAAAAAAGTAGTCTAATATATTAATGCTGCTCATCATGAAAACGAGGCTGTAGAGCGAGATGCTGATCAGAATTAGGCGGTTCTGTTTGACATCTAGCAGGCTCAGTTTTATCCCTAATCCAATGATTAAAATTAATAACATAAAACAATACAGATCATAGATGGATTTTGGGTTTAGTCCTGAAGTTAGCAGGGTAGTTAGCTTTGCCATGATTCCCATCAATGGAATTGTGAAATTCTCTGTTGCGCCGGGGATTTGAGTGGCTGCAAATCGATTTAAAACGGCATAGTTCCACAGTATCATTGGAATTAAGGCGGGGATACTGTAGCGTAAATCTTGATATTTTCGATTCCATCCGCTGGTGATGAGCCAAGCAATACCGATGAGCAGTGAAGTTTCACGGGTTAAGGTTGCAAGGGTCAGGGCAAGGGCAGCCCAAATCGGGCGTTTGAGATGATAGTTGTAGATTACTACACTGATCAGCATGGTATTGAATAGATCAGCCGTGGAAAATACAAGGCTAATCCAAACACCGGGAATACTGAGAATTCCCAATGCTGGCCAGGTTGGCAGCGTGTGGCGATTGAGAACATCACTAATACACCAGATGATGACAACAATCGCAAGGCTATTGATGAGCACCATGACATAGGGAATAATCGCAGGATTGCCAAATCCTAAACTATAACTGAGGAGGGGATAGAAGATGCGACGATAGCGAAAGGGTGGGTTATCAAGGGCGGCAATGGAAGCGGGATTGTTGAGGAAGGGATCGAGGGCAAGGGTGAGAAATTGTTGACCATCGTAGCCTAATTCATTGGGGATAATCGTGCTGGTTTCGGGGTTGAGATAGGGGGAGAGGGGGAGGATTGAGCCAATGCGAAAAAATCCGGTGATATTGCTGTCAAATTTGAACCAATAGAGGAGCAAAACGAGACTGATGACAACGATCGCTGCCATCAAACTATTCCGTTGCGGTGCAGTTAACGCACGAAGCCAAGGATGGGCGCGGGTCATGAATGATTTTAGAGGAGCTGAATATCTTCCTTGGCATACCGTATTTTTGTTCGGGCTGTCAATAGAGTGAGGGGGGCGATCGCATTGTCTCTGGCAGCATTAACGCCATAATAGAAGGGATATTATGAGCAAGGGAGGAGGCGAGATGATTGGCGCGATCGCAGGAGATATTATTGGCTCGGTTTACGAATGGAATAATATCAAAACGAAAGAATTTCCGCTGTTTAGTCCGCAGTGCTTTTTTACCGATGATACGGTTTTAACGGTGGCGTTGGCTGATTCAATTTTAACGGGGACGAGCTATGTTGAGAATTTAAAACAGTTTTTCCAATGGTATCCCGATCGCGGCTATGGAAATCGGTTTCATCACTGGGCCAGTCAGGCCAATCCGCAGCCCTATAACAGTTGGGGAAATGGGGCAGCGATGCGGATTAGTCCGGTGGGCTATGCCTATGATGACCTCGAAACCGTATTAACAAAAGCGGCAGAGTTTACCGCCGTTACCCACAATCACCCCGAAGGGATTAAAGGCGGCCAGGCAACGGCGGCGGCGATTTTTTTGGGACGAATGGGTCAGTCTAAATTAGCGATCAAGACCTATATTGAATCACAATTTGGCTATGATTTAAGCCGCTCCGTGGATGATATTCGCCCGACCTATGCATTTACGGAATCATCCCAAGAAACTGTCCCCCAAGCGATTCGGGCTTGGTTTGAGGCGACGGATTTTGAAGATGCGGTGCGGACGGCGGTGTCTTTGGGGGGAGATTCGGATACCTTAACCTGCATTACGGGGGGGATTGCCCAGGCGTTTTATGGGGGGGTTCCGGCGGCGATCGCCACTCAGGTTTATGCCCATTTGGATGACCGTTTAGCCAGAATTACCCGTGATTTTATGGCGCTGGTGGAGGGGCGGCAGGGTGGTTAGGTATCGAGGCGCATGGCGGTATCAATGCGGTCTTGGGAGAGGAAGGCGCGATCGCTCGGTAACGGGGCAACAGGTTCCGTGAGGGTGAAGTCTCCGGCGGTGATCCATTGTTTGAGTTCTTCGGCGACCCGTTGCGATCGGTATAAACTCGCTAGGGGAGCGGTGCGCACGGTTTGGCCTTCGATGCTGATCCGGCCACTTTTTAACTGCGCATAGGAGACGAGGCCAAAGGTAGGACGTACCCGACGCGGAATCGAAAAATCCATCACCGGTGCAACGATCGCATCATCCTGCACCGCACACCGCGCCACCACCGCCTCATTCAACACCGGCATCGGCACACCCACCCCCAACATGATCGACGGGCCGTAATGCTTGAAATAGCAACCCCGCACCCAGTCCGGCGACATCTGTTTGGCATCACCGATCAAGGCCACAGTGGCGGCGGGGCCGATGGGGGTGCGGTTTTCGAGGCGTTTTTGTAAGGGAAAATGTTGCGTTCCTTCCCAGGCCACATAGCCCACACCGCCACCGAGGAAAATTTTAGTGCCAATCCCCACCACGGTTAAATCCGGGTCATTCAACAAGGGAGACATCGCGCCGGGATTGGAATAGACGGCATTGCCGAGGGTGGGTTGCAGCACCCCCAGATAGGTGTAGAGGGGGCGATCGCTCCCATTCACTCCCACGATAAAGTTTTGATATAAATTACGCGGATTAAACAAATAAAACTGATTGATCGTCTCCGCCCGAATCGACGTATCCAACGACGCACGGGGGTAACAATCGGTCACATGACCCGTCGCCCGCAATGGCACAGATTTACCCGCGATCAGCGCCTCAATCACATGACCTCCGCCCCGCTCTTGCGCTTCACCGTCCGGAGGAATTTCCGGGGGCATCGTCGCCCCCAAATATAAATCCACCGCCCCCAAGCCCGCATACACCGGCACATCATCGAGCCAACAGTGACGAATTTTAATCGGTGGATCGGTATGGCCAATATTGAGCATCGCCCCGGTGGACTCCATCGGCTCAAACGTGCCCGTGGTAATCACATCCACCGTTGCGGCAATATCGGCGATGGACTCAGTGAGGGCCCGTTGCTTCACTTCAGTGACGGTGAGGGCGATCGCCGTTTTCTGGACAATCTTGGCATTGATTTCGGTAATTGTGCGCTGCACACCCATCCCCGTTTTGCTCCTCTGCGTTTCTACAATGGTCGTGGTTTGTAGAAGTATACCCGCTCAAAACTATTGACATTATTTTTGCTCGCTAACCGTTGGGCCCGCCGAAAAAAGTTCACCGTTTCATCTTTGACCCAACCATATTGAATTGCCAATAATTCTAGGGCGATCGGTTCAATGGTTTGGTCTTGAATTAATTGATCGATTTGGTCGTCATTTAATAGCCCTGAAACTTGTAAATATTCTGTCAAATTATAGGATCGCTTCTGTTTTAACCATTGCGGTAACTCCACCAGAAAAAAGCGAACCGTTTGGGGATTGACCCAACCCTGCTGCACAATCAATTCCCCAAAGCGTTGGGATGGTGCTTGACCTTGTTTTTCAAGCAGGAATTCGACTTGATCCATCGAGAGTAATCCTGCTTCATGGAGCAATAACCCCAAGGGTTTTTTATAGCGATACTGATTAAATTTCTGTTGCGTGGCGAGCCAAAACATCGGCAAAATGTCGAATAAGTAGCGTTTCCACAGCCGCCGAGGTTCTGCCCAGAGACGATACAGCCACTCTAAACCCCACCGACTCATGTTACGGGGGGCACGACGAGTGACACCCGCCTCAAAGTCAATCGTTGCCCCGATCGCAAGGAAAATTTTAATCTGGGAGAGGCGATCGCGATATTTATAAATCCATTTTTCTTGCTTGGGTGCGCCGACTCCAACGGCCAGCACATTCGCATCGGTGGCTTGAATAATATCGAGAATTTTTTCGCATTCCTCAAGATTGCGTTCAAAGCCAAAGGAGGGGGAATGGACACCCACCACTAATTCTCGCCCGACTTTCTGGTTGATGCGTTCCTGGGCTTGTTGGGCCACGCCTTCCCGGGAGCCGAGGAGAAAAACGCGAATGTCTGGATCGTCTTTGTAATATTCATAAAAGGCGGGGAAAAAATCTGAACCGGAAATTTTTTCTTGAATGCGTTTCCCTAAGAGTAAGGCAATCCACATTAAAATCTGACTGTCACAAATAACATAGTCAGCGGTTTGATAGACGTGGAAAAATTCAGGATCATGTTGGAGTTTGATGAGGTGATCCACGTTGGGGGTGATAATAAATCCCCCTTGTTTGATCTGCCGGAGCAAGTTCTTTAAGGAAATATTATCAATGGAGATATTGAGAATATCAAATTTGGTCATGAGGCAGCCTAGGACGATACCCAGGAGTTAGGAAATAGGAATGAGTCTTGGGGAATATAGCGATCCTAAATCAATCGGAGATCTTATCTCCTCATCAACAAGGGGCTTAAGCCCCTTGCCTGTTCATGAATCAAATAGGATTGCTATGTCACTTCGCAATGATCGTGATTCTTACTCTAGTACCGAAGGGTGAGGGGGAAAATCCGGAGGTAATGGGTCAGACTTCCAAATATTGAGAATATCTTTCAAAACGATTTCTGTAAACCAAATCTGGCCGACGATGGTAAGGGGCAGGGAGAGGAAAAGACCGGGAATCCCAAAGGCGATCGCAAAAAAGAGTTGGGCGAGGAGGTTGCTTTCGAGTTGTTGGATGGTGATGTAGAGCAAAAGGACGATCAGGGATTTCCAGGGTTGATCGAGGAGGGCGATCGCCATGGGGGGGATGGCACTGAGTCCGGCCCCGAGGGTGGGGATCAGGGTAAACAGGCCGGCGATTAGGGCTTGGGAGAGGGCGAGGGGAATCCGCAGCAAGAGGAGACCGATGAAGCTGAGAAGGGTGACGGTGAGCATGTTGACGACGATGCCTTCAAACCAGCGTTGTAGGGCGCGATCGCAGGTTGCCAAAATCTCATCCACCCGTGGGCGGTAGAAGGCGGGAAACATCCTTAACACACCCTGGCGATAGGGGCGTGGGTCTACCAGTAGCATCAAGGTTAGGGCTGTCAAGAGTAAGACATTCAGCATCGCCCCTAAAGTGCTAGAAAAAATCGTCCACCCCTCGCCGAGGATGTTATTCCCCAGTTCGGGCAGTTGTGCGCCCATGTCCTGCCAATCGGGGAGCAGGGCCCAGACGCGGGGACTGAAGCGCTCTTCAAATTGGGCAATCCACGGGCCGAGGCGATCAATGCCCTCCATGACTTCTTGGGGCAGTTGGTTGATTTGGGCGACGACGGGCGGGACGAGCAGACCAAAAAAGCCCACAATCAAGACCAGGGAGAGGGCGATCGTCGCCATCACGGCCCGACCCCGGCCGAGGGATTTAAAATTTTTCTGTAAACCCCGCACCACCCCTGACAGGGCATTGGCGAGGATAATCGCGCCCAAGACGACCACCAGCAGTTGACGCACCTGCCAAGCTCCGTACAGCCCGATCAGCAGCAAGATGAGTCCGAACCAATGACCAAATTTCATAATTTCAACGGTTAAGCGGGGGGCGATGGACGCAAGGCTCGAACAGCGAGGAGGAGGGCGAGGAGGATGGGGGGCAAGGCGACGAAGGCGATCGCATGACCTCGCGTTGGGGCAATTGCCACGAGGGGGCCAACATATTTAATCACCCCCGAAATTCCGGCCGCCCCTAGGAACACTTTGAGAATGAGTTCAGTGACATCACGCAGGGGCATAGGCAAACCGTCTGAGGGTGGAGGGGAATTGCCCTCGATTTTAGCGGGTTGGCGATCGCCTTGCCTAGCGGCCCGCCCCAAAATCCGCGATGCCGGGGCAAACCTGGCGCGGCGGTGGATCGATCATGGCTAATTCCGGTGGCGATCGCTCGTAATTGTGTGGGGTTGTCAGGATGGCGATCGCAGGAGTATCACTCCGACTCTATTTAACGATTGGCACTTCAAAGGAGTTCCCCCTCTGCTTCAATGGGCCCGATTCCCGTGGCCAAAACACAGCACCTTTTTGAGGTTTACATGATTCGCATCCGCATCGGGCAATCCAGTGCATAAGCGGCGTTAAACATAATGGGAATCGGACAAGATGATCACGGGAAGATTCGGGACAACGAGGGATGGAATCCCTGAAATACAGCGATCCCAAACCCAAAAGGGGTTTAATGAATGGGCTGGATCGGGGCTTGTGGGGATCGGGAGAATCTTCGCAATCTTTGCTCATTTTAAGAGTCGTGATTGAGCGATTCTAGAGTTGAATGCTTGAGCAAAGATTAAGAATGCTGGATATCACGAAGTTCTCATGTCTAGACGAAAAGAAATGTAATTAATTGTGTGCAGATCCCGTTAGCTTTTCAATCTATAGAGATAATGTGCCTAGACCTCTCATTGGGTTTGAGATCAGTGAGAAATGATTTTCCTTCTTGCTGTGTGCTCAAGCGTTCCTCATGTCTACGTCCTGCCCCAACCTCCATGCTCTGATTCGTCCAGTGCCGGTGTGCTCTCCTCAGGTCACGCTCACATCGCTCTTGGGATTATTTTCAGGAACCACGACGGATGTGGTGGTGTGCTTGGATGCGGACTATAAACCCTTGGGGACGATTTCCTTGGCGACGCTGTTGCCCTTCCTCCAAGCACCGCAACCGGATCAGTCCTTTTCGTCCACTTGGCTGCAATCGCTCCCGATTGTCACCCTTGATGAAAGTTGTGATGCGATCGCCGCCTTCATCCACGAAAATCCGAAAAAATACTATGCGGTGGTGGACAGTGAGGGAAAATTTCAGGGCTTAGTGAATGGTTGGCAACTTTTACCGCAACTGCTACGCCCGGAACTCACCGAGCGCATGAAAGCGTTGCTGATGCTGCTCGATCATATCCCGATGCCCCTGCGCCTCGAAACCGAAACCGGGCAAGTGTTGCAACAAAACAAAATGTGGCAACACCAAGTTAATCCCCAAGCTGAATTTCTCCATGAGAATGTTGGCCTCGACAGTACGCCCGCCACCCCGGTGATCCCCGTATCGTCACGGCAGGACAGCACCCTTTCCACGACTGTATCGACGCTGAAATTTTCAGGGCCGAACCTAGCCTCCGACAATCAGCATATTTGGAAGCTGCTCCGCTTTCCCCTCTCGATTCCCCTCGCCCATGAGGGGGAACCGTTGCGGCTGGTACTGGCGACGGACATCACCGAACAGCGACAACTCTGTAAAGAATTAACCGCCAAAAATGCAGATTTAGTCCAACTCAATCGCCTCAAAGATGAGTTTTTAGCCTGTATTACCCATGAATTGAAAACGCCCTTAACGGCGGTGTTGGGGCTGTCCAATCTGCTCAAGGATGCCAAGCTCGGCCCGTTGAATCCTCGCCAAAGCCGCTATGCCCAGTTGATCCATCAAAGTGGACGGCAACTGATGGGGGTGGTGAATGACATTCTGGATTTAACACGCTTAGAAACGGGACAACTGAAGCTGAATCCGGAGCCGGTGCAACTGGCATCGCTGTGCGATCGCGCCTACGAACAGGCCCTGGCCCAAGTGGTGAGCAGCCATAACCCCGACGCGGAAAAAAGCCAACAAACCCGATTCACCCTGACGATCGAGCCGGGTCTAACGGGTCTGGTGGCCGATGAGTTGCGCTTGCGGCAAATGCTCAGTCACCTGTTGGAAAATGCCCTGAAGTTCACGCCCCCCACGGGGCAAGTGGGGTTAACGGTGAGCCGGTGGCAAGGCTGGATTGATTTCACCGTCTGGGATACGGGGATCGGGATTCCAGAATCCGATCAACATCTAATTTTTCAAAAGTTCCAACAGTTGGAAAGTCCCCTCACCCGCCAATTTGAAGGCGCGGGCCTGGGGTTAGTCTTGACCCAACGCTTGGCCCGTGCCCATGGGGGTGATATTTCGTTTATCTCGAAGTCCGGCCACGGCAGTCGCTTCACCCTATTGTTACCCCCTAGCCCACCCCAAGGGGCGGCGAAAAAAGCCAATGGCACACCGGTACAACAACCCACGCCAAATCAGTTGGTGATGATTGTGGAGGCTGTGCCCCACTATATTGAAGGGTTGACGTTGTATTTGCAGCAGTTGGGCTATCGGGTGTTAATTGCGCGATCGGGCACAGAGGCATTGGAAAAAGCTCGGCAAATTCAACCTCGGATTATTTTTCTCAACCCGTTGCTGCCGTTGCTGTCGGGGTGGGATGTGTTGACGTTGTTGAAATCTGATCCGAGTACCTGCAATATTCCGGTGCTGGTGACGGCAACGCGGGCGGAGAAGAACCAAGCGAAGCAGAATCGGGCCGATGGGTTTTTGACGCTGCCGGTGAAGTTAGCGCCACTGCGGGAGAGTTTGCTCAAGATTCAAACTGCGTTGGTGGGTGAGACGCAGAATATTACGATTTTGCATTTGAATGCCCAGGAGAACCCGGCAGCCGAGGGACATTCTCCCTTTGTGCAGGAGTTTGGCGGGGAGATTGCCCACCATACCGGGCCGGTGAATTACCGGATTTTGGAGGCGGATGATCTAGAGCAGGCGGATATTTTGGCGCGGGTGTGGAAGCCGGATGCGCTGTTGTTGGATGGGACACAGTTACAGAATGCGGGGTCGTATTTGCGATCGCTCACCAGTTATCCGGCCTTAACCATTCCCCCGTTGATCACCCTGGACAATCAAACCACAGCGATCGCCAACCAATACCCCGAACTCACCGTCTGTCCCTGCCTGATTCCGATCACCACCGACAGCATTCCCGCTCTGCTGCAAGTGATTCAAGTGGCCACCGGCATCACCGTCCAGCCCAATATTTTGGTGGCCAGTGATGAACTGCGCCTGCCCCCCACCGCCCCCCCGGAACACCACGCCCCCCACAGCTTTATCCACGCCCTCACCCAATACCTCCAAACCGCCGGATTTCGGACGGTGCTCTCCAAATCCTGGCCCGAAATTCAACGGCAGTTAGCCAATAACCGGATTAATCTTTGGGTCTTGCATATCCATGAACCCACCGCTGAATCCTTCTGGCTCGAACGCCTCGCCGCGATCCGCCAGCAGTATCCCACCTTGCCGATTCTGCTGGTGGACTATCGCGATGAGTCCAAAGATACGGTGTCCTCCCTCTGTGCCCATGCCACCTGCACGATCACCGATGCTGACCAATCCATGACGACGGTGCTGCAAAAAATCAATCAACTGATTCTGGGCTAACCCATTCCACCCCTAGACCTGGCGCAGTGGCGGGGATTAAGCACCCATCCATGTAGGTCATCCCTTGGAAGGGATCATCCTGGAGATTGAGGTGACTATCGAGATCGATGTAGTGAGCGTAGGGGGCTAACTGATTGAGGGCAGCGTTGGAGAGGCTGCTGTCGGCGTAGCAGCCGTACATGATCTGTAAGTTGTGGCTTTGGGCGGCGTGGATCATGCGGAGCACTTCACTGAGTCCCCCGGCTTTCATTAGTTTGATGTTGATGCCATGGACGACGGGGGCAAGGCGGGGAATATCAACGGCGGTGAAACAACTTTCATCGACAAAAATGGGCAGGGGCGATCGCTCATACAGGGCCGCAAAGTCCCCTTCATCCTCCACGGGTAAGGGTTGTTCGAGGTGACGCACACCCCGATCCGCGAGCCAATCGGCCATGGCGATCGCCTCTTCTAACCGCCATCCCCCATTGGCATCAACGGTAAATTCTCCATCGGGAGCCGCCGCCTGCACCGCCTCAAACATGGCGCGATCGGCCGCGATGCCCACCGGCGACCCCAGCTTAATCTTGAAATGCCGCGCCCCCAGTTGATCCTGCCATTGCCGCACCCGCGCTTGGGCCAGGGCCGGATCACTAATCCCCACGGTGACCGAAGTGGGGACGCTGTGCTGCGGCTCTAAACCCCACAGTTGCCAGAGGGGCAGCCCCGCCCGTTTCCCCAACCAATCATGCAAGGCTGTATCCAATGCCGCCCGCGTCGCTGAGGACAGGGAGGCAATTTCAGCGGCGATCGCTTGACGTTGGAGCGGATGGTACTGCCGCAGGATCGGCGCGATCTGGCTTAGTTCCGTCTGCATGGTGGCGGCGGTGAGGCCCTCCTGGCGGGTGACGGAAAAGGCCGTAGCCTCGCCCCACCCCTCAATGCCGTCGGCGTAAATGCGCACCCAGAGGTTAGTGTTTTGCGTGGACGTGCCGCGACTAATGGTTAACGCGACGCGCTTATGGACGGTGAAGGGAGTGATGGTGATATCCACAGGGTTTTAAGGGGATCGCGGGGGTTAGCGGTTATAGCGTTGGGTCAGGGTGAGGAGGCGATCGCTCAAGGCCTCGGTTAACTGTGCTGAAGATTGGTAACGCCATCGCCAATTTCCTGCATTCACGCTCGGATCATTCATCCGCGCCCGACCGTCCAAATCCAGCAAATCCTGGAGCGGCAGGATCGCTTGATTGGCCACGGACGCGAGGGCGAGGGTGGTGAATTCCCAATTAATCGCGGTGATCTGTGCGGGGGTCTCGTAACCGAGATACTGCGCCACATTGTGCCGTTCGGTGTCTCCCGTTGTGGCCCACCAGCCGAGGGTTGTGTCGTTGTCGTGAGTGCCGGGATAGACAACACAGTTTTGGCTGTAGTTGTGGGGCAAATAGGGGTTATTGCTGTCGTCCCCAAAGGCAAACATCAGGATCTTCATGCCCGGAAAGTCGAAGCGATCGCGCAAGGCCTCCACCGGCGGCGTAATCACCCCCAAATCCTCCGCCATCACCGGCAGCGAACCGAGGCGATGGCCCAAGGTTTGAAAGAAGGCCTCCCCCGGTGCAGGAATCCATTCGCCATTGAGGGCGATCGTCTCCTCTCCCGGCACTTGCCAATAGGCCTCAAAGCCCCGGAAATGGTCAACGCGCACCAAGTCCACATACAACAGCGTTGCCCGGAACCGGTCTACCCACCAGGCGAAGTCCGTCGCTTCGAGCATCTCCCAGTCATAGACCGGATTACCCCAGAGTTGCCCCGTGGCGCTGAAATAGTCCGGCGGCACGCCCGCCCGATAGGCAGGGGCGAGGGTTTGGGGGTCGAGTTTGAAAATCTCCCGATTCGCCCACACATCGGCACTATGCTCGCAGACATAGATTGAAACATCGCCGATGATCTGAATGTTGCGCTCATTGGCATAGCGGCGCAGGGCTTGCCATTGGGCGAAAAATTTAAACTGGACAAATTGATGGTAGGTGATGCGGTGGCTTAACTCGGCCCGTTTTGCTGCCAATACCGCCGGATCGCGCCGTGCTAAACCCGGTTCCCACTGATGCCACATCCGCTCCGGCTGCTGTTCATGGATCGCAATGAACAAGACGTAATCCTCTAACCACCAGGCCTGCGCTTGGCAAAACTGCTCAAACTCTGGGCTGGGGCTAAAGTTGCTGTAGGCCTGTTCGAGATAGTGGGTTTTGTGGGCAATGACGCGATCAAAGTCCACCCGTTCCGGGTTCACATCATCCAAGGGGGCGATCGCTGCCGTGATTAACCCCTCCGCAGCCAGTTGATCCAGACTGATCATCAGGGGATTGCCCGCAAAGGCACTGAAATTCATCGTGTAGGGCGAATGTTCATACCCCGTCGGCCCCAAGGGCAAAATTTGCCACAGTTTTTGACCGCTGCGCAGGAGGAAATCAACGAAATCATAGGCAGCTTGTCCAAGATCGCCAATGCCATAGGGGCCAGGGAGTGAGGTGGGATGGAGCAAAATACCACTTGCGCGGGGAAATGCCATAGTTGAGGAATTCTCTCAATCGAATGAAGTGCCATGTTCATTACACCATGGCGATTAAGCGATCGCTGTATTTTGCCCGATTTGATCCTCATTTTGTTCAAGCCATGATAGCTCTCACCAACGATGCGCATCCTGACCGAATCAAAAGAGAGAAGCCAAGCTTGACTTCTCTCTTTTTTGATACCCCCAAGGGAATTCGAATCCCTGTCGCCTCCGTGAAAGGGAGGTGTCCTAGGCCTCTAGACGATGGGGGCCTGTTCTTTTTCGGTTGATGAGCGCAGTTTTGAAGGGCGCGTTTCACTCGAACGTTTCTAACTATAGCGAACCCCTATGGGACTGTCAAGAATATTTTTAGAGTTTTTTGATCTGCGGCGGCTCCAGCCCTGATCCTCCCCTAGAGTTTGCCAAAGCGGAGTTGGCTGAGGCGCTGTTGAGCTTGGGGGTCAAGGCCGCTAAACAGAAAACGGCGGGACGATTGTTTGGGTTTGCGATCGCGATGCACCCGGCGACGATTAGACTGCTGCACGGCGATCGCCAATTGCCGCGCCGACAAACATTCCGCCCCGTACCCGCTCGCCGTCTGCTGTTGGGCATAGTCCGATGTGGCGACGATCAACCGTTTGCGCGTGACTTGGCGGGCATGGTGGGCGCAGGACTTTTCAATGTAAGCATCAGCGGTTTGGGCGTAGTCCGTATAATGCACGGACAGATGCGGGGTGTAGGCTTCGGTGTAGGCTTTTTCGCGGCGAGCGTAGGCATCAAAGACCACTTGGGTTTGAAAATCCTGCCAGGCGGCGTAGTTAATCAACTGTTCAATCAGGCGATCGCGGGCCGCATCAAGACCCTCTTGATGTTGCAGTTGTTTGAGATCGGGCCAAGCCCCGATCATGTTATAGCCATCGACCAGGAGACGAGCAAAAAAACGGGGAGCAGTCATGATTGAGGTTAGCGTCTAAAAGCGTCATAAAAACAGCATGAACGGTAAGAGGGTCTTGTTCGGATCGTTGCAATGCGATCGCCACCCAACCGGGCCGCCATTGCATCAATGCAATCCCCACTGCAACCAGCACCAAGTTTGAACCAGAACCTCACATCATGTTAACAATGATTGCAAGTTGTAACTGAATCAATGGCCACCGTTCTGCGGTTTCAGGGCTGCGATCGCAGGCTTTGGGGCAGAACAAACAGGATGGCGGCGGCCAAGAGTCCCAGCCCCAAGCTCACGCCAACGACTTCAGCAATGGGGCCGAGGGAGGGGGTGGGTTCGGGGTTTTTGTAGTAGGGGTAAGCGGTGGCGGTAACGCCTGCAACCCCTAGGCCGCCACCGATGGCGCTAATCATGTTTTGTAGGGTGCGATCGCTCTCGATTTCTTGGGCTTGACGGGCGCGATCGCTTTCCGCTTGGTCAATTTCCACGAGGCCGCGAATCGAATTAATTGCCGTATCCAGCAACCCCGATCCATGGCGGAAATAGTTCAGATCGGCAGTAATTTGGTCTTGAAACGTGACGGCTTCTTTTTCCCCAAACACGCGCAGGGCGGTTAAGGGTCTTGGGATCAATTGCCCCATCTTCTCTTCAGCGGCCAATTGCTCCATCTGCTCTAGGGTAGCCAGGTAGTTCCGATGGTTGATGGCGATCGTATTGCGGGCATATTCGAGATTCCGCAGTTGGTGAGAATAGGCAAGAGAAATCGTCAAGAGGTTTTTGAGTTGATTTTTTAAATCCTTCAATGATTCGTCACTCAAAAGCTGATCATTCTCACGATTGAAGTAATTTTGCTTCAATTTGTTAATTCTTTGCTCATTGTCATTAACGATTTCATCCGCATTTTGATAAAAAAGACGGCTCTGTCTAAAAGTGCTACTCATTTTGTGGCGATAGAGCAATAAGTTTGGCAGAGACCAATAGAATTTATTTAAAGTTTTGGTTGTAGATTTATCAAACATGAACAACATTAGCAAATGTCCGTAGGGATTTTCGCTAACTGTTTCCCTTGGATTGCCAAACTCATAAAGATAGCCATTGCAGCAGGAAGCGACCCGATATAATTGAGGGAATTGAGCAATGTCGGCAGGTGGAATGTCAAAAAAGGCATACCAGCAATCTTTTGCTGCTTGATCCAAGTCGCGAGGATTGGAGGGAGGGGCCTGGTTTAAGTAAACCGTCAGCAGCAGGGTTTGCCCTAAAAACTCGGCTCGATCATGAATGTCTACTTTAAAACAATTGTTAGGATTGAGTTTTTGTAAATCTTCACAACTATATTGATCAGCACCATATTGTTCTGGAAAGGCAACCCGCAAATTCAGAGCATAGGTGTCATGAATGGCTTGGGGATAAATGAATCCCTTTAATCCATTTTCTGTTTTAAAGTTTTGTTGTCGCTTACGTTTTTGATTAGGTTTAGTGGGATAATTTGACTCTAAAAGATTGTAGGATTGGGGACTGGGTGGGTTAACCAAATCCAGCGTGATATTTAAAGAAAATGCGCCTAAAATACGTTGATACTCATCCTGTACCCATTTTAAATTAATAGCTGGTGATGGTTCGGCATTTGAAGCAGTTGGATCATTGTTGTCAATGGCAATGTTTAACCCATCATAAACATAATAGGAAAACCAATAAAGGCTTGGCGCATAAATCGGAGATGAGAAATTATTCATGCTGACGGCTGATCCGGTTTGCTATTTTGAATGGCCTGCATAATCATCGTTTTATTAATCACACAATCCACGCTTTCCCCTTCTAATGTAGTATCCGTATCATCATCTTCGCCAATTTCTAAACGAGTTTTCAATTTAGCGATATCAATTTGATGGTGACTGCACCACTCTTTAATACAGATCGCTAAGTCTAGAGGGTCGTTCGCGGTCTGGGTGAGACGCTGTTCAAGTTCAGGTAAATATTGCTGAATTTTTGTATTGAGGGTTGGATCTGCTTTGAGTTTTGCTAAGACCTGCAAAAAACTATTAACGGTCTTGGCGGCGCGGGGGGGCATATAGTCTGGCATGGCTTTTGCGGGTGTTAAGGTATTTCTGCAAGTTCATTAAGCAACGGCAAAACCATTATACTGGCGCATAATGGGGGCATGATAGGCTAAGACAATATCCTGTTTAGGAATACCCAATTCTACCAATTGATTGGCTACGCCTATTTCTGTACCATCATATTGAATCCAGATTTTATCGTTAATCACATCAATATGAATCAGGGAACCACAAATGCGCTGAGTTCCACTCCAGCCAACATGAACAAGTTGATAGTGATCCTGTTGGTAATCAAAGGCGGTATAGACTTCTATTTCACCATAGGAGGGCTTAATTTGTGCCTGTTCGCGCAAAACAGATTCAACAATTTGCCGATATTTTGTTAATTGATCTTTTGCAGGCATAGGCAGTTTCCTAGGGGAGTCCACTGGCGCTGAAGGCGGCCCAGTAGCGTTTTGGGGCGAAGGGTGGATCTTGAGCATAGTCAAACAGTTCAAGCCGACATGCCTTGATGTCATTTTCAGACATTTGTAGACTTTTAGCACACCAGCCTAGAAAATCAGCCTTTGTGGTGGTACGGAACCAAGTCTGGGCGGCTTTTAAGGCTTGGGGGATGGGTTGATTGTGGTTAAGTTCTTGGTAAAAGCGGATGGTGAGAAAGGCGGTGGCGAAGTCATCCACACACCAACGGGTATCAACTACGGTGTTACTTCCAGCATAAAGGAGGGCGTTGGCGAGGCCGATGTATTCGTCGGTGGTGCGGCTGTCGAGGCGGCCGGTTTCGCAGGCGGAGAGGATGACGAGGCGGCAGGCGAGTTTGAGGTTGCGGTAGATTTCGGCAGCGGTGAGGCCTTGGTGTTCGGTGTCGAAGCGGCGGCCATCTCGGAGGGTGAGGGTGCGATCGCCGTCCAGGGGGGCGGGTTTGTCTCCGGCGAGGATCAGGGCGGAGTTGAGAGGGTTGGTGCTGTTGAAGCCGCCATGACAGGCGAAATGGATGATCTCGCTGTTGTGGAGTTGGGCGCGGGTGGTGGGTTGGGCGAAGGCGGGTTTATTGGCGGCGGCGTGTTTGAGGATGTGGACGGGATCGAAGCGGCGGCGGATCAGGTCAATTTCCACATCGGCGTAGTGGAGGTCTTGGGTGGGGTTTTGGATGGCGAAGAAGGGGGCGGTGGTTTGGGTGCGGGGGCGGTTTTGCAGGTAGGCGAGGATTTGGCAACTGGGGGCATAGCGTACCCCCTGGGCAAAACAATCCTGTAGGGGTTGGCCCTCACCCCCGGCCCCTCTCCCAAAAATGGGCGAGGGGGAAGCCCCACAAAACATCCCCTCTTCTCCCCTC
>NZ_JAQMTY010000112.1 GCF_028330765.1 Spirulina subsalsa CS-330 | reverse complement strand
CCCTTAAAAAGGGGGACTTTGAGCGGCTCCCTTAAAAAGGGGGACTTTGAGCGGCTCCCCCCTTTTTTAAGGGGGGCTGGGGGGGATCACGAGAGTGTTGAAACTTGAAATCGATTTATGTTACGAGCAGTAGCCCCCAGGCGAGGGCATTAAACTCCCTTCTCCCGTGGGAGAAGGGCTGGGGATGAGGGCAATCGAAAAGGCGATCCGCATCCGGATTTGCTGTGATCACTATCACATATCATTTATTTGCAATTTTCACAAAACTTCGTTACATTTATATACATAAGGCGTTACAAACCTAAACAAAAGCAATTCGGAGGTTCCTATGAGCTATCTCGCAATCCTGTTCTCTCTCCTCATCGTTGGCTGGGCCACTGCCGCACTCATCGGGACTCAAGTGTATTTCCGAGGCGAGCAATCCAAGCCCATCCACGAACGCAACTGGAATTCTGACGGGTTTGAACAAGTGGCCCGCTCCGTGACCGGTCGTGAAACGGACTTTAGCGATCGCCGCCCGGCCTACGAAATGGATGCCTACGCCAGCGCCGCGATCAAGTCCTAGGCTGACCTTTACTCTGTAGTCCCGTTAACTCCCATCATCTAGTCTCTCGAAGAGGTGCGATCGCGCCTCTTTTTTTTGGGACCATTAGCAGCGTTTGCAGATGCAGCGAGATCGAAAGGATATGCCACACTGAGGGGAAGATCCGCGATCGTGTTGTGATGGTGCGATCGCCCTGCCTGCGAAATCCGAAAAAACCATGACTACGACCTCCTCTCTCACCGAAATTCTCGACGAGTTTCATAACTTTTGCCGTGAATCCACCCTCAACGCCCTCCGCACCCAAGACATCGAAGTCCGCGAAGCCCTAATCCGCCGCCAAATTCCCCCCCAAAAAGTCCCCCGCCTCGAAAGTACCTACACCATTCTCGTCAAACTCGGTGCAGGCATCACCCTCCGCCCCATTCGCCCCCTGATTATTCGCCAAATTGAGGCCGCTGCCGCCTTTTTACGAGACTTTCAAATTGGGGTGCTCGGCCAACGAACCACCCTGTTTCAACTGTATGAAATTGAAATCTTGATCGAGAAAAACGGCAGGTTAACAGTGGACTACAGCGCCGGTAAATTAATCATTCAAATTCCCGTCTGGCGGCTGCGGGTTTTAAAACGTCCCTTCACCTATCAAGACTTTCGCCAAGCCTGGAATCGGGGTCAACATTTACCCAAACAATCCCCCCTCAATAAAGCCTGGTGGCTGTTGAATCCCCTCGGTGAATTCCGCTCGAACTTAAAATCAACCCTGATTCTCGCCATTCAAAAACAAATCCTCGGTCTTGATAAACTCTTGCTGCGTTTTGGCTTATTAGAAGCCACGAATGAAGAACAGTTAATTATGGGTAATCAAGATCCCTTGGTTCCGAAAAGCTTTCGGCAAGGGGTGATCGCCTATTTAAAAAATGCCGTCAATGAGCAGCGCTTAGGGGTTGATCTAGAACTGGTCTTAGAAAGTAAAGACGATCGCACCCTCCTGCAACTCCTGCGGCAGTATAAAAACAACCTCACCAGCCCCGAAAACATTGAAGAAATTATCGATGTGGCCACCCTTACCCTCCAAGATTCGATCCGACAAGATCAGTCTAGTGTTGATGTGAAGATGTTTGGTTTTGTGAATGTGGGGAATTATCATCGGATTGATGTGGAATTGAATTTAAGCGCGGGATATTGGCGAAAATATGTGGATGTGATTCAGCGCAATGTGGCGATTAAGGCGTTGCAGTTTGGCTTGATTAATGTCTACACCATTGACGATATTACGGTGACTCCGAATTTTCATCGGGGGGTGAAGTTGGATTTTGAAACGGCTGCTTTGGAAAAAACAATGAAAGAGCTTTAACTCATACTGATCACGATTTAAGGTTAGTATCACGACATACGTTAATCGGTGGGTTACGGCGGATTTTCAGATGTAGTTATAGCCTAAATTTTAGCCGCCTAACCCACCCTGCGCTAAAGTATCATTTTGGCTGTGTCACGACACTAGGTAATTTAAGCCGTGGTGCGGATGATGATTTGCACCGTGAGGGGAATCAACCACCCTAAAAACCTGATGCGATCTGACCCGTGGCGACTCAACATTATGCCCTCCGTGTGGAACAATTCAATGAAGTGGCGTGCAGCACAGCCCAATGCGTGAGGCGATCGCCCCCTTCCTTTCACCATCAAGACCTTGAATCTACCCACTTGGATCACTGTTTCTCGCCTCGCTGGTGTGCCGTTTCTGCTCTACTGGCTCTATATTCCCACGGCCTCCCATCGCTGGTGGGCGGTGGGGGTATTTCTCCTCGCCGCTGGGACAGATTGGCTCGATGGCTATCTCGCCCGTCGCCTCAACCAAGTGACAGATTTGGGGAAATTCCTCGATCCCCTGGTGGATAAATTATTGGTGCTTGCGCCACTGTTGAGTTTGGTGGCGATGGGGTTGATTCCGGCCTGGGGGGTGTTTTTGATTTTGGGGCGAGAATTAGCGATCGCAGGCTGGCGGGTGAATCAAACCCAAATTTCCGGGGCGAATCTTTGGGGCAAGGCGAA
This sequence comes from Spirulina subsalsa CS-330, assembly GCF_028330765.1. Taxonomy (GTDB): domain Bacteria; phylum Cyanobacteriota; class Cyanobacteriia; order Cyanobacteriales; family Spirulinaceae; genus Spirulina; species Spirulina subsalsa_A. The sequence continues at coordinate 1,425 of NZ_JAQMTY010000112.1, read as the reverse complement.
AACCGTGGTGCAGATTATCGCGATCGCCCTGCTGATCGCCCCCTTATCCCATCCCTGGCCCATCATTGCCCAACTCATTTTTTGGATCGCCGTTCTCCTCACCCTGATCTCTGGCGCGATCTATCTCTGGCCGCGTCCTAGCACTGACCCTTCCCCCTAAGTTCGAGGCGCTCCTCAATTCAAGAGAGTGTCAAATGAGGCGGACTTGGATTTGAGGATGGGTGAGGTGGCTCACGTCGCTGCCGTCGTGAATTAACTGCCACGGGGCATCCTGTCGCTCCAACTGCACTAAACAACAAAGAGAGGCGTGAATCTTGGGGCGATCGCTCAATAACCCCCAGGATGCGCCCACCACCGATGCACCATGGCCCACCAGGAGCAGATTTTCCGCTGGGAACCGGGCCACGATGCGCCGCGCCGCTTCGCCTGCCCGTTCGATCAGTTGGTCTTGGGTTTCGGGGAAGGTGGGCAGAAGACAGGGGGTATAGGTGGGGTCAATTTCGGGGAATTGGGTGGTTAACTCGTCCATGGTGCGGGTTTCGGGCATGGCGGTCATCCATTCCGGATTGAGCCATTCGCTTAAGCCGGGTTCGATGTGGAGGGGTAAGTTGATGACCTGGGCGATTTCGTGGGCGGTTTGGATGGCGCGAAAAAAGGGTGAAACGAGAATGCGATCGATGGGTTCCGATCGCAGCCGTTGGGCGAGTTCTTGGGCTTGGATGATGCCATCGTCAGAAAGGTGCGGGTCGTAGCGGCGTTCAGCGGTAAGAAACCAGTCCGGATTGACGAAATCAATCCGATTTCCGTGACGGGCAATCCAAACAGTTTGGGGCATGGTTTAAGGGAGCGATCGCGTTTTCGTCCTTCACTGTATCGAACTTTTAGGAGGAGACGAAATCATGGCGGGGCTTGAAGGTTTCAATCTCGCGGATCTGGGCGTAGAGGGCTTCCTCTTCCGGGGAGACGCTGGGGGGAATCAGGATTTGAATTTCGACGATTTGATCGCCCCGTTTGTCGCTGTCTTCGAGGGGAAAGCCTTTATTGGCGAGGCGCAATTTTTGCCCCGATCGCACCCCCTTCGGCACATTCATTTTCACCAATCCGTCTAGGGTCGGCACTTCCACCAAGCCCCCTAAAATCGCCTCACTGGGGGTGACCGGCACAGTACAGAGCACATCGCGATCGCGCAGGGAAAAGCGATCGTGGGGGTCTACGGTAATTTTTAAATACAAGTTGCCGCCGTTGATCCCCTGGTTGCGGAGGCGAATTTTTTGGCCGTCGATCATCCCGGCGGGCATTTCCACTTCCAGCGATCGCCCATCATCGAGGCGAATCCGTTCCCGCCCCCCGGTAAAGGCCTTTTCTAAGGGAATGGAGAGATTCGCCTCCACATCGCGGGGACGTTGGCGGGGTTCGGGGCGGGGT
>NZ_JAQMTY010000111.1 GCF_028330765.1 Spirulina subsalsa CS-330 | reverse complement strand
GCTGCCGCCTCGATGGGGTCGGCGGCAGGTTCAGGAACTGGGGGGGCAACGTCAGGCAGCGGCGGGGCGGCGGCTTGCTCGGCGGTGGGGGGCGGGGCGGCTCCCATCAGTTGGGCGAGGGTGTGGAAGGTGTCTACGCCGCTGGGTTCACCGGTGACGGCTTCGGTGACGAGTTTTTGAATTGCGTCGAGGCCGTGGTAGAAGCGATCGCTCAATTCCGGGGTCATCACCACTTCCCCCCGCTGCACTTCCCCCAGGGTATGCTCCATCTGATGGATCAGCTTCTCTACAGAATTCACCCCCAACATCCGCGAATCCCCTTTTAAGCTGTGGGCTTCCCGCAGCAATTCATCCAAGGACGACAGTTGATCGGGCTGTTTTTCGAGTTGAAGGAGACCTGCTTCGAGTTTTTGCAAGTGCTCTTCGCTCGCAGTTTTATAAAGATTCCGGAGTTCTTCGTCTTCAATAAACATGGGCATACTGTGGAATTGAGAATGGATGATTCAGGGGGGCGGCTTAGACTAGGGCTTTGAGGTTGAGGGTGGTTTCATTTAACGTTTGGGTTACTTGTTTGGTTTGATTAATGCCCCAAGCGGTTTCTTGGGCCCCCTGATTGATCTGGTTCATCGCATCGACCACTTGGGCGATCGCCAGGGCCTCTTGCTCAATACTTTGGGCAATTTGTTGACCACTGAGCACCACATCCCCGATCGCTTGATTCACCCCCTCAAAGGTTTGGGAGGTTTCACGGGTTAGGGCGACACTCGTCGCCACACTTTGGCTACTTTGGTCTGCGATCGCCACCGTCATCTGAATCACCCGTTGAATCGCTTTAATCCGCTCATTAATATTTTGCGTGGAGGTTTGGGTTTGTTCCGCTAGTTTCCGGATTTCCGTCGCCACCACCGCAAACCCTCGACCCTGCTCCCCAGCCCGCACCGCCTCAATTGAGGCATTTAACGCCAGCATATTCGTTTGTTGGGCAATATCATCCACCAGCCGAGAAATACTTTCAATGGCCTCAGACTGTTCGATCAGTTGTTGATTGTGTTGCACCACTTCCGCCACTGTTGTTTGCAGGTGATTAATTTCCGCTAAGGTGCGACTCGCCGTCAGGCTGCCCTGTTGCGCCAACTCAAACACCTCTTGGGCCCGATTCACCACCGACGCAACCTGCTGCGACGATTTTTGAGACGAGACCTCCAATTCATTCATCGTCGTTGTGGTTTCCTGTACCGACGATGCCTGTTGAGCCGCGACGCTATCCTGCTTCACCGCCACACTCGCCATCTCTTCACTCGTGGTCGCCACCGTGTTCACCATTTCTTCTAAGGTCGAGGTGATGGCCTGAGAAATTAAACGCCGCAGCGGTGACAGCATCACCCCCATCGTAATTACCAACAAAGGAATAAAAATCCGTAGAATCCACTGAAAGATTTGGGCTGCGATTAAACGCTCGGCGGCGGCGGTATCAAGTTGCAACTCGATCAGTTCTTGCACCTTCGCTGTAATCGGATCAATGAAACGGTAAATGTCGCGATCCATCTCATTTAATTGCTCGCGATCGCCACGGCGTAACACCGCCACCAAGTCATCGAGTTCGGATTCAGATTGGGCAAATAACATCTCGGCTTTCTGGGCCAGTTCCGCCTCGGCAGGTGTAAGCTGGGTTCCTCGATAGGATGTCCAGGTAGTTTCAATTTGCGATCGCGCCGTTTCAATCGACTCCAACGCCTCCTCTGGGGTGAGAATGTTCACATTCACCTTATTCGTCGCATCCACAATCGACACCGCATAGGCATCGGACACCGTTTTCAACTGTTGCATCGGCACAATGCGATCGTCATAAATCGTGCGAATCTGGTGATTCATCAACGCAAAACCACCAATGGACAGTCCGCCTAACACGCCAAATAACAGCGCAGGCAATACGCTAAACAGTTGAATTTTTCCTTTTAAGTTCATGATCTTCCCTCCGGTGATGCTCAAGCCAATTAACCAACGTGTTGATGCTTCAATCGGTTAGAAATCGCGATCGCACTCCTCAACTTGACAGCGAGCCTGATGCCACCCTAAATCCCCGTAATGTTGATTCTCTTTAGGAGTTGACGACAAGCACCACCTGTGAGTTTTATTCTCTTTAGAACCCAAAAAAGATGACTGACAAATCCCATCAAGCTGGGTGATTTTTCATTACAGTCGTTCAGAATGATGGAATGATTGATGATGTGAATACGCTTGATTCTAGGTGAGGTGTGATCCTCCTTGCGGTTTCGTTACGCTTCAGGATAAAGAAAGATGACAGTCCTATTTATTACTGTAAGACCCCTCGATCCGATGGGAGCTATTCTGTTCATAAATCAACACTTTTAAAGCGTTGAACTCTCACAGGTTTGGTATTAATCACTGAACCGTTGAGCCACTTGGGCCGCCGCCCGTTGTCCGGACAGATACGCCCCATGGACAGTACCCCGATAGGTGGGATGGGTATGTTCGCCAGCGAAAAAGAGCACCCCATGGGCCGGACGGCCAAGGGTCGCGAAATCATCGGGGGTTGCACCCACAGCAGCGTAGGAGTAGGAGCCGCGACTCAAGGGGTCGGCCGTCCAACGGGAGACGAGGAGACGCTCTACCTCTGGAATATTGGGGCCAAAAAGGGTACGCAGAACGCCCATCGATTCGGAGGCGATCGCCTCTTCCGTCTGCTGTTCTAACGCCAGTCCCGCCTGCCCCAGCCCAAAGGTCATTAACACCGGTGCATCGCTAAAGGTACGCGCATTCAGGAAATAACTATATTTACCTTTTTCGGGGTGGGCATAGCCAAAATACTGCTGGGTTTGATCCCAAAACGGGCGCGGAAACTGCAACACCACTTTATTCACATGGCCCATCTTGAGATTGGCCATGGAGCGGCGCATTTGAGTCGGCAACTCCGGCGTAAAGGTCACCGCCCCGCTTTGCAGCACCCCCAACGGCAGGGTAATCACGGCATAATCGGCATTAAATTCGCCTTGGTTCGTGGCGATCGCTACCCCGCTATCCGTGTGGGTAATGGCTTCTACGGTGTGATTAAGTTGGATCGCTAAATCCTGAGCCAGGTAGTTGACCACGGCATCGTAGCCCCCCGGTAAAATCACATCCGCACCGGGAAACGCTTCATCTTCGTTCCAATACCAGGCGGAAAGATCGGCGATATCGCCCCCGGCATCAAATTCGAGCCAACTGGTGAGGTGATAGCGCAGCAGGGGATCGGTGAGGGCATCGGGGGCAATTTTGCGCAGGGCAGCGGCAATCGAGAGGTCGCGGTCTTGGTCTTCACTGTAGCGGGCGAGACGCTTGAGGAGTTGATGGTATTGCGCTTCGGCCCGTTCTAGTTCTGCATCGGTCACGGGTTCACCGTTGGGGCGATAGACGACAACGCGATCGTCCTCGGTGACGAAGGTGGGCGCACCCGCTGCGCGGGCGAGGGGGGTGATCGGGTTGTCGCCGTCGGGGCCATGAATCCAACTGGCTCCCATGTCCATGGGCACGCCGAGGCTGCGGTCTGTCCAGATTCGACCCCCGATGCGATCGCGCCCCTCCAACACCGTCACCGCAAAGCCTTGGGCCGTCAAATCACGGGCTGCCGCCAACCCCGCCACCCCTGCACCCACCACCAGCACCGAGCGACCTTGGCCCACCCCTTGGGCGCGTTTCTGATTGCCGCAACTGGCGAGGGTAGAGCCGAGGGCGATCGCCCCCCATCCCATGTGCTGTAAAAATCGTCGTCGCTGAAATCGATTCATGGCCACCAGGGGGGTAAGGGACTAAACTAATCAGAACAAATCCCATTTCCACGGTTGAAAATGGGATCTCAGGATTCAGCCAGACTAAAGACTGATTCCCGTTAGAGTGAACGCATTAACTCGCCGTCGTGCTGGTGGTCTCGTCCACCGTCGTCCCACTCACATCCACCGCCTCTGCTTCCGGCGGGGCAAACGCCGCCGCCGTTTTGACGCGATCGATCTTGAACATCAACACACCCAAGGGCGGCAAGCAGAGATCCACCGAATAGGGTTGGTTATGGTAGCCCCATTCTTCGGCCCATTTACCGCCCAGGTTCCCCATATTGCTGCCGCCGTATTGGCCCGCATCACTGTTGAAGATTTCCGTGTAGAAGCCCAGTTCCGGCACACCAACGCGGTAATGGCTGTGGGGTTGCGGCGTGAAGTTACAGACCGCAACGATGAAATTCTGATCATCATGGCTGCGACGGATGAACGACACCACACTATGGCTACTGTCGCTACAGTCGATCCAGTCAAACCCTTCTTGCTCGTAGTCTTTTTGATACAGCGCGGGTTCCCGCTTGTAGAGGGCGTTGAGGTCGGCGAAGAACTGCTTCAGTTGTTGGTGGGACTGGTGTTCAAGCAGGTTCCATTCCAGGTCGCCCCAGATATTCCACTCGCTCCATTGCCCAAACTCCATACTCATGAACAGGGTTTTCTTGCCAGGGTGGGCAAACATATAGGCGAAGAGCGATCGCACATTGGCGAACTTCTGCCACTCATCCCCCGGCATCTTGCCGATCATATTGCTCTTACAATGCACCACCTCATCATGGGACAACGCCAGCATATAGTTTTCGCTGTGGTTGTACCACATACTGAACGTCACATTATTTTGGTGGAACTGCCGGAACCAGGGGTCCATGCTGAAATAATCCAACATATCGTGCATCCAACCCATATTCCACTTCAGGTTAAAGCCCAAGCCCCCCACATAGGTGGGCCAAGACACCATCGGCCAATCCGTCGATTCTTCCGCGATCGACAGCGCCCCCGGATAGTAGTTAAACAGCACACTATTGAACTGACAGATAAACTCCCGCGCCTCTAGGTGCTCATGGCCGCCGTATATATTCGCCGTCCATTCCCCATCTTTACGGAAATAGTTACGGTACAACATCGAAGCCACCGCATCCACCCGAATTCCGTCGATGTGGTACTTGTCAAACCAAAACAGCACATTCGACACCAAGAAATTCCGCACCTCATTTCGGCCATAGTTAAAGACCAGCGTGCCCCATTCCTTATGTTCCCCAATGCGCGGATCGTCATATTCATAGAGGTGGGAACCATCAAAGAAAGCCAAACCATGGCTATCTTTTGGGAAATGCCCCGGAACCCAATCCACCAACACCCCAATGCCCGCTGCGTGGCACTGATCCACAAAATACATGAAATCTTCCGGCGGGCCATAGCGAGAGGTGGGCGCGTAGTACCCCGTCACTTGGTAGCCCCAGGAGCCATCGTAGGGATGTTCCGCCACGGGGAGCAGTTCAATATGGGTAAAGCCCATCTCCTGGACGTAGGGAATCAACCGCTCCGCCATTTCGTAATAGGTGAGATACCGCGCACCGGGCTTGTAGTCGTTAACCTGGATCGGTTCCCCGTTACCGTTGCAATATTGAGCCGGGTAGTCAATGGACTCATGCCGCCATGACCCCAAGTGCATTTCATAAACAGAAATGGGATGCTTGAGTTGTTCGGTGTTGCGGCGTTGTTCGAGCCATTCCGCATCATGCCATTCAAAGCTGTCGAGATCGGCGACGATCGAGGCGCATTTGGGCCGCACTTCTTGGTAGAAGCCGTAGGGGTCGGACTTTTCGTAAATATGTCCTTCCCAGTTTTTGACTTCGTATTTATATTTAGTGCCGACGGCTACTTCTGGCACAAAGAGATCCCAGGTTCCGTTCCCCCGTTTGCGCATCTGGTGAAGGCGGCCATCCCAGTTGTTGAATTCGCCAATGATGGACACGTTGCGGGCATTGGGGGCCCAAACGGCAAAGTAAACCCCGGCAACGCCTTCAACGGTGAGGGGGTGGGCTCCCATTTTTTCGTAGATACGGTGGTGGTTACCTTCGGCGAAGAGATGAAGGTCAAAGTCCGTGAGTTGGGGGGATTTGAAGGCGTAGGGGTCATAAACGACGCGCTCGTGTTTGCCTTCTTGAATGCGGAGTTGGTAGTTGGCGAGTTCGGGGGTGTCGATTTTGCACTCGAAAAAGTGGGGGTGATGCACGGCTTGCATCAAGTATTCTTTGTGTTCGTCAGGACAAAGCACCCAAACTTTGTCGGCGTTGGGGAGGTAGGCGCGGACGACCCAGTTTTTGATCGTGCCGTTTTGTTCGAGGGGGTGGGGGCCCAGTACCTCAAAGGGGTCGTGGTGTTGATTCCAAACGATCTTGTTAACTTGTTCTGGAGCAATCATATTGACGTTTTTATCGTGATTAGGTAACAAACACTCGAACTGCGATGTCTGATGCGGTGGGCTGGGGATGATATTGAATTGGGTTAAGTTTAATATATTTTATTGACACTCCCCATCCTAAATGCGTGGGGATTCTGGGTTCAGCGAAATCACTTGCTCTGACAGGACTCTAGACCTAAAGCCGTCCTAGACCTGGGCTGAGCTTGCCGAAGAGGCGGAGTCTTAAACCCAGAATTCCTGATAATTCTCAATCTGGGGATTTTTCTGAGTTGGGGGGCACGATCGCTCCTCAACATCTTGAGGGTTGAGACACTTGGGAGGATATGAGGGAAATTCCCAAACCGCAGGCGAGGGTTGTTCCTTTGGCGTTGCCCCAATGCACATGGGTGAGCTTGGCTTGGTTGAATTGAGGGGTTGCTGGGAGAAGATGTCAAAACAATGCCGATAACAGTGTTACCGGCGTTTTTGTACTTCGTTTTTATCCTAATGTTGGGTGATTATTTCAGGGCCGCGTCTGGTTTTGTGGGGAATGCGGCCCTGGGCGAGGGTGCGATCGCAGTCTCTCATCCATCGTTAGGATTTAATCCAGCGGCAGTAGAGTTTACCGTTGTCGTCTTTTTCCCAGTGGGCGATGAGTTGAGGCTTGGCTGACTTTAGCGTAGGATTCCAGCGGCTGGAATATTGGGTCAGGGTTGGATTGTGGGTAGGGGTGTAAATCATCGCAACCTCCTAGGCTGAACTAAATTGTGGAATATTTGACTGTTTTGTTAACGGCTTATTAACGTTCTCTTAACCTAAGGATATCGGACAAGCCCCACGAGACTGTGTGATGATCATCACATGTTACAAATCATCACATGTTACAAATTGTCATGTTGCGATGCCGCTTAATCCACAAGCCACGGCCGACCCGATCCAGTCTTGGGAAGGGATGAGTGATTGTGCGAGGGATTTATCGTCCAAAAGAGAAGCAACCCAGCCGGACAATCGGAACAATGACGATCCGCTCTGCGATCGCCATCTCTCAGGTTGACAAGAATTTTTTTGTGTTGCCGTTGGAGAGGGTGCGACAGGAGAGTGCTAGGTTTGTGGGTAAGGATGGGGGCAGAATCTCCCCGCTGTCGGATGTCTCGATGATTGTCTTCACCGTATTTTGAGGGTTTGATCATGTCTCTTACTGAACAGTTACAGGGTTTTGTGCAGTTTTGCCAAGCTCACATTACGGGGGATGAAAAGGGCGAGGCTCAGGTGTTTCTCGATCGCTTCTTTGTGGCATTTGGCCATGAGGGGGCGATGCAGGCGGGGG
>NZ_JAQMTY010000110.1 GCF_028330765.1 Spirulina subsalsa CS-330 | reverse complement strand
TGCATCCCACTTTTGCAGATTCCCATGGCTCGCCAGGGAGCACCCTCATCCCCAGCCCTTCTCCCGCAGGAGAAAGGAGCCAAAAGCCCTCTCCTGAGGGAGAGGGTTGGGTGAGGGATTGCATAACTGGGATGCACTCTATTGATATCGCTGATCGGCGTAAATTTTACTGTCCCAATCGTTGCGATATTGCTGTTGCTCAAATAGCAATAAACAAGCATCCACCACATCCGCATCGTAGAGGATACCACGCCCCGATCGCACCACATCCAGCGCCGCATCCAACCCCAACGCACTGCGATAGGGCCGATGGGAACTCATGGCCTCTACCACATCCGCCACCGATAAAATACGGGCTTCTAACAAAATATCATCACCCGCTAAGCCATAGGGATAGCCACTGCCATCGAGACGCTCATGATGTTGCAAGATTAGGTCTTGAATGGGCCAGGGAAATTTAATGTCTTTGACAATCTGTGCCCCCACCATCGGATGCGATTTAATGATTTCAAATTCAGGAATGGATAGTTTCCCCGGACGATTCAGAATTTCTGAAGGAACATAGATTTTGCCCACATCATGAATGGCAGCACCGAGGTATAGGCCTTGATGTAATTCATGATGAAGTCCCAGTTGGACGGCAATTTTAAGGGTTAAGTCTGCTACTCGTGTTTGGTGTTGAGCCGTGTAGGGATCACGGCACGCTAGGGCACTAACTAAGGCCATGATCGTGCTTTCTAGGGCCTGATTAAGCTGAAGTGTGGTTTGCAGAGTTTGCTGTTGCATATAGAGAATTTTTAAACCGGATTCAATATTTTTCTGCAAAATATGAATGAGGTTTTGAGCCCAGTTCGCCAGTTGACGTTCTTGACAATCTAGAATGCAAAGCGTGCCAAAGGCTGTGCCATCGGGCCACAGGAGAGGCACTCCGTAGTAGAAAATCATGCCCAGTTCAAGATCAGGATTGTGGTTCCAATCGGGATCAGTGAGGGCGTTGGTCACGAGGAGCGGGGCTTGCGATCGCAACACTGTTTCACAATACAGACCACTCCCTAATTTTGTGCTTTCTCCTTGTTCGTAGGGATTCGCTGAGCCTGAATTGGAAGTAGAGAAAACCTCAATGGTGGTGGGATGAACTTGCATCACCAGCGCCGCCGGGACATTGATCACGTCTGCTAACATATCCACGATTTTTTGCCAGGCCATGCGAAGTTTTTCGTCCACTAATGGCTTGGTGCAATCGATGTGATAATCAGCCGTAAAGTCAGACCCTTGCTCAGTCATTTTAAGTTTGCATGTCTAATTGAGCATCAACAATAAAACAGTCACAATGTCATGAAAGTTAAAGGACTTAAACAAAGAAATCTCTAACTATAGCAATCCTATTTAATGCATGAACAGGCAAGGGGCTTAAGCCCCTTGTTGATGAGGAGATAAGATCTTCGATTGATTTAGGATCGCTATATGAGTATAGCAATGATAAGTTTCCTGACCCTAACAAAGTAGAATTATTTCGTAAGAAATGTAAACAATCATCAAGACTTGTTTTGTCCGCTCAACCACAGCCATCTGGCTCCATTTCAAGCAGCGCAAATGGAGCCGGAGCGAGTCAGCATGAGGTTGATTAAGCTATGGGTTGTCTTGTCGAGGGGTGGCGATCGCTAATGGCAACCCTTAACGAGCGATCGCACTGCCATCGGCCCTTGGTTCTGTACCGCCGACGAGGGTAGCACCGTGGCGAAGAATCATTTGGCCTTTGCCGAATTCGTAAGCGGCGGGCGTGATGCTGACCCGATGGCCGATCGCCTCCAACCCGGCGGCAAGATCGGGATTCACCCCCGTTTCTAACAGCACACGATTGTCCCGGAGAAACCGCCAACGGGGAGCATCCAGGGCGGTTTGGGGATTCATACCGTAGTCCGTGGTGTTGACCACCATTTGCACATGGCCTTGGGGTTGCATCTGTGCGCCCATCACGCCGAAGGGGCCGAGGGCTTGGCCATTGCGGGTGAGGAAAGCGGGGATGATCGTATGGAAGGGGCGTTTGTGGGGGGCGAGTTCGTTGGGGTGGCCGGGGTCGAGGCTGAAACCACAGGCGCGGTTTTGCAGGGAAATTCCGGTTTCGGGCACTAAGACCCCACTGCCCAGGTTTTCAAAATTGGACTGAATAAACGACACCATCAGGGTTTCATCTGCTGTGCAGAGATAGACTGTGCCGCCTTTGGGGAAACCGGGATCAGCGAGGGGAAGGGCGCGATCGCTAATCATCCCCCGGCGTTGGGCGGCGTAGTCCTTCGAGAGGAGATCGGCGGTGGTGAGTGCCATCGTCCCCGGATCGCCCACGTAGCGGTAGGTGTCGGCAAAGGCGAGCTTCATCGCTTCGATTTGGCGGTGAAAACTGGCTACAGAATCGCGGAGATCGGCGGCGAGGTCGAACCCTTCGAGAATATTTAAGGCCATCAAGGCGGCGATGCCTTGGGTGTTGGGGGGGATTTCCCAAACAGTGACATCACGGTAGGCGGTGCTGATCGGGGTGACCCAGTCGGCACGGTGGGCGGCGAGATCGGCGGCGGTGAGGAGTCCCCCGGTTTGGGCGGCGAATTTGACGATGCGATCGCTCAAGCTCCCCTGATAAAAACTTCCACAACCCTCATCCGCCAGGGTTTGCAACGTGGCGGCATGGCCGGGACTGCGCCAAATTTCCCCAGCTTGGGGAGCGCGACCGTCCGGGAAAAACACGGCTTTAAACGCTTCGTATTCCTCGCCCTGCACCTTGGCAAAACGTCGCGCCTCCCGCTCCCAGGTTTGGGCCGTAACAGGAGATACCGGAAATCCTTCAGCAGCGTAGCGGATGGCAGGGGCGCAGAGTTGAGCAAAGGGGAGCGTCCCCCACCGTTCCCAGAGGGTATGCCAAGCGGAAACCGCGCCGGGGACGGTGACGGTGGGCCAGCCGGTGGTGGGGATGGTGTCGCCGTAGCGATCGCGCTCCATCGCCGCCGGACTTCGCCCCGACCCATTCAAGCCGTGGAGTTGTTGCCCATCCCAGACGATCGCAAAGGCATCGGAGCCGATGCCATTGGCGGTGGGTTCAACGACGGTGAGAGCGATCGCCGTGGCTACGGCCGCATCGACGGCATTGCCCCCGGCTTGGAACATTTCCCACCCCGCCAAACTGGCCAGATGTTGACTCGTGGCCACCATGGCCCGAGTGCCAAAGGTGACGCGACGTTGGGAGGCATAGGGATAGTCGAGGAAGGTCATGGCGAATCTTTAAAAATTAACAGCCATCATAGGGCGATTGGGGCTTTTCCCTAGCGCCTCACCCCGGTGCATGGAGGTGAAACACGGTAATTTCGGGGCGATTGCCGAAGCGCATCGGCACGGAGGTCATGCCGATGCCGCGATTGGTGTAGGCGATCATCTCCTCAACTTGGTAGCGGCCGAGGGGGTAGCGGCGGGCGTAGGGGGGTAGGATGCGGGGCGGGCCGATGCGAATTTGGCCGCCGTGGGAATGGCCCGCCAGTTGAAGATCAAAGCGGTGGGTGGCGGCGGCGGAGTCGGCAAAATCTGGCTCATGAACAAGGAGAATCGCGCAGCCATCCGGGGGGAGCGCGTCGAGCACCTGGGGCAGATCGGGATGACCGGCCATGAGGTCATCGATGCCGGCGATCGCCACCTGTTCCCCCTCGCGTTCAATCCGCACAACACGATTGCTCAGATCCTCAATGCCTGCCACACGCAGGATATGCCGCACGATGATCGGATTCGTCCAATGGTCGTGATTGCCCAAGACGGCGACGGTTTGGGGCTGGAGGGTGTTGAGAATGGCAAGACGATCGCGATCGCGCTCTAAATTATCCTTTTGGGTGACGAAATCCCCCGTGATCGCGACGAGATCCGGGGTTTGGCGATTGACGAGACGGATCGCACGGGCCAAGGTGCGATCGTCCAGGGAATCCACATGGAGATCACTAATCTGTACAAGGGTGAACCCGTCGAAGGCAACTGGGAGATGGGGCAGGGTGAGATCCACCGTCTCCACCTGGAGCCAACGGGGTTCAATTTGGGTCATGTAGGCGAGGAGAATGACGCAAATCGCCAAGAGCGCGATCGCACTCCTCCGTAACCAACGCCAGATCATCTCCTCAACTCCGCTGTTTCAAGACGGCGCGGATTTGAGGTAGGGCGGTCATCACTTCCATGGGGTTGGGTTGGGTGGCTTGCCAACTGGGGCGCTGGTAGAGGCGATCGTACCAGGCGGCCAGATGAGCATAGGGTGTTAAATCGAACCCTAAAAACGCATCTAAAATCGCCACCGATACACCCACAACAATATCCGCTTGGGTGAATTGGCCGGGGATGAAAAAATCGTGCTCGATCAGGTGGCGATCGTAAAAACTCAATACCATTTGCATCTGAGTTTGGGCCGTTTCCACAACATCCGCCGCCACGGAAACCCCCACTTTTTCCCTGAGCAGGGGAAAGATTAACGGTGTCATTTCCTGCACCTGCACCTGGGTGAGCATCCGCACCTGGGCGAGATCGCGGGGGGCCGTGGGTAATAGCGGTGGGTCGGGATATTGAGCGTCGAGATAGTCCAAAATAGCTAAGGATTCGATCAACGTCAGATCGCCATCGATCAACACCGGCACTTTGTGAAAGGGGTTGAGGGTGAGAAAATCGGGCTGAAACTGTTCACCGTTGAGCTTCACTGGAATTAACTCCGCCTCTAGCCCTTTTTCAAGCAGCGCAACCTGGACGCGGCGGGCATTATTCGATAGGCGGTTGGTATAGAGTTTAATCATGACCCAAGGGGAAGTAATGAGGGATCTTAGGGCTACTGTACAGGGTGACGCTCACCCACGGCAGCGCGGTCGGCAGATTGGCGCGATCGCGGCTCTGGTGGTGGGGCTGTTGGGGGTAAAAATGCCGGGGGCAATGGCAGCGGCCACCTGTCCGGCTTCCCTGGCTGCTGCCGTGGAGGGGGTGATCGAGCAGCCCCAATGGGCGCGATCGCACTGGGGCATTGTGATCGCACCCCCCACGGGCGACCCTCTTTACAATCACAACGGCACGACCCACGCGATCGTCGCCTCGAATGTGAAACTCTTCACCACCGCCGCCGCCCTGCTCCAGTTTGGCCCCGATTTCCAAATTTCCACCCCCATCTATACCCTCGGCACTGCCCCCCGCCTCGATCGCCTCCACCTCTCCGGGCGCGGTGATCCGAGCCTGAAGACGGCGGATCTCACCCAATTAGCCCAAGAGTTGCGATCGCAGGGGGTGCGCCATATCGAGCGGCTCACCGTAGATGATGCAACGCCTGCCTATGCCCAACGCCCCGACACCTGGGAACAGTACGACCTCAATTTTTACTACGGCATGGCGGTGAATCGGCTGATGCTCAATGACAATGCTTTTCAGATCACGCTGTTGCCCCAAGGGGTGGGGGAGCCGGTGCGGTTAGAAAGCGACGATGTGATCGCGCTACGCCAATGGAAATGGCACAACCACGGCATCACCGCCCCCGACGATGCGCCCTACACGATGGAGATTCGCCGCCGCTTTGGCACCAATGAATTAACGATTACCGGGGAACTCGCGGCGAATGCGGGGCGGTATTCCTCTTGGGGCATGGCGGTGCTTGACCCGACGGCGTATTTTCTCTCTACTCTCCGCTTCACCCTCAATCGTGCCGGAATTACCGTGGCCGACAGTGCGATCGCGCCCCCGCCCGACAGCCCACCCCACAGCATCCACCTATCCCCCCCCCTCGCCACCCTCGTCCACGCCACCAACCAACCCAGCGACAACCTCTATGCCGAAGCCCTCCTGCAACAGTTGGGATCAGGGGAGGCCGGATTGACGGCGATCGCGGCGCAACTGAGCAACATTGGCGTTGATGCCGATGCCTACGCCCTCGTTGATGGTTCGGGCCTGTCTCGCCATACCCTCGTTAGCCCCGATGCGATCGTTCAACTCCTCCAAGCCATGACCCAGCAGCCCCCGCCCATCTTTGTCCCGTTTATCCAATCGCTCCCGATTAGCGGCACGAGCGGCACGCTGCGCCGTCGGCTCACAGCTACCACTGTACGGGGTCAGATCGCCGCGAAAACAGGCACAATGACGGGAGTTTCGGCGCTGTCGGGCTATCTCCGCCCCAGCAGTCCCACGCCGCTGGTGTTTAGCATTGTGGTGAATCGCACGGCGCGATCGGTGCAGGAACAGCGCGAGGCCATTGATGCAATGCTGGAAGCGATCGCCACCTGGCAACGCTGTCAATCTGAACACCCATCCTCTTCCTAACCTGGCGTTTTTGACGTTTGATCCGTTAATAATCTCATTGAAAATCAGAAAATCATCCCGAATCCAATGGCAGTGCTTCAAAACAATCAATACATCAAAAAATCAAATATCCGTTACTCAATTATTCTAGTTTCGTTGCTGTTACTGATTATCCTTCTGGGCAAAACAGCATGGCTTTGTGATGATGCGATGATTACCTTCAGAACTGTGCTCCAATTCACTCATGGCAATGGTTTGGTCTTCAATCTGGGCGATCGCGTCCAAGGCTACACCCACCCACTCTGGATGCTAGTTTTAACATTCAACTATTGGATTAACCAAGAAATTTTCATCTCTACCATGCACCTAGGGATCGTGTTGACTGCGATCGCCTTTAGCATTGTAGTTTTTCAAGCACGGCATCACATTATCAATTTGAGCTTGATTTGCCTAGGATTAGTCGGATCAAAAGCATTCATTGAATACGGAACATCAGGGCTTGAAAATCCATTGTCTTACGTTCTTTTTGGTATTCTATTTGTCTTAGTCAGCCAACAAAAAAAACAAAAATTAGCACCCTATGTCGCAATTATTACAACTTGCAGCCTGATCTTCCTTTGTCGTATGGATTATGCAGTGATTTGCGCCCCTATTTCCATCATCGCATCCATCCAGGTTAAAAAGATCAAATATATTATTCAAGGGTTTTTTCTGGGGGGCCTACCCGCATTTGCTTGGCTAATTTTCTCCACTGTCTATTATGGTACTCCCTTCCCTAATACTTACTACGCCAAACTTTATACTGGTATTCCCAAGTACCAGTCTATCATTCAAGGATTTCATTATTTTCAAGATCTAGTTAACAATGACTTATTATCTTTTGTTTTTATTTTTCTCACACTCATAACATTGATTTTTCAAAAAAACACAAAAATTCATGTTGGAGGGTTTGCGATTGGCCTACTTCTGTATTTGTTATATATCTTGAATATTGGTGGAGATTTCATGTCAGGACGTTTTTTTGCTGTCCCAGTATACCTTGCGGCTATAGTTATTTCTCAAGTAAATATTCAACGAAAACTCGTCCTATTTCCAATAGGAGTCTTGGTTTTTATCTTGATGATTCTCAATATTTGGAGTCTAGTGAATATCCCACAGCCAGGTGTTCAGGGAAATGGTATTGCTAATGAACGAGGATTTTATTATGAAAAATTTGGTTTATACTCTCCATTCCAAGAGTTTCCAGATATTTCGTCTAGATGGAGCGCCGAGCAGCAACAAGGAGCGCCTAGTTTACAATTAGTTAATATCATTTGTGGTGGGTTAGGCAATGAATCATTAAGAGCAGGGCCAAATGTTCACTTTGTGGATACATGTGGTCTTGTTGATGCTTTATTAGTACGATTGCCATCTCAGGTAGTGGGTGAAAACTTACAGGCTCCAAAAACGGTATTTTCCTTTATGAAGTTAGTCTATAATGCCTTGTTTGAATCTTTACCTGTATCGTGGGTGAATGAGTTTGGGTGGCGAATTGGACATGTTGAGCGGGCTATACCCAAGGGATATATTGAATCAATTCAACAGGGTGAAAATCGAATTGAAGATGAGGCGATCGCTCATTTATATGATCAGATCAAGCAGGTGATTAGTGGCCCAATTTGGAGTTTAGAACGGTTTAAACTGGTTTGGAAGGTCATGATTAATCCATGATTCAACGGGGTAGTTGGATTGAAGGGAGGCGATCCAACGGTCGCGTTAAATTCGCGGGATCAGATGGCGGCAGTGTGGTAGATCGAGAACGATAGGGTTGCCGTTGGCTACCAGGGACTACCGACTAAGGAAAACGCACTCCAATAAAAGGGGTGTGACAGGTCAATGTTGCTGAAATTGGGGCCGTCTGGGATGGGTTGTAACGTACCTTGCAACAGGGACAATTGCGCACGGCGGAGGGCTTCGGCCTTGATCGTCACGTCGGGTTGATTAAGCTGATTGTAAAAGTCACCCATCAATGCCATCGTGCCTTGATCGGACACCTTCCACAGGCTGGCCAACACCGATTTCACCCCGGCTTGAATTGCTGCCCCGGCAAATCCTAGTTCAGCATCGGCATTGCCGACGGCGGTGGTGCAGGCGCTGAGAATGAGCAGTTCTAATTCTGGTTCTTGATAGAGGGCCAGTTCTCGGAGGTCATCGAGCTGAATCGATTCGTTGCCCCAGAGTTGAATATAGGATTCGTTTGCAAAATCGGGGTCGAAGAGGGCGTGGGTGGCGAGGTGGAGGATTTGAAAGTCGCGGGTTTGGTTGCGGGTTTTGAGGTTTTGCCAGGTAAAGTCGGCGTTGAGGAAGATGTCGCTGTTGCGTTCATTGTTGATCAGGTCTAATTCCACGGGGACGGCGGGCAGGGGGGCAAGGTTACGGGCGGAAAATTGGGAGGCTCCCATGGCGAGGACGCTGGAGTTACGGGTGATCGGGCGATAGTCAAAATTGGTGAGGGAGAAGCTGGGCATTTGCCCAACGCTGTAGGTTTCGATCAGGAATTTTTCGCCGTCGTAGAGGGCGGCGAGGGGGATGCCGCGTAGGCCTTCGTCGCCAATCCAGGAAATGTTGTTGATGTCTCGCTCGATCAAGTCGGGGATGAGGGGGGCGATGAGCCAGTTGTAAAGCTGTTGGGATGGGGTGATGTAGCTTTGGCTGCGGGTGTTGGTGACCGATCGCCGGAATTGACTGATGATTTGTTCGATGCGATCGCGGGGGATGGGAACGGTGTGGAGAATGGGATCGCCAGAGGCGGTGATCATGACGAGTTGGACGCGATCGCTCACCGTCCCTTCGACGGAGAGATAGGGGTCACTGGGGGCGGGTTGGAGAGGGTCGAAGGCGGTTTTATACTCCCGATTGAATTGGGATTCGAGGCGCTCCACGGTGGGCGGGAGGGGAATTTGGGCGGGAACAAATTGCGCATAAATGATGGCGGGTTTGACCCCGGTGGCGTTGGCAATGTTTTGGAGAGCATTTTGGACAATGGATTCCGTGGCGATCGCATCCGTTGGCGTTTCTTCATCGAGGCTGGGTTGTGATTGATCGCAATGGGGCGGACAAACTGCCACCTCAACACGATTGGTGACAATTTGAATATTGCCCTGGGTAAAACTGCCGTCAAAACTTTGGGTGGGGCTAATCGTAAAATCGCCTGTGGTAATGACACCAGCCGTACCATTGGTACTCGCATCGCCCACAATAAACGGCGTTGTCCCATTACCGCCGTGGGTAATCGTAATATTGCCGCCCCCGGTTGTTCCATTCGCCCCAAACGACCCCAGACTCACATTCACACCCTCTTTAGAAAAGGTGTTCACCACCCGCACCAATTCTCCCGCCGTCAGGGTAATGGTTCCCCCGGTTCCCCCAGGATTGGGGGTTCCAATGACGTTATTGCCCGTAGTATTGGAGGCAGCGATCGCGCCGATCACAATATTGTTTTCTGCCCTTAGTTCTACGGCTCCCCCTTTTAAACTTTCAATGGCAATATTTGGCAGGTCAATACTGTTATTACTCACCATCGTGAGCGGCGCAGAGGAGAGGGCGATCGCTGGATCATTGATCAAAAATGTTGCATCGAATAAAAACGTAGTATTGGATACGGGTTGCGTGTTCCGAATGCCTGTCCCGCCAAGACTTGAACCGTTGAATGTTCCACCCCCCAGATTCAGAAACCCATTCAACAAAATACCCTCCCCACTGCCGGTGGATGTCCCCGTAACCGTGAGGTCAGACGCAAAAATCGTTTCGTTAATATTCACAGCCGGTGTGGAGGTATTACTGCGGCCAGTAATCGTTAAATTGCCAACTTCTAAATCCACTAAGCCGTTAATTTCAACAACACCAGCACCACTATTATCACTATCCGCATTTAACACTAGATTAAGTGCATCTGGTGTAGTGGGATCAAGATCTCGAATAAATTGATTAATAAAAATAGAATTTGTGGCGTTTAAGGTTAATGTTCGGTTTGTTCCAAGGTTGTTATAGTCCAACGTTGTTGACAACGTAATATTGCCTGCTTCAGTGCCACCGCTGCCGGTGGTGATGGTGACATTACCCAGGGCGAGACCAGATCGGATGAAACTCTCGCCGAGTTGGGCGCTGTTGCCGATGCTGGTGAAGGGATTGGTGGCGTTGATATTGGTGTTAATGAGTCCGGCGACAATTTCGATGTTGTAGGGATCGATCAGCCAAGTGCCACCTTGGCCGTTGGGGGCTGAAATGTCGGGGGTGGTTTGGATGTTGAAACTTTTGAGGCCACTGGTTTCGATGAAGCCGCCATCGCCGCCGGTTTGGCCGCCCTTGGCGCTGAGATTGCCGAGGAAGTGGGCGGTGTCGGCGGCGAAGAGGATGACGTTACCGCCGTCGCCTTGGGTGATTGCATCTGCCCGCACCGCTGACGTTTCATCGATAAACAAAAATTGGGCGTTAGGTTCGGGGCCTTGGCCTTCTTGGTTGCCGCCGATCAGGATTTGGCCGCCGCCCGTGGCTCCGGAGGCGTTGACCTGGGCTTGGGTGAGGGCGATGCGATCGCCAAAAATCCCCACATTGCCCCCCATCCCCGTGTTGGCACTCGCATCCACCGAGCCACTCAGTAACGTCGTACCGGGTTCAGAGGGAAACTCAAGCTCAGACTGTGGGAACTTCACCCGCCCGGCCCCATCCACACTCACTCCAACCTCTAGCCCCCCCGTGAGCAAGGCCGGGAGATCCTTCACCTGGAGAGGAGCGATCGCATTGTGTAATTGGTCGGCTTCCACCTCAACACTGAGGAGATGGCCCGGTTGAGAGAGGCGCACCCGCTGCGACCCTGGCACAGCGGTGATCAGGATATTGCCCCCCGGTGCGGTCAGCGTCCCGGTGTTGAGAACTTCACCCCCGATTAAGCTCAGGCTTTGCCCCGGTTCAACGGCCAAGGTTCCGGCATTGAGAATCAGGCCGGGTTGGTCGGTGAGGAAGGAAAAGAGGGTGGGTTCGCCCGTGAGTTGGTGGTAATCATTGGGGCCGGTGGCGTTGAACCATGCGCCATTGATGCCGATGCGATCGGCGGTGGTGGCGGTGAAATCTCCCCCCACATCGAGACGCGCCCCTGGCCCAAAGAGAATCCCGGCGGGGTTAATCAAGTAGAGGTTGGTGCTCGCTGCGGTGACTTGGAGTAACCCGTTAATGACCGAGGGATTCCCCCCGACGACGCGGCCGAGAATGTTGGCAATACTGGGGTTGCTCAGGAATTGCCCCACTTCTCCCGCGCTCAAGCCAAATTGCTCAAAACTGTGAAAAAGATTCGCCCCTGCTTGGGTTCCACCCTGAATAGAGTAGGTGTTGCCGTTGTGGGTAATGTGGGTATTTGTGCCATCGGGGGCGGGGGTGATGGACTGGGCGAGGGCAACATTGGCAATCAGGAGGGTACTTGCTCCTAGAATCGCGGCACAGCTAGGCAGATTCTGCATGATGAGTTGAGGATCACTGTGGGAAAACGTTTGGGGGGGTCATCCTGAAAAATACCGTGAAAATACGGATATTCCCGTGTTTTTACTGAGACGATTGTTGGATTATAGGCTGTTTCTAATCTGGGTGGGACATCTTTAATCATTAACCCAAGAATGCGGGTCATTCTCTAATTCCCATAATGGTAATTATCGGTAATAAACCTGAGCGATCGCCCCCTGTCATCCAAAGCGGCCGGGAGTTGTGACCCATCAGCGACAAGGGCCTCGTACACTAGATCACCGTAGACTGTTTTGGGGGTTTCGTGATGAGCCAGGTTTCAGAACCACAGACGATCGCTGCTGCCGCTGCTGCCATCGCGCCGCGCCGTTGGAGTATTGAGGCCAGTGAGGCGCTGTATCGAGTTCATGACTGGGGCGAGCCGTATTTTGCGGTGAATGCGGCGGGTCATGTGATGGTGTCGCCCTTGGGCGATCGCGGCGGGTCGTTGGATCTGTATGAACTGGTGGAAGGGTTGCAGCAACGGAATTTAGAGTTACCCCTGTTGATTCGGTTTCCGGATATTTTGGGCGATCGCATCGAACGCCTCAACGCCTGTTTTGCGCGGGCGATCGCTCGCTATCGCTACCCCGGAACCTATCGCGGCGTATACCCCATCAAATGCAATCAAAATCGCCATCTCATCGAAACCTTAGTGCAGTTTGGCGAACCCCATCAATTCGGCCTCGAAGCCGGGTCAAAACCGGAATTAATGATCGCCCTCGCCAGTTTGCCCCCCCATCAAAGCCCCCACGAGCCGCCCCGCTTATTAATCTGCAACGGCTACAAAGACCGCGAATATATTGAAACCGCCCTCCTCGCCACCCGTCTCGGCCACACTCCGGTTTTGGTGATTGAACAATTGGATGAATTACGCCTGATTTTAGACATCAGCCAACAATTAAACATCCTCCCCAATCTGGGTGTGCGGGCCAAATTGAACACAAAAGGGTCGGGACATTGGGGCAACTCTACGGGCGATCGCGCTAAATTCGGCCTCACCATCCCCGAAATTCTCGCCGTCGTCCAGCACCTCGAAGCCGCCGATCGCTTGTCCTGTCTGCACCTCTTGCATTTTCATGTCGGGTCACAAATTTGCGCGATCCGGGTGATTAAAGATGCGATTCGGGAAGCGGCGCAAATTTATGTAGAGTTGGCGAAATTGGGGGCAAAGATGCAATATCTCGATGTGGGGGGCGGGTTAGCGGTGGACTATGACGGCTCCAAAACCCAAACCGCCGCCTCGAAAAACTACAACATGCAGAACTACGCCAACGACATCGTCGCCGAAGTACAAGAGGCCTGCGATGCCGCCCAGGTGACGGCTCCGACCTTGGTGAGCGAAAGTGGAAGGGCGATCGTCTCCCATCAATCCGTCCTCATTTTCGACATCCTCAACGCCAGTTACCCCACCCCCGCCACCCCCCCCACCATCACCGATCACGATCACCTCATTCTCCGCAATCTTTGGGAAACCTACGAGACGATTAGCCTCGAAAATTACCAAGAGGCCTATCACGACGCGGTGCAATTCAAAACCGAAGCAATCAGCCTCTTTGGGTTTGGTTATTTATCCCTCGCAGAACGAGCCAAAGCGGAACAACTCTACGGTTGTTGTTGCCATAAAATCTTTAATCTCGTGCGCCATCAAACCCCAATTCCCGATGATTTAAAAGACCTCGAACAGAGCTTAACCGCCACCTACACCGCCAATTTATCCGTTTTTCAATCAGCCCCCGATAGTTGGGCCATTTCCCAACTATTCCCCATCATGCCCATCCATCGCCTCACAGAAGAACCCACCGAACGCGCAATTCTCGCAGATTTAACCTGTGATAGTGACGGCAAAATTGATCGATTCATTGATGCCCACCACGCCAAAAACGGCCTCGAACTCCATGCCCTCAATGTCAATGCCAACCACCACCAAGATCCCTACTATTTAGGGATGTTTTTAGTGGGAGCCTATCAGGAAATTATGGGGAATTTACATAATCTGTTTGGCAATACCAATGTGGCCCATATCAGGATGACTCCGAAGGGCTATCACGTTGAGCAGGTGGTGCGGGGGGATACGATGCGCGAGGTGTTGGGCTATGTGCAATACGATGCAGATCACCTCCTAGAAACCCTGCGCCAACGCACGGAAATCGCTCTACAAGAAAAGCGCATCACCCTCGCTGAAGCCCAACGCCTCCTGCAAACCTACGAACAGAGTTTAAACAGTTACACCTATTTAACATCCGAAGAATCGCGCTAATTGGGGTGAAGGAATCACGCTAATTGGGGTAGCGAGCTAGAAGCTTGCACTACAGCGGATTTCAGGCAGTGTGAGCCTCTGGTTCACTGATACCCGCTTCAGGCTAGTGCAGCGTCAATGCAAAGAATTAGGATGTTTGTAGTATAACGACACACTTTAATCGGTGGGTTACGGCGGATTGCTAGATTGCAGTAATGGCAGGAGGTTAAGCCGCCTAACCCACCCTACAATAAAGTATCATTTTGGCTGTGCCACGGCAGTAGGGTGCTGTTAGCGAAGCGTAACGCACCGTCACGTTGAGTGTTGGACATTCAATACAATCCGAATATTAAGTCTTGACGCTGCACTAGCAACTTGGCTTCTATCTCAGCAGTAGGCCGCTGGGCGAGGGGCCCAAAGCGGGGGTTAGGTTTTGAGGTGGCGGGCGGGGATGAGGTGACGGATCAGAGCTAACCCAAACAGCCAGAGGAAAAGAGAGGGGCTGGTTTCGGGGATGGGGGTGGTGGGTTCGGGGTCGGGGGCTTTGGGGGTGAGGAGGTAAATGTCACCGCTCATCCCTGTGGTGAGTCCGGAGGAGGCGATCGCTAAAATCTGCCCCTGGTCATTAATGGCCGTCGCGGCCCGAAGGCGATAGTCCACCGAACCAAAGAGCGGGTGGTTAATGGTTTGGGTGAACCCGGCGAGGGCATTTAGGTCATAGGCTTGGCCGTTTTCCCAAAGCATCGCTGTCCAGCCGATGCGCCCGACGCTTTGGCTTTGGGTGTTGCGATCGTAGAGGTGCGCGGCGGTTTCTGACCAAAACTGACGGGTATCCAGGGAGAAGGGAGAATCGGGCCAGGTGGCTAAGCTGGCGGCATCGGTGGGGCCAAAATAGGGCTGTCCCTGCCGGGTATCGAGATCGAATAATCCCAACGAGGTTGAACCTGGCAAGGGCATCAGCACTTGATTGTCGTTATTAATGCCGTAAACATTGGCAACACCTAACCCCAGCCGTTCGCCAGTATTGACGTTCAGCGCATAGGTGGTGCGTGTGAGTCCCATCGATTGACTAAACACCGTCCAACCTGCTTCGCTAATCCCTAGCACTCTCGTATCGCCTTGGGGGTTCATGCCGTACTGGCCGAGGTAAATGCCCCCTTGTTCAGCATCCCAAGCGTAGGACTGACGGCCAAGGCTGCTGCCTTGGACGGCGGAGGTCATGATCTGATAGGTGGCTTGACCGTGATTGTTTAAGTCAAAGCCGGTGGCGAGATAATCTTGACCAAAGGCGGCCACGTAGCTCATGGATGAGCTGTAGCCGGGGAGGCGGGTGGCGGTGTAGAGGGATGCAGCGGCGGCGGCGGTGGTGTTGAGGCAGACCAGGGCAACGCTACAGAGGGGAAGAAGGGAGAGTTTGGGGGAAAACATGGGGAAGATGTCCTTATATCAATAACGCACAACGGGGGCGGTTAGGCTAGAAGGATAAGGGGGGGGGGTGATGGGATGGCGCGATCGCACCACGGCTGGACTATTCGGGATGAACAGACGAAAGGTGCTGAGTATATCGTCCTAGGCCTTTATATCCAGTCTAACCGGGGGGTTGAGGGGCGATCGCGCCCGGCGATCAATTTGTAATAGACCGTGCTGCGATCGCGCTCCATGGCCAGAATCCGTTTAAGCCAGGGGACAACACCCCCTAGAATGGAAGGTTAGTCATTTAAACGCAGTATCAACGGATTTAACGTAGACGAAACATGGGTAAGACGATTTGGGAACTGGATTTTTATTCGCGCCCCATCTTTGATGAGAACCGCAAAAAACGCTGGGAAGTGCTGATTTGCGAGAGTCCGATGGATGTGACGCAATCACCCGATACCCTGTTTCGGTTTAGTCGCTTCACGGATAATCAATCGGTGAATTCGGCCTGGCTCAAGGGGGCAATTCAAGAGGCGATCGCCCAAGCCCCCAACCCGCCCCAACGGATTCGCTTCTTTCGTCGCCAGATGAACAACATGATCCTCAAAGCCTGCGAGGATGCTGGTATTCCTGCCGCCCCCAGTCGTCGCACCTATGCCCTCACCCAGTGGCTCGACGAACGGACGAAATCGGTGTATCCCCAGGAAGAGGGCTACGACGAAAGCGCCGCCAAAACCTCTACGGTGCAATATCCGGCCATGAATGCGATCGCGCTCCCCGATGCCGTGCGCGGTGACAAGGCGGATCGGTGGGCGATCGTCTCCCTCCCGGCGGGGGATTTTGCCGAACTGCCCGACTGGGAGATCGCCTTTGGGGAATCCTTTCCCCTCACCATGCTCAACATTGACGATCAAACCCCCATCCCCGGCCTGATCATCTTTTCCCCCCGTGCCACGCCCCTCGCCGGTTGGATGTCCGGCTTGGAATTGGGCTATCTCCATCTAGAGACGAAACCCGTGCCACGGATTTGGCTGGAAACCGGAGCCAGTGATAGTTGGATTTTAGTAGACCTGAAAACCCCCGACACCCTCAAGGAAGGCCAGGAGTTTGAAGCCGCCCTCGCTCGCGCCCACGGTGTCCACTTTCTCGCCATCCAATCGCCCCAAGAGTCCGAAGCCTTCGCCGGATTTTGGTTACTGAAAGCACCGTAACCCTATCCCGCCCCAGTCTTCACCACCGAGGGCATGGAAACCATGCCCCGACCTAGGGACAACGCTCGTAGGGGTTTGGTCGCCAAACCCCCAACCCTGCTGAATGGCATCAATCCAGCGACTGGGGGCAAAGGTCGTTTTTCCCGTCGCTGAGGGGAGAGGGCGGGTCAAGGGGGGCAGTGGCGAGAGGGGGGGCGGGTGTAGAGTCTTCTGGTTCCGCTGGCTCCGAGGTGGGGGATTCCTGGGCGGCGCGGCGGCGTTTGATCAAGAAGGAAATGGCGATCGCCACCACCACAACAGCCAGCACCCCAAACCCAAATTGCGTCATCCAGGCCACCACCTGGGCCAAGGGCACGAGTCGCCCTGCAAAAAATGAAAACGTCACCGTAATCACCGCCCACACCGTCGCCCCACCCAAATTACAGAGCAAAAACTGACGGTAGGGCATTTCCGCAATCCCCGCCATCGGCCCCGCAAAAATCCGCAGCAACGCCACAAACCGCCCAAAAAACACCGCCCGCGCAGCGTTCTCGCTAAATTGGCGGCGGCTCTCGATTAACTGAGCCTCAGAAATCCGAAACAGACGACCCACCCGCAACAACATCGGCCAGCCGCCCCATTTCCCAATCCAATAGCCGAAATTATCCCCCAGCACTGCGCCACTAATCCCACAGAGCAGCACCCCCCAATAACTGAGGTCGTGCATCCCTGCCAAAAAACCACCCACGATGATGATGGTTTCGCCGGGAAGTGGAATCCCCGTATTTTCGAGCGCAATCCCCAAAAAAACAACCCAATAACCGTAGCGTTGGGCGAGTTCTTGGATGGCATCGAGGGGCAAAAATTCCAAGGACATCCCTTTTTTACAAATGTTTACGCATCCCCCTTATCTTGACGCGCTAGCCTCGCCTCTGTCAATTGCCCATCGCCGTTCATGGCACGGCAAGCGGGGAATAAGGGTTGAGTTAATCGAGAGTTAATCACCCCTTATTCCAGGAATAACAAGCCCCCTTTAACAGAGATCGCGCAAAATTTTCGCCAGATGGGCGGCACTGTCGCGGCTGGCGAGGGTGGCAGCATTGCGAGCCATGGCGGCGAGGCGATCGCGCTCCTTCAGGAGGGCTAAGACTTCGGCTTGCAGCGTGGCGGGGGTGAGTGTCTCTTGGCGCAGCACGATCGCCGCCCCCGCATCGACGAAGGCTTTCGCGTTGAAATATTGATGATCTTCCGCCGCAAAGGGGTAGGGAATCAGCACCGCTGGGGTTTGGGTAATCGCCAATTCCGTTAACGTCCCCGCCCCGGAGCGACCGATCGCTAAATCCGCCCGCTGCAAGAGACCCGCCATATTATGGTGAAAGGCTTGGGCGAAATAGTGGGGATGGGTAAAGCTATCGGCATCGGGGTCGCGATCGCCCGTCAAATGCAGAATATAGGCCCCCGCCGCCAACCAAGCCGGCCCACAGTCACGCACCAACTGATTCACCGCCACCGCCCCCTGAGACCCGCCCACAATCACCAACAACGGCGCACCGTCCGGCACTTCAAACTCCAAGGGCTGCGGACTCAAAAACGCCTCCCGCACCGGGGTACTCGTCCAGAGGGTTTTCTGGCGAGGCAGGTAGGCGATCGCCGCCTCAAACCCGACCGCCACTTGGGTACAGAGCCGCGCTAACAGCCGAGTCACCTTGCCGGGAATCGCGTTGGACTCATGCAAGACCACCGGAATCCCGGCCCACCGCGCCGCCAAAATCGCCGGAGCCGCAATATACCCCCCCGTCGTGAACACCACATCAATGTTTTGGCGGCGAATCAAACGCTTCACCTTGAGGGTGGCGGTGATTAAGCGTTGGAGAATTTTGAGCCAATGGAGACCCGGTCGCCCTTGAAAGCCGCTGACCGTAATCGTGTGGAGTGGGTAGTGCGACGGAATTAAGGTTTGTTCGAGGCGATCGGGCACACCGAGCCAATCAATCTTAGCCTCGGTCAGACATTGGGCGACGGCGAGGGCAGGGAAAATATGGCCCCCCGTTCCACTAGCAGCAATCAGAACATGCATGAGTTATAGTGAGTTTGTCTAAACTCCAGTAATTCAACCTATCATCAATGGGTAACTTTGCTCTGAAACCTGTTCTCTTCTCTGGCCTCTTAAGCGCAGGTCTTTTCGGCGTTTTTACCCCAGCCCTCTACGCTCAGACCCCTGAATCGCTGCCGTCTGAGATTTCCACAACCCTTGATGACCTCGAAGCCGCGGCCAATCGCAGAGACCTCGATGCGGTGATGGAATTTTATAGCCCGACCTTTAAAACCAACGATGATCTCGCCACCAACGGGCTGCAAGATGGACTGCGCACCCTATGGCGGGATTATCGGACGTTAAGCTATGACATTGAATTGGAAGATTGGCGCGTTGAAGGGGATGAATGGATCGCCGAAACGATTACCCGTGTGTCCGGAACTCGCTACGATGGCCGCAAACCGGTGCGCCTCAGTTCCGTGGTGCGATCGCGCCAACATATCAACCGCCAAACCCAACGCATCCAACACCAAGACATTCTCGCCGAGCGCACCCTCGTTTTCCTGGGCGACAGCCCCCCGGAAGTCGATGTCCATCTGCCGGAACGGGTACAACGGGGCGAATCCTTTGATTTTGATGTGGTGGTGCAAGAACCCCTCAACGGCGATCTCCTCCTCGGTGCAGCCTTAGAAGAACCCGTCACCGCTGAATACCTCAGTGAGGCTGATTTTGAGTTGGAATTGCTCCAAGCCGGCGGCATTTTCAAACGCGGCCAAATTGACCGCCGTGCTGGCGATCAATGGTTTTCCGCGATTCTAATTCGGGGCGGCGGGATTACCCTCGTCACCCAACGAGTCCGGGTCGATTAGGAGCGCTTCACGGCGTTGAAGAGCGATCGCACCCCCTGATGTAACCAGGGTGTACTGTAAATCCACTGCTTCAGTTGAAACTGAAACGCCCGCAGCGGCGTGTAGTCCGAATAGGTGGCGTGGTAGCGCATCCCTTGATACATCTGATAATGGGCCGGGCGGGTCTTAAATAAATTACCAAACTCATACTGAGCCGGTAAATAATGCGCCGTCAAAGACTTCCGCGAAAAGCGAGGATCTTGGGTCGGCAAAGAACCGTGAATCACTTTGGAATTAAAAAACAGCACATCCCCCTTACGCAAATCCGGCGCAATCACCCGGTCAGGGTTGGCATCCACATAGTCCCGAATCCGCTGCGCCCATTCATCATGGGACAGTTCAGGATTATCCCCCCGAAAATCCTGATTATCCTCAGCCTCGGCCATCACGTAAAACCGCCCCGCTTCGGCCGCAATATCTTCGAGGGCAATCCAGGCGATCGTTAAATAACCGTGGGGAATGCTGTCAAGATACCACCATTCCTGATGGGGAAACGTGGCAGTATTAGCATCAAACAGCATCCCCTGCATCAGGTTAAAGGTTTCAAACCCAGAAATTTCACTGAGGGTATTCCGAATTTCCAGACTACAGAGAACATCTTTAATACTATTGCTGAAATCAGGATATTGATTGTAATTGTGAACATCTAGAAACGATTCTTTGATGTGACCGTATTCATCAAGGGTACTTTTTTCATAGGTGTAGGTATTTTGGCGAAAAAAGGGATGGCGAGCGGTGACAATATCGTTTTTGTAATAGTGCAGAACATGATCTAAACGCGAGTGAGGAATTAAATTTCTCACCACAACATAACCATTTTTTTGATAAAACGATTGAAATTCTGACGGAGAAAGTTCTTGTAGCATTGTAATCATTTTCCTCTGTAGAAACGTTTGTAGAGTGACTGGCGCAAGGATGAGCACACCACCTCTCTTTTGAAAACTACTGCTTATATAGCGATCCTAAATCAATCAAAGATCTGATCTCCTCATCAACAAGGGGCTTAAGCCCCTTGCCTGTTCATGAATCAAATCTCCTCATCAACAAGGGGCTTAAGCCCCTTGCCTGTTCATGAATCAAATAGGATTGCTATACACAACCTTCCAACGTTGACCTACCCTGCGATTGATCCCCTCGCTCCGTCAGGGCAGCGAGCTAGAAGCTCGCACTACATCGGATTCCAGAGTCGTGTGAGCCTCTGGCTCACGTATACCCCCTCTCTAGACTAGCAACTTGGCTTATGTATAAGCAGTAGCTCTTGAAAAGGGGGATTGAGAAGGGGCTTGATCCCTTATCTTTCAGAACAACCGCTATGTAGCAGATTGCGAAAGGATGAGAACACCACTTCCCCCTTTTTAAGGGGGATTGAGGGGGATCTTGATACCTCAATTTCATGAAAACCGCTATAGATAACGGCTAGCCATTTTCATTGCATCTGCTAAATCCACATCCCCATCGCCATCCGTATCTAGAAAAGAGTTGAGAACGGCATTGTTGGCACTGCCATCGATGGGTGTGCCGCTTTGGAGAAACTGTAAAACCAAGGGGATTAAACTGGGCAATAGACCTTGGATGGTGGCGGCGGGGAGTCCGGTTTTTTGTGCTACTTCGCTAATCAGATTTTGGACTTGTTCTTGATTGAGCAGTAGGTTAACAACTTGGGCGTTGGGTTGTGTGCCGCTGTATTGATTCACCAGACTTTGGGCGGCGGCAGCACCTTGGGTGTTTTTCGTTTCCTGAAGACCCGATCGCACATATTTACCGACGATGCCCATGGCGGTTTGCATTGCGTCGGGGTTGGCTTGGGTGGTTTGGCTCAACTGTTGGACGGTGTTTAAGATGCTGCCGAGTTGATTGGGGCTGGCTTGGGCGTTGGGGTCTTGGATTGCGCCTAAGAAGGCATTAACTAGACTCATTGTGCTTGCTGAATAAGGGGTTGAATCTAGAGTAACGAGGGATAGCTAGGGATCGGAACATTTATTATCAAAAAGTAATTATCAGTCCTATGCGGCTGCTCCATTCTCCCCCGGCGGCATTGTTAATTTTTGGAATCGTCAGGGGGAGAAACTTCTGGATGGGTCGGAACGTCCAAGCCTAACGAAAATGTTAATTTGGAAGGGGTTCAGGGTGTCGGCTGAATGCTCACAGGATTTAGGATTTAATACGGGGTTTTTATGCTGCAACGATCGCTTATTCTTGGCCTCAGTACTATGTTACTCAGCATCACCATTGAGGCTCAAGGGGTCACCGTGCCATCCTTAGAACAACGGCCCAGTGATGCAGCGATCGCACAAATTCGGCGCGATCGTGGTGCTCCGAATCGCACCGAAAGCCATGGCGGCCAAGCGATTCCTGCCCCCCCGGAGTCCAACCAAACCCAACGGCGCGATCGCGGCGCACCCGAACGCACCGACAGCCACGGCGGCCAAGTCTTTAGCCCCCCGATATTTTCGTTCCCAGTGACACCACACGCGGCGGCGAAACCCTAGAACTTCCCCCGTCCACACTGTCCACAACCTGCACCGCTGACCCCGATGCCACCGTGCAAGTCCTCGCCTCCATCAACGAGTTCGGCCAAGCCCACGGCCTGACGAGTGCGGCATTCCCCACCCTCTACGCCTACATTCCCCCCAGCACAGCCTCCACGGGTTTCCTCACCCTGATCAACGCAGACTTGGAAACCATCGCGCAAATCCCGATCGACCTACCCGCCCAAGGGGGAATCGTTGCGGTGAACACCGCCGAGGTGGAACCGCCCCTGTCACCTTTGGTCACGGCGGAATGGTACGAATGGCACGTCACGCTGATCTGTGATGCTGAAGTCAGGATCGAAAGTGAATCGGCGTTCTTGATGCGCGTCGAACCCGATTCCACCTTCACAGACCAACAGGCTGAAGCAGAGGCCAAGGATTTACCGGTGCTCTTCGGCCAAGCGGGGCTTTGGTACGATGCCCTTGCTGCATCGTTTGAGTACCACGGACAAGCGCCGGAGGATGAAGAGTGGCTCCCGGAATGGCAGCAGCTTCTCCTCGATGGGAATTTAGACTCTGTGTTAGAGGCGCTGAATTTGATGCCGAAACCAACCCCGAAGCCGCTTGTCCCTCCCACATCTCCCGCTCGCTGATTCAGCCTGGGGTTAATCTTGACCCGCAGCCGGTGGGTTAAACTTGAAGCGAATTAATCACTATCCAGGCTGACTCTTATGATTTTGTCCACCACTGACACGCTTCAAAACCAACCTGTACGGGAATATCTCGGCGTTGTTACGGCTGAGGTGGTTTATGGCAGCAATGCGCTGCGGGACTTTTTTGCGGGGATTCGGGATATTATTGGCGGCCGCACGGGAGCCTATGAGCAGGTATTTGAGAAGGGCCAAAAAAGTGCGATCGCTGAACTCGAAGAACGGGCCAAAAAAATGGGCGCTGACGCGGTAATCGGCATTGAAATCGACACCGGCACGATCAATATTGACTCTTCAGGCGTTCTGCTCTTGATCACTGCCACGGGGACGGCGGTTAAGTTCTAGGCCAGGGCAACAGGACGATTCAACCCGGCAGGGAGCGATCGCGATCGCTCCCTCCTGCTTTACTTAAGGAATGATTCGTGACGTTACTTTTTCAGCACCACCCGATAGCGAGCCTTGCCCGCTTCGAGATGGGCGATCGCATCATTCACTTGGCTAAACTCAAACACCTCCGTCACCGGTTCGAGCTTGTGACGAGCGACAAACTCCAGCATGGTCGCCGTCGTTGCCGGACTGCCCAAGGGACTCCCAGAAACGGATTTTTGGCCCAAAATCAGCGGAAACGCCCCCAACTGAATCGCATTGGGAACCGCCCCGACAAAATGCAGCCGTCCCCTCGCCCGCAACGCCGTCACATAGGCCCCCCAATCGAGATCCACATTCACCGTCGAGAGGATGAAGTCAAAGGAATCGGCCACGGCGGCGATCGCATCGGGATCGCGGGAATTGACAATGTGATCCGCCCCTAGCTCACGAATTTCCGCCGCTTTCGCCGGATTACTAGAAAACGCCGTCACCTCACAGCCCCAAGCCTTGAGGAACTGCACCGCCATGTGACCCAAACCACCGATCCCAATCACGCCCACCTGATCCGTCGCTTTAACCCCACATTGCACAATCGGGTTAAACACCGTAATGCCGCCACAAAACAGCGGCCCGGCTTTAGCTGGATCAATCCCATCCGGAATCGGAATCACCCATTCCGCTTGAGCACGAACGCGATCGGCAAAACCGCCGTATCGTCCCACAATCGTCCCTTCAGCGGTATTACAGAGGTTTTGATCCCCAGATAAACAGGGGTTACAGTGCAGACAAGACCGGGAAAACCAACCCAAGCCGACCCGCTGGCCGACGCTTAGGGTCGTGACGCGATCGCCCACCGCCGCCACCGTTCCCACCACCTCATGGCCCGGCACGAGGGGATAGGCACTCATGCCCCAATCATTTTTAATCATGCTCAAGTCGCTGTGACACAGGCCGCAGTACTCCACCTGAATTTCGACTTCTTCGTCCGGCAATGCCCCTGGGTCGTATGCAAACGACTCTAGGGTTCCGCCGGCGGTTGTGGCTGCGTAGGCTTGAATCATGCGATCGCTTTCCTGAATGAAGATCTAATGGTGTTGAACGGGTACAGGAGTCGGACAGCCCCCCACTGTACCCTAATCGATCGAAATGGATTGCGGCCCAGATCCTGCCTCCGTGGCAGCGGCATCGTCGCTACCCTCTGTGGCCATGCCGTTTTTCGCGAGCCAGGTTTTCACCGGATCTTCGTTGAGATTGAGCCGGAGCGCACCCGCAAAAAAGCCACCGAGAAATGCAACCGGGTTCTTGAGGACTTCTTGACCGAGGGGGGTTAATTCATCAAACACAGTTCTTCCTTTCCGTTAATCAACGCTTGCCTGTTCGCATCTTAACTTAGAAAAGTTTGCGAGCGTCACAAATCTTAATAGAATTAAAATCGGCAATCATTTTCACAATCATTCAATCCTATGAATATCCGTGCTTTCCTTGGCCTCGTGGCCGGCCTGTTGTGCTGTAGTTTTCTCTGGTTCTCCCCTCCGGCTCATGCGGGGAGTTCGTCGCTAATTCGGGCCTATGATGATGTGCGCGTCACCACGAAAGACTTTCATGGTGCAACTCTCAATGAAGCTGAATTTGCCAACACGAGTTTAGATGGGGCAGATTTTGCCGAGGCGGATCTGATTGGGGCGGTGTTTAATGGGTGCAGTTTACGGGATGCCAACCTCAAAAACGCAGATTTTCGCACCGGAATCGCCTATCTGAGCGATTTTAAAGGGGCTGACCTCACCAATGCGCGTTTTTCCGAAGCGATGCTCCTGCGCACGATTTTCACCGATGCCACCATCACGGGGGTTGATTTCACCGATGCCGTCCTCGATCGCGACCAAAAAAAGCAGTTATGTGAACGGGCATCGGGGGTGAATCCGGTGACGGGCGCGGATACCTACGAATCCTTGGGCTGTTATTAGGTTGAATGCGTTAACGCCGGTGAGGAGATGCGATCGCACGTAAACCGACCCAGGGAGAGAACCCGATATTCTAAATAATGTTTCTCTCCCGGTTTTGCTTACCATGACTTCTCCCCTCAATCCCCCGGCTGCGTTTTGGGATGATGTGCTGGCCTTTGCCACAGACATTACCCAAGAGGTCGCCGCCTATTTATTACCCCGTGCGGGGATCTTAACCGCTGAATGTAAAACCGATGGCTCCCTGGTGACGGCAGCGGATCAATGGTCGGATCAACGGATTCGAGAAGCGATCGCCGCCCGTTTCCCCGATCACGGCATCCTCAGCGAAGAAACCCTTCACACCTTCCCCGCCCAAGATTGGTGCTGGATCATCGACCCCATCGACGGCACAACCAACTTCACGCGGGGGATTCCCCTCTGGGGGATTTCGATCGGCTTGCTCTATCGCGGTTGGCCGGTGTTTGGCTTGGTGCATTTCCCCCCCGTTGCCCAAACCTTTCACGGCTACTGGGCAGGTAACACCGGACTCGACAGCCCCACCGGAGCTTACCTCAACGGCAAACCGATCCACACCAGCCCCGCCGACCCCAACCCCAATCAACTCTTCAACCTCTGCGCCCGCAGCACAGCGGTGATGACCCAACCCTTTCCCTGCAAAATTCGGATGCTGGGGGTGGCGAGTTATAACCATGTGCTGGTGGCGGCGGGGGTCGCCCTGGGCGGCATCGAAGCGACCCCGAAAATTTGGGATATTGCAGCGGTGTGGGTGTTGGTACAGGCCGCAGGGGGGGCGTTTGTCACCTTAGGGCCTGATCCGGTGTTTCCGCTCCAAGTCGGGGACGATTACGGCAGCCGACCGTTACCGAGTTTGGCGGTGAGTCGGGCCGCGTTGGTGGAGGTGTTCCGGCCCTTGGTGCAGGGGGTGAGCGATCGCGTCTTGGCCCAATAATTTCCCGCTACGCATTACGCCGATCACGGGTTTCGGTCCCTTTTGAATCAAAATTTCCAAAATCCGTAATGGTACAATAGTTTCATCGTTCAGATCGAGAGCAGATCATGGTTCAAGAACTACAACGCTCGGAAATCGTCTATCCCGATAGTGATGGTCAACCCATGTCAGACAACACATTACAGTTTCACTGGATTGTCACGATCAAAGAAAATCTAGAGTTGCTCTTTGCGGATCGTCCTGATGTTTTTGTTACAGGTGATTTACTGTGGTATCCCGTCGAAGGGGATAATCAAACCCGCCGCGCTCCGGATGTAATGGTGGCGATCGGTCGGCCCAAAGGGTATCGCGGTTCCTATCGCCAATGGGACGAAGACGACATCGCGCCGCAGGTGGTGTTTGAAATTTTATCGCCAGGGAATCGGTTTAGTGAAATGGCCAAGAAATTGGCATTTTACGAGCAGTACGGGGTGAGTGAATATTATCTATATGACCCAGACCGTAATGATTTGACAGGCTGGCAACGCTGCGATCAAACGCTGGTGTTAGTGCCTGATCTCCTCAATTGGGACAGCCCATTACTCAAGATTCGGTTTGAATTAACCCCTGAAACACTCAATATTTATAAACCCAATGGTGAGCGGTTTTTAAGCTATGTGGAATTGGGACGGTTAGCCGAAAAAGCTCAGGCGGAAGTTGAGCAATTAAAACAAGACCGAAAAAATGCGATCGCCCGCCTCTTATCCTTCGGATTAAGCCCCGAACAAATTGCCGAAACGTTATCAATTCCCCTAGACGAAGTGGGCTAA
This sequence comes from Spirulina subsalsa CS-330, assembly GCF_028330765.1. Lineage (GTDB taxonomy): Bacteria > Cyanobacteriota > Cyanobacteriia > Cyanobacteriales > Spirulinaceae > Spirulina > Spirulina subsalsa_A. Next base: position 6,752 of record NZ_JAQMTY010000110.1, on the reverse strand, counting down.
CTCGACATAAGCCAAGACTCTACCGCTACGACACAGGTTAATCGGTGGGTTACGGCGGATTGCTGGATTACTTTCATCGCCTATGTTTAAGCCGCCTACCCACCCTACTGCTGATGGGCGAGGTGCGATCGCCTCAATTGATCTGTTCCGTTAGCACATTGTTGATGGCTGGTTTTGATTGTTTCGGGCGGCTGATTTCTTCTGTGCTTAAGGGTTGATGGTCTGGCTCTTGAGCATGATGCCGTGAACGATGTCGCTCCGAAATAAATTGCTCTGGATTAATGCCGTCAAAGGTAGGCGGTAACCACACTCGGATGATCAGTAATGCGCCTAAGACTAACAGAAAAAGACAGGCCACTAAAACCTGTGACCACGGCGTTTCAAGCACGCCACGGACAATAATTTCCCGCAACACCGAGACAATCGAAACCTCGACCGCCACACCAATGGAAACCCGGTGTTCCTGCAAGTAAATAATCAGCAGGCGAAAGAGTTCGACGAGGATGAGGAGAAAAAGAATATCAGAAGTAACCGTTTGAAATTGCAGGGGGGGAAGTAATGAAAGCACCATCTCCCGCAGTTGCAACACCATAAAACTAAATAACCCAATACACAGACCAATAACAATCAGGTCTTGGACTGTTTCTAATAACCGGACAACATGATGGCTATTGAGCCAACGATACCAAGGTAAGGAGGACGGTTGAGGGGTTTTCATCGGAAAAATAAGGGGGAGATGTCCCTTGCAAGGATGGTCTAGACGTAGCGATCGCTGCGTTCTTCCTCAGTTTATTGATAAACCCAAAAAATATAAACCCCTCAATAATATAATTTTAATTTATGTTTGATAATGGTAGCTTAACTGTTGTTCTGGCCTGATGATCGGGGGGAGAGAGGGTCACTCCGGGGCTGGATCGAGTTGAATCCCCCAGCGATCGAGGGTGATGCCCTGGACTTGATCCAATTCAGTGATCGCATTGAGATAGTTTACCCGTTGCTGTAGCTCGTTATTGCGCACGGTTAAGAGTTGTCGTTGGGCCTCTTGGAGTTGGAAGGCATCACCTCGCCCGGCTTGAACGAGGGCTTCTTGGGCGGCGAGTTCCTGTTGGGCAAGGTCTACGGCGCGGCGGGCGAGTTGGAGTTGTTCGGCTTGGAGTTGCACTTGGCGGCTTTGGTTGCGGACGGCGATACGAATATCGGCGGCGAGTTGGGCGAGGTTGTTTTCCTGTTTGAGGAGTTCGACGCGGCTGGCTTCAAAGGTTTCGTGGTCGCGGCGGCGATCGCCTAAACGTCGGGTCAAAATCACTTGCGCTGACCAGTCTCCTTGTTGGACGGTGGCATCATTGTATTGGGTTTCGAGATCCAGATTCCAGCGGCGATTGTTGTCAGCTTGGCGCAGGTCGAGGGCGGCAATGCGTAGCCCCAACTGACCGCTGAGGTAGTCGGGACGCTGGGCGAGGCTGACCTGTTCGAGGGTGTTTGGATCAAGGTTTGGCGTGACGGTGTTCTGATCGGCGATCGCCACTACATCTAAATCCCGATTAATCCCCAACTGATTCATCAGGGCCAACTGTGCCGACTGCACCGCATTACGAGCGGCCAAGAGTTGGCTTTGAAAATCTGCCACATTCTGCTCGGTGCGAAAGAGACTCGATCGCGCCTCCCGACCAGCTTCCACTAGGGCCCGTTGGCGTTGGAGTTGTTGCTCGGCGTTGGTCAGGGAGGTTTGGGTGAGGGTAACTTGGTCTTGGGCGAGGAGGAGCGATCGGTATTGTCGAATCGTGTCGGTAACTTCGTCGATCAGGGTTTGGCGGAGGGTGAGTTGGTTGATGTCGTCTCGAATTAGGGCGCGACTGCGATCGAGATGAGCGATCGCGCTTTCCCCGTAGCGCAGCAGCGGATGACGATAGGTGACGCTAAAACCTTGGCTGTCTTCGGTTTCTTGAAAGCTGTTGAGTTGCGATCGCCAATCGACGCTCAGCGTGCCCCGCGTGGGTGTAAACCAGGAGACCGCCGCCCGTACCTCCGTGCGATGACCCCGTCCGCCGACATTATCCACCACGCCACTCATTAACATCGGCGTAAATTTCGGCAACAGTTCCCCCTGGGCCGTGCGCAAACGAGCGCGATCCACAATTCGATCCAGGTATTGATTCCGAACTTGGGTATTGTGGAGCACCGTCAGGGCGATCGCTTCGTTTAAGGTCAAGGGCACACCGATCGCGTCGGGGCTAACTGGTGTGGATGATTGGGCGGGTAAGCGAGGCGGGGCCGGGGATCGAAATAACGCCACGGGATCAAAATCGGGCGGGGGGGTGGTGGAGCGATCGCCTGGAGCCTGACGGGACGCGAGGGGGCGATCCGCCGCTGGATTCGGGGACGTTGCACCCAGTGAGGGGGATTCTGGGGGTTGAATCCCCAAGGTGGTTTTGAGTCGCTGGAGGAGAGATGGTTTAGGGGTGGGGGCGGTTGGTTGGGGGGAGGGTGAAACGGTGGGGGCAATTGCTGGCAGATCTGGCGGGGTGATCGGGTCGGATGCTGTGGCGCGATCGCGGTTCGAGTCAGGCGATGGAGACGGCGGCGATCCTTGGGCAATGACAGCCAAGGGGATGATCGTGCTGATGGCGGCGATCGTCAACAGCCGGGTGTGGTGAAGCCAACTGGGTAAAGGAAGACGAGACATCACTCACTCCGTAATGCAGACATCGGCTCAATTCTACTCGCCCGTCGTGCTGGCACAAAACTAGACCCCGCACCCACAACGATCGCAATCCCCAAACTCATCGCAGCAGTCTCCAATTGAAAGGTATAGGGCAGGTCAAAGGTTGCCGCCACGATGCGCGTCGTGCCATCCACCACCGCGATCGCGCTCATGCCGCCGATCATACTCAAAATCACCGCCTCCAGTAAAAATTGCCAGAGAATATCTCCCTGGGTTGCCCCAATCGCCCGCCGTAACCCGATCTCCGGTGTGCGCTCAATCACCGACGCAAAGGTAATATTGGCAATTCCCACCCCCGAAATTACCAACGCCACCAACCCCACCCCCAAGAGACCCCGCGAAATCAAAATGAGAATGTCTTGCTGCTCTGCGATCGCCTCGGCATTGTGTTCTACATAAGGGTCGCGATCGGGGAATTGAGTTGCCAAAATTTGCTGTAATTTGGCTTGTTGAGCGTCGAGATCTCGCCAATCCGTCGGCCGCAGGCTGAATGAGGTGATTCGCTCTTGACCCGTCCGGGCATGGGCCAAACTCAGCGGCACAAATAAGGTAGACCAGGTTTGCTCATCCTGTTCAAAGGGCTTCATGGCAATCACCCCCACAATCCGGTAGGTATTGCCCCGCACGAGCAAGGATTGACCAATCGGATCTTGATCGGGAAACAAAATCATGGCTGCATCCTGCGCCAACACCCCCACCTGACGAAAATCCTGCATCTCTTGGGGGGTAAAAAATCGCCCCGCTACGATCTCTAAGCGGTTCACCTGGGGAAAGTTGGGAGAGACCGGCAGGGTGATCACAAAGGTTTCTTGCCCATTGCGCTGCACGGTGTCGAAAGATCCCCAGGTACTGCTGGCGCTGTCGATCACACCGCCGAGGCGGGCGATCGCTTGAGCTTGTTCGCGGGAGGTAATGCCGGGGTGAATCCAGGTGAAGAGTTGCGGGGCGATTTGGGCGTTGAGTTGGCGTTCGATGATCCCTTTGCTGATGGTTTGGACTTGCAGCGTCCCGTTGACGGCGAGCACCCCCATGAAGATCCCCACGGTGGTTAATGCCGAGCGGATCGGATTGCCCCGCAGGGCGTTGAGGGTGACAATTAAAAGATTGTGGGGAGAAAGAGCCATGGGGGATCAACTCCGGAGGGCTTTGACGGGATCAAGGCGGCTTGCCCGCAGGGCGGGGGCGACGCTCGACCCAATCCCCACCGCGATCGCCGCCCCCAAAGCCAGCACCGCATTGCGGCCATTAAATTCATAGGCGGGCAAGCCAAAGGGTTCATAGCGGGTGATGCCGAGGGTGACTCCTTCGATGGTGGCGATCGCAATCACGCCCCCCACCACACTCACCACCACCGACTCTAAAACAAACTGCCAAAGCACATCCCCTTGAGTCGCCCCAATCGCTCGCCGCAAGCCGATTTCCTTTGTCCGTTCGAGGGTACTGGCGACGGTAATATTGGCAATTCCGACACCGGCGATCGCCAACGCGATCGCCCCCACACCCAACAGCGATCGCGTCGCCGTGGCCAACGTCTCCTGATCCGCTTGGATATCCGCCACGTTGGTTGCTGTGCGGGGTGCATCAAACTGGGCCCAAATCCCTTGCAGGTATTCCGGGTGACGTTGTTGGAGGAGGGTTTTCACTTGACCTTCAAGGCGTTCTAAATCCCTGAGATCCTCCGGCCGCACGAAAATGTGATCCACCTGTTGCCGTCCGGTTAAGGCCATTTGGGTGCTGAGGGGAATCACCAATTCCCCCTCCTGTTCCCCTGAGCCGCGCTGCTCAGTGGTTTTCGCTTCCATCACCCCCACCACCTGCCACGCCATCCCGCTCAGGTAAATGTTCGTGCCGATGGGGTCGCGATCGCGAAACATCTGTTGGGCCAAGGTTTGATCAATCACCACCACCGAGCGATAGTCTGCAAAATCCGTAGCATTGAGGTAGCGACCTTGCACCATTTGCCGTCCGGTGGTGGTGAAATAGGTATCACTGACGGCCATCCCTTGGACAGGAACCGCACGATCTTGATAGATGGCCTGTTGTGACCACCCTAACCCCATCGCCGCACTCACCGAGGCAACCCCCGCCAACTCCGTTTGAATTGCTGTTAGATCCGCCAGTTGGCCCTGCCGCCACACCCATGCTTGGACGCGGGGGGCTTCCCGTTCGGCAAACCGTTGTTGAATCCGTTGGCTGGTAATGTGCTGCACTTGCAGGGTGGCACTGGTGGCGGCCACACCGAGGAAAATACCCAATCCCGTTAAACCTGTCCGCAATCCATTCCGCCCCAGGGCATGCACCGCCAAGCCGATCAGATCCATCACGCCTAATTGACTCATGGGGCCTCCTCTGGTGGGGTGTCTCTGGGTTTGACGCGATCGCCCTCGGTGAGGGATTGGTCGGGGGAAGGGGAGATGATGCGATCGCCCGCCTCTAAGCCGTCGAGAATGGCGGTGCGTTCGTCCCCCTGGAGTCCAATTTCAATCGGTTGCTTTTCCGCAGTCCCGGCTTCACTCACGATCCACACATAGGCAGAATCCCCCTCCCCTTGCACCACCAGCGACGGCACAGCAACCACATTCCGCTCGGCTTCCACTTCAATGGTGACGCTGACCTGACTGCCAGGAATCAGCGTGCCGCTCGGCCGGTCGAGGACAATCACCGCCGCCACCCGACCGGGATCATCCCCACCCCCAAAGGAGCCACTCTCACCGGACGCGATCGCCACCCTGTCCACCCGTTCCACCCGGGCCGGAAATGTACCGGACACTGTCCCGATCGCTTCCACGGTGGCGGGTTGGGCGGTTTTGATCAGGGGGACTTGCAGGGTGGTGAGTTGGACTTCGACTTCTTCGCGGCGGGGGTCGCCAATGGTGAGGAGGCGATCGCCCTGTTGCAGCACATCCCCAGTTTTGGCATGGATCGCCAAGACTCGCCCGTCCGTCGTGGCGCGGATTAGACTACTGTTGGCAAAGCTTTCTTCATCCCGTTGGAGATTGAGTTGCGCCACGGTCAGTTCCCGTAGGCTCACCTCCACCGCTTGGCGATTATTGGCGAGGGTAAGCTGTTGGGTTTGAATCGTATCCTGTTGATCGGTGAGAGTTTGCGATCGCTCAATCCGCAGATTCGTCACCGCCAAGCGAGCATCTTCCACCGTCCGCCGTTGATTCGCCAAGCGAGACCGAGCATCCCGTAACTCTTGCTCAACCCGCCGCAGTTCATCCGCCGCGAGATAGCCCTGCTCTACCAGATCTTGGGTGGTTTGAACATCAGTTTCAAGATCGGGAATCCCTTGGGCTTGACGTTGTAATTCTTCCTGAGCGTTGGAGAGCGTCAATTCGGCCTGTTGTAATGCGGTGAGATTGTCGGCTTGACTGCGTTGCGTGCGTTGGGCTTTGAGGAGTTCCACTTCTGCTCGTTGCACGTCCCGCTGTTTGGTGGTGACTTCTGAGCGTTTTTGGGTGATTTCGAGGCGTTTTTGTTCGAGTTGGGCCAAGCCGTCGGGGTTCCGTAACCGCATCAGGATTTGGTTATTTTGAATCGGGCTGTTAATGCTCACCTCGATCCGCTCGACGATCGCTGTATTGTTAGCCGTGGTGGGGGCGGTGAGGGTTTGTTGATTGCCCACTTTCACTAAGCCGCCCGCCGTCACCGTTTTGAGCACATCTCCCCGCTCAACGGTGATCACCTCCACTTCTACGGTGGTGGACGTTGGCCGCCACACCCACCAAGCCCCCCCGCCTAAACTCAGAAGCGCGATCGCCCCTGAACCCAGGAGCCAACGGATACCCGTGCGATAACGTTGCTGGGCCGTCTGCACCATAGACCTGCTGAAAATCACTGCTCGCAGGATAGGCGATCGCCCCCCATTCGTCTAGGGGAAATGATCACTTGACATACTCCCCCACTAAACCCTACGGGCTATAGTGGGAGATTCTGAACAGCCAGTTACCTGACCATTTATCCACTCAAACAACGAGAGTTGCAGAGGGTTGCTAGGCTCAACGACTAACGCCATTGATTTATCCTG
>NZ_JAQMTY010000109.1 GCF_028330765.1 Spirulina subsalsa CS-330 | reverse complement strand
GGACATTCAGTGGACGTTAAACAGATGCTTGGGTCGGGGAATCTGGACGGGGTTTCAAGACAGAGATGACTTGAGACTAGACAAACCCAATGAAGCAAGAATCCCCCGTTATAATCTTTGATTTAACGGTGGGAGTGTCAAAGTTAGGGTTGAGCCGGTATGGTTCGCTATCACCCCTTCAGGATATTTTAGGAGTTTCTATGCAATCATCCCCGGAATCGATTATCTACCAAGGCCAATTTGGTGAATTCACGATCACCGACCATGACCGGCGCGAAGTGGTCGTCTATCGCACGGGGTTAGCGATCGCTGCCCTCAGTTTTGCCCTCGCGACGCTGCTCGTGACCACCCAAGCCCCCAGCCCCGGATTGTGGCAGCTTGTGACGGTTCTTTTTGCCCTGTTTACGGCGGGGTTGGGGGTGAGCTTGTGGTTTATTCATATTTATTTGCGGCCCTTACATCGGGCATTACAGGCATTTTGGGCCATTGGCACGATCGCCAGCGGTGCGATCGCCCTCACGTACCCCGAACCCCTCCCCCTCGCCCTCTACCATCACCCGCTGTTAATCCTCGGTGTGGGTTTCACCTTCGCCGCCCTCACAGGCATTTATTTCAAAGAGGCTTTTTGTTTTAACCGCCTCGAAACGAAACTCCTCACCCCCCTCGTGCCGCTCTTGCTCTTGGGGCATCTTTTCGGTGGCTTGCCCGTCGGAGTGGAACAGGGGTTGCTGATTATCTGGGCGGTGGGTTTCCTGGTCTTCAGTGGACGAAAAGTGGTGCAGGCGATTCCCCCCGATCTTGGGGATAAATCCGTTTTTGCAGAACTCCAACGCCAAGCCCAGGCCCGGAGTGCCGCGACATAGTTAAAATAGTGCTTTATGGTGGTGTCATGGCATAGCTAAAATTAGGCTTTACTGTAGGGTGGGTTAGGCGGCTGAAATTTATGCTATCCCTGCCATTTGACAATCCGCCGTAACCCACCGATTCAGGTGCGCCACGGCAGTAATGCATTCAATTCGGGTGAAAGAAAACGCCAATCTTAACCTAATCAAAATAAGTCATGGTTATCCTAGGGTTATTCGGCGTTGAGACTTCCATCTCTTGCCCAAGTTCAACCGATCGCACCTCAACGTACCAGAGGTCAGAGCGCCAAGGTTGCCATGATCTTGAGCCATGGAAATCAGCCGTTGCGTCGGGTAACAAGGGCGATGAATGGCTGTGATCGTCGAGGTTGGCAACGGGGGCATCGAATCCATTGGTTTCTAAAAGTCTGACATGACGTTGTGCGATCGCAATTGAGGAGTACGTTCCCTGGTGTCTGTTGTCTCGTCCCGCCGTTTTCGTGGTTCCACCGTGCCCTACGGGTTCCTCCAGAGCCTCCATTTAGCCGCAACGGTCGATCAATTGCCACTCGATGGCTTTTGCATCCCCATCACCACCAGCGGTCGTGATGTGGCCCAATCCCTCCATCTCCATCCCCAGCGTCCGGGGGTTATCCTCCTGCGGGATCAGAAATTTGTGGGCATGATTTCCCGGCGGCGTTTTTGGGAACAAATGAGTCGCCCCTACAGTTTGGAACTCTTTTCGCAGCGACCGATTCAGCATTTATATCAGTTCATTCAGTCCAAACCCTTACGCTTACCCGGTTCCACGTTGATTGTGGATGCCGCATGGCAAGCCCTACAGCGATCGCCCGACCATCTTTATGAGCCGCTCATTATTGAACTTGAGCCGGACAGCTATCGCCTGCTCGACATCCATCACCTCCTAATTGCCGACTCTTACATCCACCAACTGACGATTCAACTGCTGCAAGAGTCATCGCAACAGTTAGCCCAAGCCAACGAAAAATTCAAAACCCTCGCCACTCGCGACGGGTTAACCGGGATTAGCAATCGGCGGCAGTTTGATGAATCATTATTGCTGCTGTGGACGATGGCCACCGATCATCAGCACCCCATCACTCTGCTTTTGATGGATGTGGATTTTTTTAAGGCCTTTAATGACCACTATGGCCACCTGGCTGGCGACGATGCCCTGCGTCAGGTGGCCCAAACGATTCAGCAAACGGTGCAAGATCCTAACGCGGTCGTGGCTCGCTATGGGGGGGAAGAGTTTGCGGTGATTTTGCCCCAGTGCGATCGCGATCGGGCCATTGCCATCACCCAACAGATTCAAGCTCACATCAAAGCCCTGGCGATTCCCCACGCTCACTCCCTGGTCGCGCCCTACATCACCTTCAGCATTGGCATCGGCACGTTAGCCGTCCATCCCCAGGCCCAAACCATCCCGCAGCACCTGATTGCCGCTGCGGATAATGCCCTGTATCATGCCAAACAACAGGGGCGCGATCGCTACTGTGTCGATTCCCTGTCCCCCGAATATACCCATGGAATCCCTCACTCATCTTGACCTGACTAATCTCGGTCGCCTCCCCCTCACGCCAGACGAACGAGCCGCCCAGCACCACCACCGCCAGCGTCAGGCCAAAGCCGATGGCTACGCCCAACTCATCGAACTCTGTCGCTTGGGGGAAGTGGCGATGGCGACCCACCTGGCCGAGCAGCATCCAGGTTGGGGCTATGAAATCGTTGATGGTACTGTGATGGAAAGACTGCCACCCGATGCAACACGAGTGTTATGACCACGATTACCCTCAATCTTGACCATCTGACCCAGCTTGATCTGGAGCCGGTGACCCTTGCGATCGCGCCCCTCCTC
>NZ_JAQMTY010000108.1 GCF_028330765.1 Spirulina subsalsa CS-330 | reverse complement strand
TGTCGTTCTCGAAAAAGGTGGAGAACCACATTGGGGCGATATGGCTGTTCATCCATGAGTACAATCGGGGCATCAGAGAGAAGCTGGCGGAGCAAGATGCCCCTATCTTTTCCTCTAGCCTGCACTAAAATGCACTACCCTCGGTTTTTCTTGGATTATGCAGAAAAACATTCAACTAGAACCAACATCCCCAAAATAAATCGTCCTGCATTACTAAACTTTTGTTTTCCTTGTCCTCCAATAAAAGAACAAAATAAATTTTATTTGTTGTGCAAACAAGTAATAAGCTTAACGAAAAAATCAGAGAATTATAGTCACGAATCAGAGAATCTATTTAACTCCCTACTACAAAAAGCCTTTCGCGGCGAGTTGTGATGAACCAGAAAATCTATTTAACCCACGAATGTAGAAAAATGATTGAAATCAAAACCCTAACCAACGAAATTCTAGAACTATCCCCAGAAGCCCAGATAATGGTTGCTGAATTTGTCCATTTTCTCAAAGCCAAAGCACAGCAAGAAACACCAACAGTTACCCCACTTAACTTAGAAAATCATGATTTTGTTGGTATGTGGAGCGACAGATCCGAAATGCAAGATAGTAGCCAATGGGTAAAAAATATCCGTCAAGATCAATGGACTCGCTAGCATGCAAAAACTACTCATTGATACTGATGTTTTGATTGACATTGCAAACAACGACATCACAGCTAAACAACGTCTCTATCAAGAATCTCAGACCCATCACCTTAGTATTGCCAGCATCACAGAAATGGAGTTAATCGTTGGTTGCCGAAACAAAACAGAATTACAAAATCTGAATCAATTTCTAAATCAATTTAGTCGATCAAACCTAAACGAAAATATCTCAAAAATTGCCATTCAACTCATGCAAAATTATAACCTAAGCTATAACCTACTCATTCCTGATGCACTAATTGCAGCAACGGCAATCAGTGAAAATATTCCTCTCCTGAGCAAAAACCAGAAAGATTATCGATTTATTTCCAATCTTGACTTACTCAGCTATCCATAAAAAATATCTTGTAAATACAAAAAAATAGTAATGCCAATTAACACACTTCTTTTAATCCTAAAAAAACAATTTCAAGACCTTTACCAAGACCAATTAGAGGAAATTATTCTATTTGGCTCCCAAGCCCGACAACAAGCCACACCCGACTCCGATATTGATATCGCCATCATCCTCAAAGGAACCATCAACCCCGTTCAAGAAATCAAAAAAAATAACCCTTGGATTAGCGATCTTTGCCTCGAAACCGATGCCCTCATTAACTGCCTTTACCTGTCCGCCGAACAATTCCAAACCAAAGAAACCCCCCTCATCCGCAACATCAAAACCGAAGGAATCCCAGTGTGAACGAAAATCAACAGCAACTCATCGCTAAAGCAACCCAAAGCCTCAACGCTGCAAAGTATCTTTATCAAGGTGAATACTATGATTTTGCCGTCGCTAGAGCCTATTACACAATGTTTTATGTTGCCTCAGCGTACCTTGAAGGAGAAGGACTCAGCTTTTCCAAACATTCCGCCGTTATTTCTGCATTTGGTCGAGAATTTGCTAAAACCGGACGCATCCCCAAAGAATTTCACCGCCACCTCAAAGAAGCCCAAGACCTCAGACTATTGGGTGATTATGGCGAAATCAATATCCTAGACAAAGAAGAAGCCGCCACCCAGATCGAAAGAGCCACAGCCTTTTTAAACCTTGCTCCAAACTCTCGATAATCGACATATTCCAGCCATGACCTCAAACTTTGACTTCCTGAAAACCGATTTTCCTACCTTATACGACCACGCCATTCATGCCGAAAGCCTCAGCGATCGCGCCCCCCGTGCCAGTTGCTTCTATGCCCGCTACACCCTAGAGCAAACCGTGATTTGGCTCTATGACAATGACCCCTATCTTCAGATACCCTACGACACCAAACTCGGCGCATTGATCCATGAGCAAACCTTTCAAGACAACCTCAGCCCCGGCATCTTCCCCAAAATTCGCCAAATCCAAAAACTCGGCAACATCGCCGTTCACCACGCCAAACCCATCACCGCCCAAACCTCCCGCTACATCATTGAAGAACTGTTTCACGTCCTCTATTGGGTCAGTCGCTCCTACTCCCCCAACCGTAAAAACCTTGGTGCGCTCCACTTTGACCCCGGCCTGATTCCCCAAGACAACGCGATCGCCCCCAACGACACCAGCCGCGCCGAACTGCAAAAACTCGAAACCCAACTCTCCCAATCTGAGGAGATGCAACGGATCGCCGCCGCCCGGAACCGCCAAACCGAAACCCAACTGCAACAAGCCCGCGCCGAAATCGCCGCCCTCAAAGCACAGAACCGCACCCCATCCGACCCCCACGACTACAACGAAGCCCAAACCCGCAGCCAATTCATTGATGTTCAACTGCTCGAAATGGGGTGGACTCTTGACCATCCCGACTGCTTAGAATATCCAGTCACCGGAATGCCGAAATCCGTGAGTAAATCCGGTCGGGGCAGCGTCGACTACGTGCTCTGGGATGACAACGGCCTCCCCCTCGCCGTCATCGAAGCCAAACGCACCCGCAAAGACGCAAAAATCGGCCAACAACAGGCCAAACTCTACGCCGACTGCCTAGAGCAGCAGTTTCACCAACGCCCGATCATTTTTTATAGCAACGGCTACCACACCTATATTTGGGACGATTGCCACTATCCCCCCCGCGAAATTCAAGGCTTCCTCACCAAAGCCGAACTACAACATCGGATCTGGCGACGGAGCCACCAAAAAGCCCTAGAGTCGATCGCGGTGAATGCGGCGATCGCGGGACGCACCTATCAAGTCGAAGCGATCCAACGGATCACCGAAACCTTCACCCGCAAAAACCGTAAAGCCCTCCTCGTGATGGCCACCGGAACCGGCAAAACCCGCACCGTGATCGCCCTGGTGGATCTGTTGATGCGGGCTAATTGGGTGAAACGGGTCTTATTTTTAGCCGATCGCAAAAGTTTAGTCCGCCAAGCCCGCAACGCCTTTAATCAACATTTGCCCCATGCCACCGTGATTAATCTCATGCAAGAAAAAGACGTGCAAGGGGCGAATGTGGTGGTGTCCACCTATCCGACGATCATGAACCAAATTAATCAGATCGAGGGGAGCGATCGTCAATTTGGGCCGGGGTACTTTGACCTCGTGATCATTGATGAAGCCCACCGCAGCGTTTATCAAAAATATCGCTACATTTTTGACTATTTTGATGCCCTCCTCGTCGGCCTCACCGCCACCCCACGGGACGAGGTGAACCGCGACACCTACGAAATCTTTAGCCTCGAACAGGGCAACCCCACCTATGCCTACGAACTCAAAGATGCAATTCAAGACGGGTTTCTCGTGCCGCCCAAGGGGATTCGGGTCGATCTGAAACTGCCGAGTCTGGGGATTAAATATCGTGAACTGTCGGCAGCGGAACAGGAGGAATACGAGGCGAAATTTTCCGACCCAGAAACGGGAGCACATCCGCCGGAAATTAATGGCAAAGCGATTAATCAATGGCTGTTTAATGACAATACGATCGATCAGGCCTTGGAAATTTTGATGGAGTTTGGGTTACGGGTGGATGGGGGCGATCGCCTCGGTAAAACGATTATTTTTTCCCGCAACCATGATCACGCTGAAAAAATCCTCACCCGCTTCAACGCCAATTACCCCCACCATGCCGGCAAAATGGCCCGCCTGATCGACAGTCACGACCCCTACGCCGAAAGCCTCCTCGAAGCGTTTGAACAAAAGGACGGCGACCTTGCGATCGCGATTTCTGTCGATATGCTCGACACCGGGGTCGATGTGCCAGAAGTGTTGAATTTGGTGTTTTTTAAGCCGGTTTACTCCCGCGTTAAGTTTAACCAGATGATCGGGCGGGGAACTCGGCTTTGTCCGGATCTGTTGGCCCTGGGGGATGATAAGACGGAATTTCAGATTTTTGATTTCTGTCGTAATTTTGAATATTTCGAGCAGGGGGTGAAAGAAGCCGACCCCAAACCGGCGGAAAGTCTCGCCACGAAATTGTTTAAAACGCGCTTGGCTCTGTTTGAGGCGATCGCGCCCCAATCGGATCTAGGGGAGGTGCGGGAAAAACTGGGCGATCGTCTCCAGACCTTCATCGCCAGCATGGAACCGAATAATTTCATCGTGCGCCGTCACCTCGAAGCCGTCGAAACCTTCCGCCACCGGGAACGCTGGCAACACCTCAGCGATCAAGACCACCGGATCTTAACGGAAACCCTCGCCCATCTCCCCCACAGCCTCCCCAGGGAAAAACCCGAAACCCGCCGCTTTGATCTGCTCTGTTTACAAATTCAACTCGCCCTCCAGACCCAAGCCGCGAATCTGATCCCCCTGCGGGACAAGGTGCGCGACCTCCTCAGCAACCTTGAAACTAAAACCAACATCCCCATGGTGCAGGCTCAACTGCCGCTAATCGAGGACGCATTACAGGAACGGTGGTGGGAGGATGTGACGGTTCCCCTCGTGGAAACTCTGCGGCTCCGGCTCCGGGACTTGATCCAGTTTGTCGATCGCACCGAAACCGCGATCGTCCACACCAATTTTCAAGACGAACTGCTCGACCTTAGCGAGGCAACTGTCCCGATCGCTCAGACGGGATTCAGCCCCCACCAATACCGCAAAAAAGTCGAGGCCTATATTCGCGCCCATCAGAATCATGTGGCGATCGCGAAACTACGCCGTAACCTTTCCCTCACGGAAACCGATCTCGATGCCCTCGAAACCATCCTCTTCACTACGGAGGGCCTCGAAAGTAAGGAACGCTTTACTGAGGTGTACAGCACCCAAGCCCAAAACCTCAAACAGTTTATCCGCAGCCTCGTCGGCCTCGATCGCTCGGCTGCGAAAGCTGCCTTTAGCCATTACCTCAGCAATCAAACCCTCAGCGCCAATCAAATCCGCTTTATCGAGCAAATCATCGATCTCCTGACGCAACAGGGCATCATGAACCCGTATCAACTCTATGAACCTCCGTTTACGGATCTCCACAGCGATGGCCTTGATGGCCTCTTTGGGGATCAAGATGCCGATGCGATCGTTTCGATTGTCAGCACGTTTAATGAATCGGTGGATCTCAACTTTGGCGGTGCGTCGGCCTGATGCTCCTCCCGGCGATCGCAAAATCTGTGCGATCGCAGTCCCCTGATATCCTCTAGGGCCATAAAACGGGACAAAATACAACCCCGGATCGGGACGACTTGCGATCGCTGACCGATATATATATTTATTTATTACTGATCACAAGCGATCGCAGATGAGTGCGATCGCACATCTTCTCACCCCTGAACCCAACCCATCTAGCCGCCCGTGGAGCGAATTGGGTATCCTTGAGGGGTCATCTCGGATCTGTGATTGCGCTGCGCCATGCCCTATACCGTTGCTGAAATTCAAACCTTTCTGGGACAACGCACCCCCTTTCGTCAACTTCCCCCCGAAGCCCAGCGCACCCTGATGGCACAGATTCGCCCCCTCCGGTATCGTATGGGGCAAACCCTCCTGATTCGTGACCAAATTCCCCCACACATCATCATGCTCTACGAAGGGCAAGTGCGGCTGATTGGCTACGATGCCACCACCAAGTTGCCCCTCACCCTCCAACGTCTCGAAGCCGGGGATCTGGTGGGGTGGGTGAGTTTGTTGCGGGGGATTCCCTGCGAGACGGCGATCGCATCGACGGAAACCGTCGCCCTCACCCTCGCCGCCGAGCCATTTTTCGCCCTCCTCAATCAATACCCCGACTTTGCCCACCAGTTCCACCATCAGACGGCGATCGCTGAAATCTTCGATCTCCTCTGTCGTCGCCCCATCCCCAACCTCACCGACAGCAACGCCCTCAAAACCCTCGTCCTCCAAGCAGCCCGCAACGCCCAAGTCTGTAGCCTCCCCCCCGGTCGTCATCTGTTAGACGCAGAACCCGCCCACGTCCTCCAATACCCAAATCTCCTCTGGTTTGTCAGTGGCGGCGGTCAAGTCACCCACTTTAAACCCGGCTATCCCCTCCGCCTCTCGTCCCAACAGCGTAGCCTCGAAGTCGTCGGCAACTATCCCGCCCGCTTAATCGGCATCCAAGAGGCGGATCTGATCCTGACGGCTCCAGCAGCGATCGCCCCCAGCCCTTCCCCCACCACCGACCCCGACACAATCACCCTGCCAGACACCCCCATCCCCTACGCCGAAGCATCCTCCCCCCAATCCTCCCCCTCCGAGCCGCCCCCCACCGCCGCCCCACCACCGCCGCCCCCGTCCCGCCAATCCTATCCCCACGTCAAAGGCGGCTCCCAACTCGATGCAGCGGTGGCCTGCTTTCAGATGTTGAGCCAACATTTTCGGATGCCCTTCCGCCGCGAAGTGATTCAGCGCGTCCTCGCCGATCAGATCCAGCGACAGGGGAATCTATCCCTCTATAACTGCGGTTCAGTGGCGGAATTGATGGGGTTAAACGCCCAATTGGTCAATATTCCCGCCAGTGCCCTGATGCGCCTCGAAGGGCCCGCCCTCGTCCAGTGGCAAGACCGGCTCGCGGTGCTCTATGAAATCAGCGATCGCCTCATCGTCATCGGTGCGCCGGAAATCGGCATTCTCCGCCGCAAACCCAAAGACTTCCTCGAAGCCTGGGATCAAGTGGGGCAAGTCCTGCTGATTCGCCCTTCAAAATATACCCCCCAAGAACGTTTTGGCCTGAGTTGGTTTTTACCCGTCCTCTGGAAGTATAAAGGGGTTTTACTTGAGGTTTTCATCGCGTCGTTTTTTGTGCAACTGTTTGCCTTAGCGAATCCCTTAATCATTCAGGTGATTATTGATAAGGTGATTGTCCAAAATAGTTCCGAAACGCTGCAAGTGTTGGGAATTTTTCTCCTCGGTGTGGCAATTTTTGAATTCATCCTCAGTACGGTACGCACCTATCTATTTGTCGATACCACTAACCGCATTGATATGTCCCTGGGGTCAGAAATCATTGACCACCTTCTGCGGTTGCCCCTGCGCTATTTTGATCGCCGCCCGGTGGGGGAATTATCAAGCCGGGTTAATGAGTTAGAAAATATTCGCTCGTTTTTAACCGGGACGGCCTTAACCGTGGTGCTTGATGCGATCTTTTCGGTGATCTATGTGGCGGTGATGTTTTTCTACAGTTGGAAACTGTCGTTAATGGCGTTGTCCATTCTGCCGGTCTTTGTGATCTCGACGTTGATTTTTTCCCCGTTGATCCGCCGTCAACTGCGCCAGAAAGCCGAACGCAACGCCCAAACTCAATCCCATCTCGTGGAAGTGGTGTCCGGGATTCAAACCGTGAAGGCCCAAAATATCGAACTGCGATCGCGCTGGCGGTGGCAAGAATATTACGCCCGCTATGTCTCCGCCGGGTTTAAAACGGTTCAAACCTCCACTTTGGCCAATTCTGCCAGTACCTTTTTAAATAAAGTGTCGGGCTTATTAGTGTTGTGGGGCGGGGCCTATTTAGTCCTGGCAGGGGATCTGAGTTTGGGTCAATTAATCGCCTTCCGAATCATTGCCAGCTATGTCACCAGTCCCCTGTTACGAATGGCGCAACTGTGGCAGAACTTCCAGGAAATGGGCTTATCTTTGGAACGGTTGGGCGACATTCTCGACAACCCCCAAGAAGGGGAAGCTGATCGCGGTAATATTCCCATGCCGGAGGTGCAAGGACAGGTGAAATATGAGAATGTTTCCTTCCGGTTTAAAAAGCAAGGGGCGCTGCAATTGGTGAATGTTAATCTTGAGATTCCGGCGGGGAGTTTTGTGGGTATTGTTGGGAAAAGTGGGGCGGGGAAAAGTACGTTAACGAAGCTGTTGGTGCGGCTTTATGACCTGGAAGGGGGGCGAATTTTGCTCGATGGTTATGATGTGGCTAAGGTGGAATTGTATTCCCTGCGGCGGCAGATTGGGGTTGTTCCCCAAGACCCCCTTTTGTTTGATGGGACGGTGCAGGAAAATATTGCGATGAACAACCCGGAAGCGTCGAGCGATGAGGTGATCGAGGCGGCGAGGGTGGCGGCGGCCCATGATTTTATTATGGAGTTGCCCAGTGGCTACAATACGCGGGTGGGGGAACGGGGGGCATCCCTGTCGGGGGGACAGCGGCAACGAATTGCGATCGCGCGTACCGTCCTCCAACGCCCGGCCTTTTTGGTCTTGGACGAAGCCACCAGCGCCCTCGACTATCCCACAGAGCAACAAGTCTGCACAAATTTATCCCAAGCCTTTCGCGATCGCACCGTTCTCTTCATCACCCACCGTCTCAGCACCGTCCAACAGGCCGATCGCATCGTGATGATGGATGCCGGATCGGTGGTCGAAGTGGGAACCCATGCCGAACTCGTCGCCCTCCAAGGCCGATATTTTGCCCTTTACCAACAACAGGGCGCACGGACATTATCTTAAATGTGCAAAGAAGACTCCCACTATAAAGCGAGTCCGAGTAGAGTTACCGAAGGTAACGGCGGACGTGCCTTTTAGTGGCGAGATGAATTTGCACCAACAAACAAATCGAGCGACAGCGAGTCCTTAATTT
>NZ_JAQMTY010000107.1 GCF_028330765.1 Spirulina subsalsa CS-330 | reverse complement strand
CTGTCGTTCTCGAAAAAGGTGGAGAACCACATTGGGGCGATATGGCTGTTCATCCATGAGTACAATCGGGGCATCAGAGAGAAGCTGGCGGAGCAAGATGCCCCTATCTTTTCCTCTAGCCTGCACTAAAATGCACTACCATTTTGTCTATAGCCGCTACACCCAAAAGCTCCGTTACTTCAAGTTAATTGGCAGCGAATACACTGAGCAAGCTGTGCAGGAGTGTAACCCGTTGGTGTGGTTGCCGGATTTACAGGTGGGTTTGGGTCTGTGGCAGGGGGTTTTTGAGGGGGTTGCTGCCCCTTGGCTGCGCTGGTGTGATGGGTCGGGACGTTGGTTGCTCACGGATACGGAGCAGGAGCGACTGGCGAAGGATCAGGAGCGGCAAAGGGCAGATCGACTGGCGGCGAAATTGCGGGAGTTGGGTGTTAATCCGGACGAGGTTTAAGCCTCGTCCTGAACGATCAACTCTCTATTTGCGCTGTCGTTTTTTCGTCTGTTGTGGTGGTTCCCACGATCGCAAGTCTTCAACGGTCACGCCCAGATCGCGCCCTTCTTCGGCGACAAATTCGGCGTAATAATCCCCCATGGCTTCGCCGTAGTCGTTGGTGTTGGGGTCGTTGTGCCATTGTTTGAGCCAGGGAATCAGGTCTTGGAGGGCGGCGAGGAGGGGGATTAAGCGCGGATCGCTGCGGCCGCCGTGGTTTTCTTTGAGGTCGAGGTGATAGCTGGCGATCGCGCCTGCAAGTTGTAAATGGTCATACCCGGCCCAGGCGATCGCGGGTGTGCCGTCGGGGTGGTTGCTGTCGGGGAAGCTGACCCAGCGTTCTTTGGGCACGTCGAGTTTGCCGCGCAGTCGCCAATAGTGGGTTTTTTGAAAGTCGCTGCTTTTATATTTCGGGGGAACGGCGATCGCGCCAATTTCCTTTTTGATGATTTCGGGGAGTTCGGGGGGGTTGATGTGGTGGGGGTGGTCTTTGGGGAGTTGGCTGCGGGCGGTGAGGGCATCTTCTTGGCGTTGTTTGTCCCAGGTTTTTTCCCATTCCTGGCGTTTGCGTTGGCCGCTGGGTTTGTGGCGGTGTTGGGGCAGGAGGGGGACGCTTTCGGGTTGCACGAGGTCGAGGACGAGGCGATACACATCAAAGGCGGAATCTTGGCGGTAGATTGCGCCGATGGTTTGGAATTCGGAGTCTTTGGCGGCAAGGTCTGCAACTTGGGCGATGCTCACGATCGCAATCTCAATCGATCCCCCTAAATCCCCCTTAAAAAGGGGGACTTCCGGATTCTCTCCCTTTTTAAGGGGGACTTCCGGATTCTCCCCCTTTGTTAAGGGGGGCTGGGGGGGATTCATCCGGCCATCAATATCAAAGTAATGTTCTAACCGATTCAGTAACCAGGTTTGCAGAGCGCGATCGCGTTGGCTTTCCCAGGGTTCGATGTTCCAGCGGCGTTTATATTCGGGTTGTTCGATCAGGCGCAGGTTTTTGTTTTTTTCGATGGTGCTGATCCGTTTTTGGATGAGGGCTTGATAGTCGGCGGGCCAATGGCTGGGGATTTCGGTGATCGGTTGGCTGTTGTGGCGTTCAAACCAGGTGGTTTTCAGGTCTCCGGCGGCGATTTGTCGCGCCATGATGATTTCAAAGGCACGTTCGCCGAGTTGGATCGGGGGTGGTGCAGCGGCATAGGTGAGGGGTTCGGTGATTAGTCCATAGTGCTGATAGGTTTCCCAGTCGAGTTCTTCTTGCTGGGCGATCATCTGCTGAAGGGTTTGCAGCCATGCAGCTTTTTCGTTATGCAGATCAGCGGCTGGGGTTTGGGTTTGCCATGTCTGCGCAAGTTGATCGAGTTTTTCGGCTAGTTTGAGCGGTTTTGTTTTTGCGATCGGAAATTGTTTAAGCTTACTACCATCAAGATCATAAAAATCTTCAAACTTCACAGTAGTTTGTCTAGCACCATGTTGATCTACCGTACTACCTTTACAGTGAAAAACCTGTTTCATCCAAAAGCAAGCGATAGAACTATTCAACAATCCCAACAACGCCAAATGATCGCGCTCTGTCGCTTCGGGAGGCAACTTAATCACCGGAGCCGATTGTTTAAAAACTTTGCCGCCGCGATCTAAAACAAAATGGTTATGGGTTGCAACTGAAGCAAAGGCAATACCTGAATTTACATACCGTTCAGGATGAAAACGAGAAAATTCATACCAAGTTTTCCCAATTTCTCTATGTGATCCATTGGGTTCTCTTCGATTCCATAGTTGATCTCTAAAGTGCCATAGCCATCGAAATAAAGAATCTTTTTCTATTTCTGTTGTAGGGCAAAGATTTTGAGTATAAGGAAATAAAATCGATTCTTTCTTTGTAATAATCCAATCTCTTAATATCTCACCTTCTACAAAATTAGATATAAATTGGGGCTGTATTTTTTGTCTTTGAAAAGTGTGTAAGTCTGCAATATAAACTTCATCATTTCCTGTATGTGCAACACGTCCAATACTGATAGTTAAATCTCCTAGTTTAAGTTTTACGCGATCAAGTTCATCTTTTAATTCACTCGCACCACCACCACCCAAAGACCACGGATGCTGATAAAACGTCTCGCGCACCACATCCGCCACACTCACAAACTCACTCTCCGACCCTACCACATCCACCTGATTTAAAATCGCTTGCCACACCAACCCCAGAGCCGGATCGTCCGGTGTAGAAGGCTCCCCTCGAATTCCCAACACAGCCCGCACTGAATGATTCACCGGCTTTTGATTGCGGCCAAACAAAATCACCGTCGGCGTACCATGCCCCGGAATATAAGCCCCCGAAGTATCGATCACATGGGTTAAATCCACCCTCGGAAAAAAGCCCTCGATCAACTTTTTACCAAACTCCCGCTTCATGAAACTATTTGACGTGATTTGTCCCGTAAACCCCCCATCAATTGCCAACTCAAAAATGCGCTCCATAAACGGCACAGTCTGGGCATATTGACGATGACAAGACGAATATCGCGCCCGATAAACCGCATTACTCGCCTTATCCTTCGGCACAATATAAGGCGGATTTGCCACCACTGCATGATAAAAACCCGGCCGCAAAATTGTTAACAGTAAATCAATATCCTCCGCAGAATAATGATGTTGATTCGTCGTGCGAAACTCCTCGCCAAAATCCAACGCCGTTTGGACACCCTCCCCATGTAACAACGCATCCCCACAGACCAAATTAAACCTAAAATCTTGGGCATTTTTGAGCGTCTTAATCCCCGCCACCTGCAACGCCGCCACTAACAACCGAAACCGAGCGATCGCGATCGCATAAGGGTTAATGTCCACCCCATGCACCCGATCCAATGCCCACTGTGCGATCGCCGCCGAATTCGCCCCCGGCTCCCGCTGCAAGCGGTGATCCACCAACCGCTCAAACGCCCCCAGCAAGAAATGCCCCGACCCACAAGCCGGATCAATCAACCGCACCTCCTCCAGGCCAAACGTTGCGATCGCCGGTTCCAGTGTCCGATCCAGAATGAAACCCTCCACAAAATCTGGCGTTTGTAACAGCGCATAGGTCTTGCGGACATACTCCGAAAGATCCTGATAGAGATCCCCCAAAAACCGCGTATTCCAAGCCGGGTCAGTAAAATCATGCCTCAGCGCCCCCGTACTCGGTTCAACCTGCTGCCAAAACTTCAATAACTGAATTGCCCCATACCCACTCAGCCATGTAGGCGCGATCGTATAAATCGGGTTGTAGTCCGCCCCAAACACCCGCTCCAACCCCGGCAACCGCGCCCAATCCGCAAACACCGCCAACAGAAACTCGCGATCCGTCTCGCGGGGATGAGCGCGAATAAACGCCTCGTATTCATCCCGCGCCATCTGAAGACGCGGCCCCACCCCCGCCAACATCGGCCGCTCCACCAAGCCGTTATCCTCCAGAAACCGCCCAAACACACAACACAACACCCACGCCACCGCCACCTGCTCAATTTGCCCCGTGCGCCACTCCTCAAAACTCAACGCCGTCCGCTTCGCTTGAAAGGCTTCATCATATTCCCGGCTTAATCGAGATGCGATCGTGGGTTCCGATTGGGCGCGATCGAGCAGGTCGTCTTTGAGGAGTTTGAGCAGAGGTTGATAGTCAGGCATGAGATTAAGACAGGTCTCCAGGGTTCAATCGTTATCATTATGGAGTGACATCGCCGCTGCTGATGACACTGGATCTTATTTCGCAACACCCCCTAGCCATGGCCTCCACTCCCCAACTCGATCACCTCCTCGCCCAACTTTCACCCGAACATCTGCAAGTATTGACAGACTGTGCAGCGTATTTGCTAGAACAAGAACGTCACGCCGCGACCCAAGAACTGCTTGATATTCCGGGTTTGCTAGAACAAGTTCGCCAAGCCCAGCAAGACCCGATCAGTACCTATCAAAACTGGAGAACCCTACGCTCTGATGTATGACGTTCTGCTCAGTCAAAAAGCGCAAAAGGTTTACCTCAAAGCAGACAAAGCATTGGCGAAGAAATTGGCTCGGTGTCTGCAACAACTGGAGCAAGATCCGCGATCGCACCCCAACATTAAACCGCTTACCGGTGAATTCTCTGGCTGCTACCGCTACCGTTTGGGAAACTATCGCGTGATCTACTCGATCAATGATCAACAGGTACAGGTTTTGGTGTTGGCGATCTCCCATCGCAGCAAAGCCTACGGCGGATAACGGTTAAGGGTTTCGGAGCCATGCCCGTGGGACAGGAACCCGTTGCCCTGGGCTGAGGAGGGGAACCACCTGACCGGCAATTGCGGCGCGATCGCTCGCCACCAACAGCCAGAACCCCGGTAATGTATCCCCTTGGCCAACGCGATCGCGCAATCGCTCCAAAAATGCCATTTGGTTATATCGCGCCAACATCGCCGGGAAAATCATTAAACAGGGTTGAGTGAGGGTGAATATATGCGCCTCCACCGGCTCCATCGTGCGCCGCACCAGGAGTAATAATTTGTCCCAGTCCCCGGTATGGGGTTGGGCATCGGTTTGTAACACCAGATCCCAATTGACCCGCGCCGCTGCGGCCACGGCTTGGAGGTGGGTTAAAAAGAGCCGCTCAAAATCTAAGATGTTCACCGAGAAGCGATCGCTTAACCGTTCGGCGGTGGGGAGATAATGCTCTTGGGTGGTGGTGAGGGCGAGAAAGGTGCGATCGTTGAGGCTGCGCTCTAACCGCGCTTCAAATTGTTGGCGGGTGAAACTCACCGCCGACAGGGGAGAGGCTTCAGAATGACCCATCGTACTAGAAAATAAACTCCGCGAACTACTGAGCCCCGTGCCTAGAACAGGATTCGGGACATAAACCTTGTGAGCATCATCCCAGTGGAGTTCTAAGCGTGCGGCCTGTAACAGTGCGTCGAGGTGCGGACGGGAAGGGATAGGGGCAGCGGCCGGATAGCGACTCATCACCCGCCCTTGGATCTGCTCAATCGACAGGGACGGTGCGCCGTGTAAGGCTCCTTGGGAGAGCTTGATCGCCCGTTCTGCGGCTAAATTCTGGGGATAAAATTCCTGACGACTGGATAAGGCGGCATGGGTCGAGGCGGCAGCCGCCAAAATCACGAGGCGATTTTCTTGCAGGGGTAGCACGTCGGGCGGCGGCGGGATTTCCTGTAGGGTGGCTAAACTGCGAGCTGGGGACAGTAATGGGTCAGCTTGGGCGAGGCGATCGGCACAGTCTCCCAATTGAAAGGCATAGTCCGCGAGGGATGCGGCAGTGGCCACCAGATGGCGCGAGTCTTGGTGATAGGATTTAAAGCGGGGCTGGGATAATACTTGCTCTGCTTCGAGGGCGACTCGCAAGACGGCGATCGCTAATTGTTGCCGCCGCTCGATCTGGGTTTCTTGTGACCCGCGTGCCACGAGCAAACTTTGGGCGAGTTCTGCGATCGTCATCACCCCACCGGCTCGGTTGAGCACCTCCAACACATCCGTCCGGAGCTGGGTAATCGCTGGTAAACGATACCAGCGTTTCTGGAATTTTTCCAACACCTGACCGATGCGATCGCCGCTCAATGATGCCCAGCGCGCAATATCTTTGCCACTGGGCCAAAACCCAGCGGGTTCTGGGGATGGTTCAGGGTCACTGGTGGACGGGGGACGGTTGGCCAATCCGAGTAGCATCCCAATCACGCCGTCCTCGGTGTCTCCGTCTTTGGGGGTGGCTTGGACACGTTGCGCTAAAAAATCAATGCTCAGACGGGCAACGTCACGGGTTGCGGTGGGTGTTGTCTCCGCTGCGCCTGAGTTCGTGAACCGCTGCCGAATCAGTGTCGCGAGTTCATTAATGTCGCGCCGCCGCTGGTTCACAACGCCCCGTAACTGCATCAGCTTTTGGGTCGAAGCATCACGGAGATCCTGAACTGTGAGAATGTTGGCGCGATCGAGGGCTTCGAGTAAGGGGGCTTCGAGGTCGAGGGCCTGCAAACGAGTTTGGAGATCGAGGGTTTCAATTAACCCTTGCAACCGTTCCCAAGTGGATGTGGCGGGTTCGCTCGACTCCCGGAAACAATCGCGCCACTGCTCTAGCATTTCGGCGGCATTGGCAAAGCGTTCGGCTGGATCGCGCCGAAATGCTTTTTGGAAGAATTCTAGGAAGCGATCGCGAAGCTGGGTGAATTTTTCCGCATCTAAGGTGATCTCACAATCCAAATGGGATGGATCGCTCATCCCATCCCCCCATTTTGGAAAATCCCCCGTTGCCATCTCATAGAGGGTGATCGCAGCCGCGTACCGTTCCGCTGCCGAGTCCCAACACAGCGATGGCCGGAGCGGTAAAAAGGGGTCAAGGTAGCCGCTCGTGCCAGCCCGAATGTTTTGAATGGGGGTCTGAGCCAGGGAAAAATCAAATAGGTTGAGGTGGAGTTGACCATTGGCCCCAGACTGACCCACGGCAATATTATCGGGTTTGATATCCCGATGGGCATACCCCACATCTTCGAGGTAGCTCACCGCCTCCAAGAGGTCTGCCCCAAACCGCTGGAGCAGATCAAGCTGTAAGGTTTTCTCACGGCGCAGGCGTTGGCGGAGCGTTTCAATGGTTTGCTTGTCCCGTTGAACAAAAACGGGCTTCATTAAAAAGCCCCACCAGTCCCCAATTTGAACGCACTTGTGCAATTCAACAATCCGGGGGTGACGCAGTTTTTGAATCACGTTGGCTTCGGCGAGGATGCGATCGTTGTAGTGGGTCTCGCTGGCCACCTTGAGCACTAATAATTGTTCGTCTTGCTTCACAAGCAGGCCCACGGAACAGCCACCGCGCCCCAATCGCTGCACTACTTCTAAGCCTCCGGGTAATGTTTCCCCTTTGTTGGCATCGGCTGGATGTTGGGTCGGGGTCGGTTCTGGGCTTGTGAGTTCTTCTTCTACGTCATCTAGATCAGCCAAAAAATCTGCGATCGCCGGGTAACGGGCTTTCACACTGCTTTGGGTGCTCTTATCAATCAGATATTCCAAACTGAGGGCTGCCCCATTGAGAACGGCACTAATTTGTAATCCCTTCGTTTGACGCAGTTTCTGACTCAATTCCAACCCATTGGCGGCCGGTGGTATGCCCGAAAACAGAAAATAGGCGATCGCCCCCAAGGAAAAAATATCGAGATATTCCCCCACGAGGTGCGGATTCGTCAGGGCCTCCGGCGCAATATAGGCTGTATTCTGATCTTCGACGAGACGATCAATATGGGTGGTGACTTGATTGCTTTGCCCCGTGGTCGATCCCCCTTCTTGATAGGCCACCTGCCAATTGAAGATCTTACAGCGCGGTTTTTGCTGCCCAACCCCCGTAACCCAAATGCTCTGAGGACAAAGGGCGCGATGGAAAACATTATGGGCATGGCTGAACTGGATCGTTTCTGCCAACTGTCGCAGCAGGTTTAAGCGCACCTGCACATCCAGTTGGTCGCCATACTGCGCCAAGTAATGATCAAGGCGTAACGCTTCAGCATCCTGTTCAAAAAATAAGGCCGGCCCCAGTTCGTGGGTCATGAAGTGCTCACACCGCACAATGCCGGGATGGCGAAGCTGCTCTAAAAGCTGAAATTCGCGCTCGGCGGCCCGTTGCATCATGCGCCGATCGTCTGCGATCGCCCCGGAATGCACCGGATAGATGCGAATCCGTCGCTGACTTTTACTGATCTGAATATGGGTGGCTTGCCAATCTTGATAGCTATCTGTTTGCTCAATCACCTGAGCCAGTTGATAATCACCCACTTGCTTGTAGCGCTGGGGGCGTCGGATGCCCGCCTGTTCCATGGCCCGCTGCACCCGTTGCATCATGGCGCGATCGTGGGTTCCTGTGGCAATTTGCCGCAGCCCTAAACAGTCCCGCTCTTGGATTGCCGCCATAATCCCCGGTGAGGAGGGGCGATCGCGCAGACAAACATTGTATTGAGCCGTCCCCTGTAGTTCACACTGCAAACCCTTGGCAGAACAAAACACTAAAGTTTCCATGAAGGGCGGCCGTTCCCGCCGCTGAAAAATCGGCTGAGCTTCTAAGAGACTCTTTAAACGCTTGGCCTTCCGGTTTGCTAACAGCAGGGGATTATCAAGCGTTTGTAGTCGCCCTTCATGTTCCCAGATCCACGTTCCCGCATCACCACGCAGATAACCCGGACGACTCTTGATCTCAATCAGGAAAAAGCCTTGCGGGGAAAACACCAGCAGATCAACTTCATTTAAGCTGCCATCCAGGGCGATAAATTCAAAATTCGACCAGGCATAGTAAGGATATTGGCTGGGCAGACGCTCACGCACAAAGTCGAGTGCATCCCGTTCCCAAGCAAATGGAGATTCTTCAACCGTTAGCCAGTTACTCATTGGCTGTTACTCTATCCCCTAAAACTCTGAAGAGACTTGATTACCACCATACACTTAGACCCACGCTGAAGCAGTCCACAACCCATTTAACCAGAATGCTTATT
The DNA here is from genome assembly GCF_028330765.1 of Spirulina subsalsa CS-330. Taxonomy (GTDB): domain Bacteria; phylum Cyanobacteriota; class Cyanobacteriia; order Cyanobacteriales; family Spirulinaceae; genus Spirulina; species Spirulina subsalsa_A. The sequence continues at coordinate 1,951 of NZ_JAQMTY010000107.1, read as the reverse complement.
CAGATCACGTCTTGATTTTTAACTTACAAACTCTGTAAGTTTCAGAGTTTGTGAGCATTGTAGCCTGTGAATACCGGAGTCTGTGAGTACCGAAGTCTGTGAGTACCGAAGATTGTTGATCGATATCACACCAACGAGATAGCGATCGCCCCCTCAACGGACGATAAAACGTTAAACTGACAGAGTATCAGACCTTCAGAGTTACAAACTTACGAACTTACAGAGTTACAAACTGATAGATAATGCCCAAGATTCTCGCGATCGCCAACGGAAAAGGCGGAGTCGGCAAGACCACAACAGCCGTTAATCTCGCCGCAATCTTCTCCAAAACCTACACCACCCTCCTAGTCGATGCTGATCCCCAAGCCTCAGCTTCTTGGTGGACTGAGCGGGGGGATATGACATTCGATCTCGCCACGGACAGCAACCCCGATTTACTCGGTAAGCTCCCCCAAATTACCGACTACGAACTAATTGTTGTGGATACCCAGCCGGCTCTCCGCTCCGAAGCCTTGAACGCCATTTTGAATGTTGCTAGTTATGTGGTGTTACCTACGCAACCCACGCCGTTAGATTTAACCGCTCTCATTGAAACCGTGAAAAGTGCGATCGCACCCACACAGGTAGACTATCGAGTGCTGATCACCAAAGTTGATCCCCGCAGCATCACCGAAGCCATGGATGCTCAACAAGCTCTCCTTGATGCAGAAATTGCCGCCTTCAATAGTTTCATCCGCGCCTATAAAAGCCATGAACGTGCTCCCCTAGAAGGAGTTCCGATCACGCAGATGAAAGGTAAAAATGCTGCGATCGCCGCCTCAGACTACCGCAAAGTTGCCGATGAACTGAAGAGGGAGTGGAAATGAAACAACGTAAAACCTTGAGTGCTCTAGTGGGAGACGAAGCACGTAAACCCGTAACTACCAAACTAACAGAGTTACAAACTCCGAAACCAACAGAGTCACAAACCACCCATCCGACCCCTGCAAACGCCCAAACAGAGGCACTCCAACCCCAAAAGTCTGTCACTCCAGAACTAACAGACTCTGTAACTTTGGTAGAACCTAATCAACAAACTCACAAACTTACAAACTCTGTTAGTACCGAAGCATCTCTGCCCAAATACCTCCAACTCATCCGTAAAGAAGCCCGTTTACGGGAGGATCAAGTGGATGCACTCTTCATGTTAGCCCGCCGTCTTAACCGCCAGAAGAAAGGTGGAGAGCGCATCACCGAAAACACGCTGATCCGAGTCGCGATCGATTTACTCCTTGCCCATTCTGACCAACTGACCGGAACCACAGAACAAGAACTCCAAGACTCCATAACCCCAAATCCGAATCCAACAACCCAGTAACTCAGCTCAGGCTAGCCCTTGCTCAAAGGAGGCCCAACTGCGATCGCTACTCCAACCGCTCTGGATTCTTCAGCGATTTCTTTTGGGACGACTTCAAACGCCGCTCCACCTTCTTGATATCTTCAGCCGGGGGCAAACGTTCCGGTCGAATCCCGCGATCGAGCAATGCACCGCGAATCGTAGCATTGTTCGTGATGTGTTCGTCACTGATTTCCGGTTCAGTGCGAAAATCATTTTCTTGCGTATTGTGGATCGTGATTTCTGCGGCCAACTTTTTCGCCGTGAGAATAATCGTCGGCGCAAAATCCGCCAAAGGTTGCTTATCCGGCACATTCCAGGTCGCCTTCATTTGCTTCGTCGAGCGTCCGAACAGAGCCGTATCCCCCTTACTGCGAATCAGTCCAAAGTGGCGATCGCTCCCCGTCTGCTCAAAAATGACCTTAGATAACTCCTTGGTAGTGCATTTTAGTGCAGGCTAGAGGAAAAGATAGGGGCATCTTGCTCCGCCAGCTTCTCTCTGATGCCCCGATTGTACTCATGGATGAACAGCCATATCGCCCCAATGTGGTTCTCCACCTTTTTCGAGAACGACAG
>NZ_JAQMTY010000106.1 GCF_028330765.1 Spirulina subsalsa CS-330 | reverse complement strand
CATGTTGACTCCGCTAGTCGGAATCAAGAAAAGTTTGTTTGCACTCATTGCGGGTTCATTGCAGATGCAGACAATCAGGCAAGTGTAAATATTGGAATGAAAGGACTTGAAATACTTGGAATTAGTCCGTCCAAGCTACTGGTGGATAATCAGAAAGTTACGGCTAAATCTGAATTAACAGATTTGAGAAATCAGGATAAATCAATGGCGCTAGTCGTTGAGCCTAGCAACCCTCTGCAACTCTCGTTGTTTGAGTGGATAAATGGTCAGGTAACTGGCTGTTCAGAATCCCCCACTATAGCCCGTAGGGTTTAGTGGGAGAGTATGTCAACTCTACTGTCGTTGGTATGCAGAAGATGGAACATTAATCCGCGAAGGCTGAAACAACCATCAAAAAACAGCTTATAATTCACAGACCCTCACGATCTGCTATGTTGTGAGGGATTGTTGTAGGGTGAAAAGTACTCATCATGCATAGCTATTGATCAAGCCAATGCCCGCCAAAGATATTTATCACGAAACTGTTAAAAAGGCTCTGGTCAAAGATGGCTGGACGATTACTCATGATCCATTCACGCTCAGACTTACCAAGAAAAAGCTCTATATTGACCTAGGGGCAGAACGCCTCATTGCGGCCCAACGCGATCAGACTAAAATAGCAATTGAAGTCAAGAGTTTTACCCGTGCTTCAGATGTCAAAGATCTTGAAGAAGCTCTCGGTCAGTTTATTCTTTATGCCAATTTTCTTCAGCGTCTAGATCCAGAACGATGTTTATACCTTGCTGTCCCGGAAGAAATTGGTACATCAGTGTTTGAAGAGGAAATTGGTGAAATTTTATTGGACAATCAAGTGATTCGCCTATTCACGTTTGAGCCTGTCACGGAGGAGATCGTGCGATGGATGCCTTGAATATTAAATATCGCCAAATTATCGAGCAAATTCTGCAAGACTATGCCACCTTCATTAACACCGAAGAAGAAGTGCAGCAATGTCTCGTTTTAGATCGAGAACGCGATCGCTATCTTCTCGTTGAAACGGGTTGGGATGGCCATCGCCGCATCTATGGCACGTTTATCCATCTGGATATCATCAACGGTAAAGTCTGGATTCAACACGATGGCACAGAAGACGGGATCGCCTATGAACTCGAAAACGCCGGGATTCCGAAAGACCACATTGTCCTCGCCTTCAAATCTCCCGCTCGTCGCCAACTCACAGACTATGCTGTTTTTTGATGATGGTGGGTTAGAGGACGATTTGGGTGGTGATGAAGTGGATGACTTCGTCTAGGCCCTGCTGGGTTTTGAGGTTGGTGAAGATGAAGGGGCGATCGCCTCGCATTTTTTTCGCGTCTCGATCCATCACGGCTAAATCTGCGCCGACGTAGGGCGCGAGGTCGATTTTATTGATCACTAATAGGTCGGATTTGGTGATGCCGGGGCCGCCCTTGCGGGGGATTTTGTCGCCTGCCGCCACGTCGATCACATAGATGGTTAAATCCACCAACTCCGGGCTAAAGGTGGCCGCCAAATTATCGCCGCCACTTTCGAGAAACACCAATTGCAACGGCGCAAACGTCGCTTCAAGCTCGGCAACGGCGGCTAGGTTCATGGAGGCATCTTCACGGATGGCAGTGTGGGGACAGCCGCCGGTTTCTACGCCCCGGATGCGATCGCTGCTCAGGGCTTGCGATCGCACCAAAAACTGCGCGTCTTCTTGGGTGTAAATATCATTCGTGACCACGGCGATCTGATAGCGATCGCGCAATGCCTTACAGAGCGCGTCTAACAATGCCGTTTTTCCCGACCCCACGGGCCCCGCGATCCCAACTCGATAGGCTGTCATGCTCTTTGCGTTTCACTCTTGATCACTGCCCTATTTTAGACAGAATCTGCTGCATTGATTCCCCTCACCCAACCCTCTCCCACAGGAGAGGGCTTCTGGCTCCCTTCTCCTGCGGGGGAAGGGTTGGGGATGAGGGAAGATGACCGGTAAACGCAAACGAGCGAACCCGGTTAATCGGATTCGCTCGTTTAAGATGCTGGGGTGCCAGGGATCGAACCTGGGAATGGCGGTACCAAAAACCGCTGCCTTACCGCTTGGCGACACCCCATCGTGCTGGGCGTTTCAGTGCGCTAGCCTTTGTCAGTATAGCAGCTTGATCCGGAAAATTGTCAAGAATTTTGATCACGAGTGAATGATTGTTCCGGATCGAGGGCGGTGATCGTGACTTGTACCGTGCCCTGAGCGAGTTTCAGGGTGAGGGTGTCGCCGGGGGTGAGGGTATCGCTCCGCCGCACGATCGCACCATCGGGCCGTTGGGCGATCGCATAGCCCCGTTGCAACACCGCACGGGGATCAAGGGCGGCGAGTTTTTCGCGGAAAATTTGGGTTTGGAGGCGGGCTTGCTGGAGGCTTGGGGCCTGTTGGGGGAGGCGGTGGAGGCGATCGCGGCAGGTGTGGAGGCGGTCGGCTTCCTGGGTGAGGCGGGTTTGCATTGCTCGCAGGAGGCGATCGCGCCGCTGGTGATGGTCGTGGAGCCGTTGCAGGGCCGAGGGAACCACCCGTTCCGCTGCGGCTGTGGGTGTATGTACCGTCACATCGGCGACGAGATCCGCCAAGGTTTGATCCCGCTCATGGCCGATCCCCGTCACCACGGGCCGCCGACAGTCGGCGATCGCTCGGATCACCCGTTCATCATTAAAACAGGCCAGATCCTCCGTTGCGCCGCCCCCCCGCGCCAGGATGATCACCTCGGCGCGATCGTCGGCTTCCACCCGGTCTAGGGCGGTGGCGATGCTGTCGGGAGCCTGTTCACCTTGGACGGTGGCCGGTGAGAACAGAATGTGAATACTCGGATCGCGGGCTTGGATCGTGCGTTGGATATCGCCCCAGGCCGCAGCGGTGGGGGCCGTGACGACGGCGATCGTGCGGGGATGGGGGGGGAGGGGTTGTTTCAAGAGGGGATCAAAGAGACCTTCGGCGGCGAGGCGCGATCGCACCTGTTGCAACCGCAACGCCTGGGCCCCATCCCCCAAGGGCAAAATCTGGACAATTTGCAGCCGATATTCCCCTCGCTTCGCGTAGAGACTGACACTGCCCAACACCGCCACCTGCTCGCCCACCTGGGGATGATGTTTCAACTGGGCCCGCATCCGACCCCATACCACCCCCTGCACCGTGGCTTCTTCTACCGGATCAGCTAGGGTCAAAAATAACCCCACCCGATGATCATTGGCGGTGGTCACTTCCCCCGTTACCCAGACATGCTGCAAGACCGGGTCATCTTCGAGGCTGCTTTTGATGTAGTCCGTCAGCCCGGCCACCGAGACCGAGCGTGAAATCAGTTCCATAGCTGTTGTGTTGTTGAACGTTACGGCTGAAGCTTGGGCAGAACCCCTCACCCAACCCTCTCCCGTAGGAGAGGGCTTGAGACTCCCTTCGCCTGGGGGAGAAGGGTTGGGGATGAGGGCGAAATCAAACCGGCTATCCTTAAGAATTGAGCCAATCGCGGCGGAGGCGATCGATGATCGTCTGGCGATCCACTTGGGCGAGGATGGTGCGGATTACGGTGCTAGGGCCGCGATCGCCCCAGGTACAGCCCTGCTCTAGGTATTGCTGCGCCACCTTGCCCACCACGTAAGAACCGTAGCCCGCGAGACCCCCTTGTAGAAGTGCCGTCGTTGTCCACGTTCCCCACAGGGAGGCATCCACCAGGCTGGCACTTTTACCGATCCCCAGCACCGCATTGCTGCCAAACTCTGCTAGTAGTAATGTACCAGAACTGAAGAGGATTTTGCGCCAGAGTTTTTCGGCGGCAAAACTGGTCATCGGCAACCCGTACAGTTTCGCCAAACTCCGAATCAGGGCCAAATCCGTCACCGCACCCCCCACCACATCTAAAAGCGCGATCGGGTTTAAGCCCACCACCACCGCCTTCCACTTCGCATAGTTCCAAATCAAGGCTTCGGCTTCGGCGGCCCGATGTTCAATGGTTTTACTGACGAGGGCTTGGGTGGCGTGGCGGGCCTGGACGAGGGCATTGAGGGCGAGGAGCGATCGCCCCTCCCGTTGCAACAGATCGAAAATTTTCGCCCGTAACGGTTCAATCTGGGGCGGCGGCGTTTCCCAGGTCTCCGTCACTCGCCCATCGGGCCATTCCGTCCGCACCGGAAACGGAGCCGGATCGGCCGCCACCATCACCACTTCATCCAGGGAAATCAACGTTGTCAACTCCCGATCCAGTCCCCCATCCCCCGCCCACTGCTGCAACTGTTGGTAAATCACAGTGCGATCCACGTCAGGATAGAGGTCAATTTTGTTAAACACGAGAATCAGCGGTTTATGGGCCTGTCGCAACTCCCGCAACGCCTCATATTCCGTGCGCGTCATATCCCCCGCCACCACAAACAAAATCAAATCCGCCTGTTGTGCCACCTCCTGCGCCATCGTCGCCCGCCCCTGCCCTTCAATTTCATCAAGTCCGGGCGTGTCGATCAGTTCAATTTGCATTTCTGCGTCAAGCTGCCAACGCACCGATTGGGGATATTTCGTCTCCCCATTAATCGGACTCGTCACCAGCGTATTCTGCCCCACCAAGGCATTCAACACCGCCGACTTCCCCCGACTCACCAACCCAAACACCGCAATCCGCACGGCATGCTGTTCGAGTTTGGTTAGGGCCGCTTTCATGGTTTGCAGGTGCGATCGCACCGCCGCCTGAAGTTCCGGACTGGGTAGATACCGCCCATGGCGCTGAAACCCGGCATACCAATCAAGGGTGTGCTGGAGACTGGCTTGGGCTTGTTGATAATGGTGCTCTGGGGTAATCAACCGCATCAAAAATTTTGTGTTTTAGTATTTCAATCCTCACCCAGCCCGGAGGCCGGGTGCAATTACGCACACAGACAGATAAGCGTGTGCAATTCCTAGTTTCAATCCTCACCCAGCCCGGAGGCCGGGTGCAATCTTAGTCATCAATGATCAGCGGCGGCGCTTCCTTGTTTCAATCCTCACCCAGCCCGGAGGCCGGGTGCAATAGAAAAGACAGCCAAGTTTTAGCTGGGAGCATTGTTTCAATCCTCACCCAGCCCGGAGGCCGGGTGCAATCCGCAACAAGTACAAATATCCACTTCTCAACTCAGGTTTCAATCCTCACCCAGCCCGGAGGCCGGGTGCAATACCTACAATCAGATGGATTTCAACCGTGGGGAACGGGCGTCTCAATCCTCACCCAGCCCGGAGGCCGGGTGCAATGGGATTCCCTGTTTCTGCATTGGGGATCGGGGTGTGTTTCAATCCTCACCCAGCCCGGAGGCTAATCCTGTAGGGGTTTTACAGAGACAGATGTATTAGATAATTGAAGATATCCTGAAAGATAGAGGTCAGCAAGGGTTGTGGAGGCTAGAGTGTGCCTAAAAATGATGAGGAGTACCCAAAACAGAGATGTCAGAGTTTAGCCAACTCAAAGCCTTCCGTCCCCAGGTAAAAAAAGTCTGAACAAAGCCTATGAACTGGCGAGCGAAAAACCAAACTT
>NZ_JAQMTY010000105.1 GCF_028330765.1 Spirulina subsalsa CS-330 | reverse complement strand
AGGATAAATCAATGGCGTTAGTCGTTGAGCCTAGCAACCCTCTGCAACTCTCGTTGTTTGAGTGGATAAATGGTCAGGTAACTGGCTGTTCAGAATCCCCCACTATAGCCCGTAGGGTTTAGTGGGGGAGTATGTCAATACCGCAGTTGGCAAGTGGAGGGGGTGTGGGAGCAGATTAACCAAACCCTGGCCCGACAAAGGCGACAGCAAGTGGGAAAGCATCCCTTGCCCTCAGTGGTGGCCGTTGATTCTCAATCTGTCAAGACGACGGGAAAAAGGGGGAGGTCTATGGCTTTGACGGGGGCAAGAAGGTGAAAGGGCGCAAGCGTCATCTGATTGCGGATTCCTGAGGTCAGGTGATGAAAGTGATCGTTACAGAAGCCAATGGTCAAGAACGAGTGGGTGCAGCGTATGGGTTGATGGAGTGACAAGAGCAATATCCCGAAATTGTGGAGAGACTACAGACGGTGCTGGCCGATGCGGGATATCGAGGGGACAAGTTTCGCCTGTGCGTTTGGTTGTTAGTACAGGCAGGGGTTGAGATACGGGAGAATCTGAAGAAAGAGTTTGAGGTGGTGGCGAAGCGATGGGTGGTAGAGCGGACATTTGGGTGGTTTAATCTATATCGCTGATTGAGCAAGGACTACGAACTGTTACCTGAAGTCTCGGAGTCAGCGATCTATGGAGTGATGATTCACCGGATGCTGCGTTCTCTGGCTCCTGCTTAACCTTTCTTTTTAAACAGCCTCTCAGGTCTTTTTTGAGTCTCTTTGATGGGTAGATGATGAGGCAGTGCGATCGCTAAGACTCGGCAGCATCAGAGGATTCATCTGGGTAGGGCTGTGCGGGTTTGGGGGAATAGGTGGGTTGGCGGTAGTTGCGGCGGTAGAGGAGTTCGAGTTGGCCGCCTGCGGTTTGGATCAGGGAAAATTGCCGCCGGGCCAGGCCGCGAAAAAGGTTGGCAAAGAGGATCGGTGAACCCCCTGACCGATCAAGATGTGCGATCGCTCCCTCACAGATCGGCCAGAAATATCCTACAGTAAACAGCAGAGATGAAGACTCCGCATAACCTAGGAACAATCACAATGCTTGAATCCCTTAGCATTAAAAATTTCCGTTGCTTTGAACATCTCGACGTTCAAGGCTTCAAACGAGTCAACCTCATCGGCGGCAAAAACAACGCCGGAAAAACCGCCCTCCTCGAAGCCCTCCTCCTCTACTTTTACCCAACCCCTCAATCCATTATTGAACTCAAAAAACTCAGAAAAGAAGCGACAAAGTTCAGAAAAAGTACACTCAAATTAGTGTGGGACACCTTTTTTTATGACCGCAATACTACTCAAGATATTGAGATCCAAGGAATTGGATCTCAAAACAAAAAAAGAAAGATCAATATCTCTAATACTTTATATGTTCAGCAAAGTCTTTTTAGAGATTCTGAGTATGAACTAGAAGACCTAGGAATATTTCAAGACTATGATTATACAGAATCAGTTTTAAAAATAAATCTAAAGGTAGATGGTGCAGAAGATATAGATTCTAGTATCAGTGCAAATTCAAAAGAAATTTTTTCTTCTATTACTTCTAGTAGATTGCGACCCAAAATTAATACTTCTTTTGGAATAAGTAATCGAATCATTGCACAACACTATGATTTGATTAGATTTCATGACCAAAGTAATGAGGTTCTGAAGATACTGCAAATTCTTGACCCATCTATAGAAAATGCTGAAACATTTTCTATAGATGAGCCAACATTATATCTGACTCGCAAAAATCAGCAAAGACTACCTATTTCGTTGTTTGGTGATGCTGTTAATCGTGTCATTTCTATTACCCTTGAATTGCTAGATCGAAAGCAAAATATTTTGTTGATTGATGAGATTGAGAATGGGATTCATTATAGTAGCCAGCAAGAGTTTTGGGATGCTCTATTTAAGTTAGCCAATGAACTAGACACGATGATTTTTGCGACGACCCATAGTTTGGAGATGATTAAAGCCTTTGCGCGGGCCGGTCATGATTATCCGGGAGATGGGGCTTATTTTGAACTTGCACGGAGTCCGAGAGATGATCAAATCGTCGCGATTAATCGAGATATTGAAACCCTGGACTATGCCCTAGAACGTGGCAAGCCCATTCGAGGGGAGTAACTCTTGAGCAATGACCAATATTCTTATCGTTGAAAGTAAAAACGATCAATATTTTCTACAATATCTCATCGAATACCTCAATTATAAAATTGATGTCGAAGCTCCGATCTGTATTGGTGATGATGACTATGAGTGCTTGAATGGTTTGAGCGAACAAAAACTAATCCAAACGTTGAAAGACTTAGCCGCGAGTCTGCAAAAGCGAGACATTCAAAAAATTGGAATCATCATCGATCAAGATAATTATTCAGAACAAGAGCGGATTGAATTTGTTAATCGCTGTTTAGAGGCTGTGTTTACCCCATCGCAACGCCTCACTCAATCCTGTGAACTGGTTGAAATGGGAATCAATGAAAAAATCACCTTTGAGTTAGGCTGCTATTTTACCAATGTCAATCAATACGGTGAATTAGAAACGCTTCTCAAGACGATCAAAGCCCAACCGTCGCCCCATGCCGATTGTTTAGAGTCTTGGCGGGATTGTGTGGGGCAAGCCGGGCAAGCGATCGCAGCTAAAGAGTTTGATAAGTTTTGGTGGTCTATTTATTTGCGATACGATACCTGTTCTAAAAAAGAGCGCAAGCAAGCAGAGCGAAAATGTTCGATGAAAAATTTTGATACCGTGTTAAGTATTAAAGGATCGCAGATCTTGAACTTAGAGCATGAGATTTTGGCTAAACTCAGGTCTTTTTTGAGTCTCTTTGATGGGTAGATGATGAGGCAGTGCGATCGCTAAGACTCGGCAGCATCAGAGAATTCATCTGGGTAGGGCTGTGCGGGTTTGGGGGAATAGGTGGGTTGGCGGTAGTTGCGGCGGTAGAGGAGTTCGAGTTGACCGCCTGCGGTTTGGATCAGGGAAAATTGCCGCCGGGCCAGGCCACGGAAAAGGTTGGCAAAGAGGAGGGTGATGATGGCGAGGGTTAATCCGGCTGCGGTGGAGATCAGGGCTTCGGCAATGCCCCGCGTTACGCCTGCGGTTTGGAGCATGGTTTGAGCGCCGAGGTTGAGATTCACAAAGGTGCGCATCAGTCCCAGGATTGTCCCCAACAGTCCGAGGAGGGGGGAGACGGTGACGATGGTTTCAAAAACGGTGTTAAAGCGTTTGAGCAGGGGCATTTCTGCTTGGGCGGCGGTTTCGAGGGCGAGGCAAAATTCTTCGGGGGTGGGCTGGGGGAGGATCAGGGCGTTGAGGAAAATGCGGGCGATGGGCAGGGTGGGTTTGCCTTTGAGGTAGGCGATCGCACCTTGGGGATCTTCACGATAGGCCCCCAAAACGGTCAACATAAACCGCCGCTGCTGTTGATGAATGCGCCACCAAAACCAGAGGCGTTCCCCAATCAACACCACGGCCACCATAGACAAGACCAACAGGGGCAAAATCGTAATGCCGCCAATGGTCACGATAGTATTAAACGTAGTCGCTAACATCCTGAATTGCCTAAGCGTTGTCCCAATGGTACAGAGTTTTCTCGCGCAAAAACAAACATTTTTCGCGGCGTGGGCCCTGTGTTGCCGACTCAGTCCGGTGAGCCTCTCCCGTCTCGCCAAACCGGACTAAATTCGCTACAGTGAGCGATCGCACCCCCTTTTTTGTCCCATGCCTGTTCCTGTTCAACTCATCGTCGGCCTCGGCAATCCGGGCCCCAAATACGATCGCACCCGCCACAACATCGGGTTTGACTGTGTGGATCAACTGGCCCAGCGCTGGGCGATGCCCTGGCAGGAAAACCGTCGTTTTAAAGGCTATTGCGCCACCGGTCGCGGCCCCACGGGGGATAAACTCTACCTCCTCAAACCCACCACCTACATGAACCGCTCCGGGGAATCGATCCGGGCGGCGTTGGATTGGTACAAGCTCCCGCCAGAATCGGTGCTGACGGTCTACGACGATATGGATTTGCCCGTGGGACGGCTGCGGCTGCGGTTGTCGGGTTCGGCGGGGGGACATAATGGGATGAAGTCGGCGATCGCCCATCTCGGCACCCAAGAGTTTCCCCGTCTCCGGTTGGGAATTGGCGGCTCTGGCCCCGAAAAAGAAACCATTTCCCACGTTTTAGGCCGCTTCACCCCCCAAGAAACCCCGATTATTAAAGAAGTGCTCAATTTGGCCGCCGATGCGGTGACCGTTGGGTTAAAACAGGGATTAGAAAAGGCGATGAGTCTCTATAACCCGCGCCAAGCTGAGCTTTAGACCGAGAAGCTCGCGGGGCAAAAGGGAACAAAGGGGCGCGATCGCTGATCTATACCCCTGAATCCCTCACCCTAGTCCACCCTATTCGAGTTGACCTATGCGTTATTCTGCCGCCGCTGTTCTTCTGTCCGGTTTGATGGCGATCGCCACCGCTCCCGCCCATGCCGATGACACCCTGCCCCGCTTCGACCCCAACGCCGAAGCCGTCGAAATTCCCGTTCCCCCACCGGCCACCTCAGAACCCATCGTTTTAGAAGAACCCGCCGCCCGTCCCGCCCTCAGCCCCGAATTGCGCAGCGCGTTAGTGACGATTTTTAGTAGTGGCCTAGAGCAAGCCCTCAGCGGTGAAGCGGTCGAAGTGCCACCCGGTGTCACGGGGATGGTGACGGAATCGGTGGTCAATGAATTTGAGCGCATCGCCAACAAAGACAGTGCGCCCAATGGTGTCGCTGCCTTTGCCCGTGCCCTGCGTGCTGCCACCCAAGGCGCTCCCACGGATCAAGTCACCCAAGAAATAAAAGCGGCATTTCAGGCGATTCTCGATAGTATCTAGGGCGACACTGGATCTGATCGGGCTAAAACGCCAAATCGGCTTGAAAAAATGGCGATCGCATTGTTCTGCTGAAGTGATTGCGGCTGAGGGTGCGATCGCCTCTCTAAAGTCCACCACTGATACCAATCCCCGTTGCTAAACTGGAGTTGGGATCAGTGAGCCAGAGGCTCACACTCTTAGAATCCTCTGTAGCGCGAGCTTCTAGCTCGTTGCTTTGATCAAAGGAGAAGCAAACGCATGCTAGTGCAGAGTCAAGACTTAATATTCGGATTGTATTGAATGTCCAACGCTCAACGTGACGGTGCGTTACGCTTCGCTAACAGCACCCTACAAAAATCCTAATTCTTGGCAATAAGCAGTGGCCAAAATGCCAGGAAAGCTTAGAATTAACTGGCAACTCGTGGCAGGTACTGATAGAATGCTTTGTGACTTTTTAACCCCACCCACGACATCCTATGGTTGACAACACTGGAGATATCGAAAGACTCCTAGAGACAAAAAAATGTCAAGGTGGCGACCTCAGCCACGCAAACCTGAGTAATTTTGACCTCAGCGGTGCAGACTTAAGCGGTGCTAGCCTCTATTGCACCAACCTCAGCGGAGCAAACCTCAGTGGTGCCAACCTCAGCGGTGCGGATCTTAGCTACGCTAACTTCGTTAAAACGGATCTCACCCGTGCCAATATTCGGGGCGCGGATGCCAAAGGAATTAACCTCTTTGATGCCAACCTGAACGGAACCAACCTCAGTGGGACAGATTTAACCTTTGCCATGTTGGTGAATGCCACCCTCAGCGAAGCGAATCTGCGGGCGGTCAAGCTCGTTGGTGCGAACTTAATCGGGGCTAAACTCAACAGTGCTAATCTCAGCAGTGCCGATTTAGGCGGGGCTAACTTGAGCACCGCTAATCTCGTCGCAGCGAAGCTCTTAAGCACCGACCTCAGCGAGGCGAAGCTCGTGCGGGCGGATCTGAGTGATGCGAATTTGGTGGGGGCAAACTTGACCGATGCCAATCTATCGAATGCCAATCTGCTCAATACCAACCTGTCCAGTGCCTTATTGATTGGGGCCTATTTGATTGGCGCAAACTTGATTGGGACGCAGTTGGAAAATACCAAGTTAGATGGCACGATTGGCTTAACCACGGAAGGGCAATTAGTGGTGAGCTAGGTCAGGTGATGATGCTCGCCTGCGATCGCCCCCACTCCACACCATCACAGACCGAAAAGGAGAGGCATTGACCTCTCCTTAATCGTGTTTGGGCATTTAATGTTGTTCGGCACGAGAGCCTAGTGCAGCGTCAAGACTTAATATTCGGATTGTATTGAATGTCCAACACTCAACGTGACGGTGCGTTACGCTTCGCTAACAGCACCCTACAAACATCCTAATTCTTTGCATTGACGCTGCACTAGGGATGCTTGCGATCGCGCTTCTTGCGCTGACTATAGGCCGCATCCACTGGAAAACCAGCGATCGGAATCACTTGGTATTGCCGTTCCTGCTCCAGGTGTTTCAACTCCGTATAGTCCACCCAGTGAATACAATTCACCGGACAAGTATCGATCGCCTCCGTCACCAACGCCTCCGAATCACCATCCTGGCAGATCGCCCGCGCCCGGCCATAATCCGGCTCAATATAAAACGTATTGGGCGCGGTATGGGCACAGTGCTTACAGCCAATACAGGTAATCTCATCCACATAGACCCCCTTTTGGCGCACATCCCCCCCCAGTTCCGGCTCAAACCCACTCCGCTCCGGAGCATCCCGAAAGATGCCCCCTAGTTCTGGCTCTAAACCCGTTTGGTCTGGATGCGCGTCAAATTCCGCCATGTTTTAGCTCCAACGTTGAACCACAAGACGGATCGAACCATCTTGATTTTTATTCTCTTCTGTAATCTGAAATCCTTGCTTTTGGGTCTCGGTTAACACCGTGTGATAGGCGTAACGCTGCGTCACCCGCTGCACAAAGCCATCCACCGACAAGGGTTGCTGCCAATATTGCAGATCCGCCACCATCTCATAGGCTTGCCCATTCCAACTAAACCCGATGTCATAGTGATTGTCTTGCTCAACCACAACATCAGCGGTATGGGTTTGGCCTTGGTAACCACGCACGGCACTCGGCCCATCTTTCCAATCAATCCCCATGTCACTGAGGGCAGACTTCAAAGAGGTCAAGTTTCGGATTTGAGTTTTGACAGTGCTGAAATGGGACATAGTGGGCTAAACCTAAATCAAAAAGTGGATAAAGTACAAAAACATTCAGCGGATCAGCTATCCCAATCGAGTTGCTGATTTTGAGCGGTTTGGGACTGCTGTTCCGGCTGCGCGTAATAGTCAGACGTTGGCTCAGTGGCCACCACCCGACCCAATTGAGCTTCGATCGCAGCGGTGACCTCTTGGCACGAGCGGCCAATGATGCCGGTGACCGTTTCTTGGACACGGCCATCAGGATAGATGATGAATTCTAATGTTTCCATGCTCATGGCTCGGACGATCCTCTTCGTAGAACTACATCACTCACCGCTAGGAAAGTAATCCTGCTTCCTTTAGGATCTAACTCACTTAGCATCAGAAGGTGGGTTTATAGTTTTCAAATCTTAACAAAATTTAGAACTCGGAGGAGTCTTCACTCTGAATTGTTTAGATAGTTTTCAAGTTTGGTCAAGGTTGGACGGCGCAGGTGTTAATCGCGGCTGAGAAATTCGAGGTAACTTTTGCTGAGATCCTTCACGGCTGCTTCGTAAAGCTGCTGACCATGCTCTGGCGTTGCTAGGGCTGGGTTTGACCCCATCCGGCCATCGGGGTAATGCTGGCGAAATTCTGTCGCGCCGTAGATGGGATGGCCGGAATTCACTGTGGGGCTGAGGGGCGCAGTTTTGATCGCGTCGGGGTAGAGGTATTGGGTGAGGGCGACTTCGCTGGGGGTGGCGTGGGAGCCTTCTTGATCGCCGTAGAGTTCTTTGGCAAGGCTGTAGACGGAACGACCCATGAACCAGTTGCCCACGGTGCAGCGGAGGGGATCGCCCTCGGTGAGAGGGTCAAGGGCATCGTAGGTTTCGGCAAAGGCGGCTTTGAGGGTGGCGATGTTGCCGCCGTGACCGTTGAGGAAGAAAAAGCGACGAAATCCGGCTTTGGCGAGGGCGGTGAGAGAATCCCGAATTACTAAAATCAGGGTGCTGGGTCGCAGACTCATGGAGCCGGGAAAGGCGGTATGGTGCAGGGCCATGCCTACGTTAATCGTTGGGCCAACGAGGGCGTGGGTGGCTTCGCCGACTCCTTTGGCGATCGCTTCGGCACAGATCGCATCCGTGCCAATTAGCCCCGTGGGACCGTGCTGTTCCGTGGAGCCGATGGGGATGATGATGCCCTTGGAGGTGTTGAGGTAGGTTTCAACTTCGGGCCAGGTGCTGAGATGAAGAAGCATGAAGCAAACTCAGAAAGGATAGGGGGATTTAAATTCAGGCGTTACGTTTTGTTAGCTTTAGCGTAACAAATAGACACCTTGTTCGATGGTTGGGTGCATGAGGGTACGGTCTGCATGGGGGGGATTAGAGGGGGCGATCGCCCGCTTACCTCCACCAGCAACACCGTGATCCCACAGTACAATGGCAGTACAGTGGCGTTATTCTCACCCCACCATTCACCCACCATTCAAGCTACGGCCATGATTTTAGGCTTTGACCCCGGACGGGATAAATGCGGTATTGCCCTCACGGATGACAGGGGGTGTTTAGTCACTCATCAGGTGGTGACCTCGGAGAGCGTGGAATTAGTCCTCCGCCAATGGCAAACCGACTATGAGATTACAACGCTCGTCATCGGCAATCAAACCACCTCCAAACTGTGGACAGCTAAACTCCGCCTTTGGTTTGCCGATTCCGTCACCCTCGCCCCCGTGGATGAACGCAACAGCACCCTCGAAGCCCGCGATCGCTACTGGCAAATGTTCCCCCCCAAAGGTCTCGCCCGCCTCATCCCCCAAGGCCTCCGCACCCCGCCCCGCCCCGTGGATGACATCGTCGCCATCCTCCTGATCGAACGTTATCTAAGCACCCTATGTCCCACCCCTCACTAACCAGCAAGATCAACCTCTCCCCCGATGTCCTGATTCAAGAACTCGCCGGCGAATCTGTTTTACTCAATCTCAAAAGCGAAGAATATTTTGGCTTAGACGATATCGGAACCCGGATGATCGCCGTACTCGACCAAGCCGAGTCGATCCAAGCCGCCCACGATATTTTGCTCACAGAATACAACGTCGAATCTGCACAACTCACCCATGATCTGCTCCAATTCGTCCTCAAACTCACCCAAAACGGTCTCGTCATTGTGAATGACTAAGGGGCTGCTTGAAAAGTTAAACTCGGATCCACATCATGAGCCTCACTCAATGGAAACAAGGGGCTTAAGCCCCTTGCCTCTCTATTCAAGACACTTTTTAAACAACCTCTAAGGGGCAAGGATGATCGTGTCATGGCTGGGGGGGGATGGCTCTGGTATTCTGGCTAAATTGTGATTCTGGTGCGAGCCATGGGCACGTTGCTTGTTAAAAATATTCATACCCTGGTGACGATGGACGGCGATCGCCGCGAAATTCGCAACGGGGCGATGTTCCTGCGCGATCATGTCATTGAGCAGGTGGGAACGACGGCAGAGCTAACGGATACGGCGGATCGTGTGTTGGATCTGGGCGATCGCCACATCGTCTTACCCGGTTTCGTCAATACCCATCACCACTTTTACCAAACCCTGACGCGGGTGATTCCTGCCGCTCAGAATTGTTCGCTGTTTCATTGGCTCGAAGCTCTCTATGGGGTGTGGTCAAATTTAACCCCAGGAGCGATCGCCACCAGTGCCCAACTCGCCGCCGCCGAATTGATCCTCTCCGGCTGCACCACCGCCAGCGACCATCTTTATGTTTTTCCCAACGGGTCGCGCCTCGATGACGAAATCGAAGCGATCGAAGCCACAGGGCTGCGGTTCCATGCCAGCCGGGGCAGTATGAGCATCGGCAAAAGTAAGGGAGGCTTGCCGCCGGATGCGTTTGTGGAAGCGTCGGAGGCGGCGATTTTAGCCGATAGTCAGCGGTTGATCGAAACCTACCACGACAACCGCCGCCATGCGATGCTGCGGATTACTCTTGCGCCCTGTTCGCCCTTTTCCGTGTCGCCGGATCTGTTGCGGGAGTCGGCGGCGTTGGCGCGATCGCATCCCGGTGTCCGTCTCCATACCCACCTTGCCGAAAATCACGCCGATGTCACCTACAGCCGCGAAATGTTCAACATGACACCGGGGGAATTTGCCGCCTCGGTGGGCTGGCTCGGTGATGATGTGTGGCACGCCCATTGTGTGAAGCTCGATGATGGCGCGATCGCCGAATTTGGGCGCACCGGTACAGGGGTCGCCCATTGTCCCTGTAGTAATATGCGCCTGGCCAGCGGCATGGCTCCGATCCGGAAAATGCTCGCCCACAATGTCCCCGTTGGCTTAGGGGTGGATGGCTCGGCCTCCAATGATGGCTCGAACCTGCTCAACGAGGCGCGGCAGGCGATGCTAATGGCGCGACTGCGGGAAGAAGACGCAGCCGCGATGACAGCGCGGCAGGCGTTGGAGTTGGCCACCGTGGGCGGGGCGCGGGTCTTGGGTCGGGATGATATCGGTGCGATCGCACCCGGCATGGCCGCCGATTTTATCAGTTTCAATCTCGATCAATTGGCCCTCGCTGGAGCGCACCATGATCCCGTTGCCGGGGTGGTGTTCTGCCAGGTGAACCGGGTGGATCATAGCTTTATCCACGGTCGCCAAGTCGTGGAAAACGGCCAATTTTTACCCCTGGAATTACCCCAATTGATGGAACGCCATAATCAGATAGCGCGATCGCTCGTCGATGGCGCATAAGGGGTTAGGAGCCGTAGACTTGGAAATATTGTTCGAGGACGGAGGCGATCGCCTTCGCTCGCCGTAGTTGATCCCCATAGACACATTCCCATTCCGTCACCGGTCGCCGTTCCCGTGCACAGATCCCCAACAGCCCAGAGGTATGGGGCTACAGCACCCCAATGGTAGAGTTTCGGGTTGACCTACTTCTCTACCATTGGGGTGTGAGATATTTGGATGCTTGTACATCACAGGAATGAAACTGAACTCTTCGATTACACGCTAACTCAATTCCCATTGAGCTATTCCGGCAGGTTGAAGAGTGCTGGGGGCGACAACACGAAAACCGATGTTGTTGTTCTTGTTGTCGCGGGTGTTGTTGTTGCGATTGGCAGAACGGCAGTTCTTCGGGTTGTTGTTCCAGTAACCACCACGCAGCAGCTAACATCGTTCATCCCTTAATCACAATGTTACCAGCATTGAATCAAAAAGTTGGTGCTGGAGATGGCAGGTATTGCCATGGTTGAGGTGGGCTTGCCAGCTTTGAATAGATTGCTCAAATTGTGCCTGATCAATTTTTTGATGGCGGTATTCTCGCCAGCGGGTTTTGAGTTTAGCCCGTAGTCGGTGGAGGCTGTCAGAGCGAACGCGGATCTGTTTGGAAAGGATGCGGAAACCGAGAAAGTTTGCACCGTGGCGGGTTTCAAAAAGTTGGCTTTTAATGGGGTGAATTTTGAGGCGTAGGGTGGCGAGATAGGTTTCGATGGCTTGGCGAGCTTTGGCAAGGACAGCACGATCATTGGCAAAGAAGGCGAAGTCGTCAACATAGCGGACATAGGCAGGAATTTTTAGATCTTGGAGAATAAAGTGATCAAAGCTATTGAGGTACAAATTGGCAAAAAATTGACTGGTTAGGTTGCCAATGGGTAAACCGCTGGGGTACAAAACTGGAGCGAGGAGATCATCACCAAGAAAGTAGTGAAGAACGGGTTCTAAACTGTGGCTATTATCAATGATTTTATCAATTAGCCAAAGCGTATTTTTACATTTGATTTTGCGGCGAATGATGGATTTGAGAATGTTATGATTAATGCTGGGGAAGAATTTACGAATATCGCATTGGAGGATGTAGCGGTGAGTGCGGGCTAGGGTGGTGAATTTTTGGAGGGCGCGGTGGCTACCGTAGCCGATTCGGTTCGCGTAGGAGGTATCAATAAAGGAGCGTTCTAAGAGAGGAACAATAATATTACAGAGGGCGTGATGGATGATCCGATCACGATAGGGAGCCGCAGAAATTAGCCTTTTTTTGGGTTCATAGACGTAGAAATGATGGTAGTTTCCGGGTTGATAGGTTTGGTTATTGAGTTCGGTTTGTAGTTGAATTAAGTTGCCTTCTAGATTGTCATTAAAGGACAGAACCTCAGGACGGAAACGCTTGCCTTTTTGAGCTTTGCGGGCAGCAATGAGGAGGTTGTCAAAGCTCGAAATTTCAGGCCAAAGATTTCCATATCGTTTCATGATGGTTGAAAATTTAGGTTGTTTTAGCAGGTTTAGGAGACTGTTGGTTAATCCATCCTCCCAATTCTTTACCAATGCTGTCTATTTGTTTAGCGATGTACTCGTAGCGTTCAACGGAAATTAGTTTAAAATCCATCAGTAGGCGTGTTTGGTAGCGGAGGATGGAAAGTTTGGGGTTAAGGGAGCGCAATAAATCGTGTTTTTGAGCAGAATAACGTGCTAGAATAAGAATCTCTAGAAATTCATAAAGGTTCCGGATAATTCGGTCTCCAAGCACCATTTTATGATCACGTGGTAAGTGATTAAGGATAGGGACATACCATTGAATGAGATCATAGGTTTTTTGGATAATCGGTAACTCGTCCATAATACTTCAGCCCGTCATCTTTTCTGATCAAAGCATATTGCCGTAAATCTGTATCCTAAAAAAATAAAAAAAGGCGCTTCGCGCCGGGTAGAGGGAAAGAGGGAAAAAGGGTAGAGGGTTAAAGAGTTCTGGGGGCGACAACACGAAAACCGATGCCGTCGTTCTCGTAGTCGCGGGCGTTGCCGTAGCGACTGGCAGAACGGCAGCGCTTCGGGAGGTTGACCCAGCAACCACCACGCAGCAGCTTGTTTGATGTTGATTTATTGTTCAATAACCCTTTTAGCCACTCCTTATTATCTTGAGAATGATTATCATTGTCCATCCATGCCTTTCCATCTGTTGGCGCTCCCTGATAACTGTCATGCCAGTCGTCTAAACACCACTCCCACACATTTCCGTGCATATCATGGAGTCCCCAAACATTGGGCGCATTCAAACTCCCCACCGGGATCGTTTTCTGGCGATATTCCCCCTTCTTCCCCTTGCCATAGGTATAGTTGCCGTCATAGTTGGCGACTTGGGGGGAAAGGGTGGGGCCGAAGTGAAACGGGGTCGTTGTTCCCGCTCGACAGGCATATTCCCATTCGGCTTCGCTGGGCAGACGGTAGAGCTTGCCACTGGCTTGGCTTAACCTTAGACAGAACTCGATACAGTCTTCCCAACTTACCGTTTCCACAGGATTGTTTTTGCCTTTGAAATCAGCGGGATCAGGGGTTAGAGAGCGCACCACTTGGGGCAGTTGGGCGACAATCTGCCATTGTGCTTGGGTGATCGCGGTGCGACCCATGGCAAATTCCGGCACCATCACCCGATGCTGGGGGCCTTCAGCATTGGATCGCCCTTTTTCATTATTCGGTGCGCCCATCATGAATTCCCCGCCTGGAATCCTCACCATTTCTAGGTTTAATCCTTTGGTATTTTCCAAATAACCCTGATTTTGTCCCTTTTGCCGTTGGGCAATTCCCCCCTGCTCATTCACCGTGATGATCTCATACTGATAGATTTTTCCATCAGATCGAGGTGGCGGTGCAGGTGTAGGCGTGGGGGAAAGAGAGGCCAGCAAATCATCTAGATTAATGGCGGGTTTGGCAGAGGGCTGAGGCTTGGGTGGTGCTACAGGCGATAATGCCGCCAAAAACTCCGCCATTGAGGAATAGCGATCCTGCGGCCGCAACGCCATCCCCTTGAGAATCGCCTGATTAATCTCCCCACTCACCTTCACCAACTCCTGGGGCGGAATCAATGGCTCTTCATCCACCTTGCGGGAAAAACAATCTTGGGGCAATTGTCCCGTGATCAGGTAATACAGCGAAGCCCCAAGGGTATAAATATCCACCGTTGCGCTGCGATCGCCCTTAATTAACTGCTCATAGGGCGCAAAGGCACGATTCCCGAACAGCTTGGAACTCAGAGACTTGGGGATAATCTCCCCCGAAATGCCAAAATCAATCAAAACCGGCTGGCGATTCTCCCGCAGCATGATATTTACCGGGGTCGCATCCCGATGCACCAACCCCACCCCATGCACCCGCGTCAAAGCCTCAGCTATGGGGCGAATATAGGCCAACGCCTCCGCTTCTGGTAGCGGGCCTCGCCGCTGTACCTCATCAAATAACGTCGTTCCAGGGATGAATTCCATCACCAAACAATGGGCTTCCTCCTCCTCGAATAAATCCTTAACCCGGACAATATTGGGGTGGGGGTTTTGTTCCAACTGGGCTAAAGTCCGGGCTTCCCGGATAAACCGCTTCACATATTTGGCATAGTCTGGGTCATTGCGGAGATAGGCATTCGGCGTTTTAATCACCACTGGAGCATTGAAGCCCTGATGGATGGCCTTGTAGGTGATCCCGAAGCCGCCTTGACCGAGAACCTGTTCAATCACCAGCTTGCCATTTTGTAATTCGTGTCCGTCGGGCCAAAACATAGGGCAGAGACATTCGTGGAGGGTGCGATTTTATTGTACGCTCTTCCCTGAGGCCAGAAACCGGGTTGCTTACATCTCCTCATTTTCCCACGACACCCTAACAAAAACCCGGTTTCTCCTTCCTAGTTTTTAAAAATTGCGATGACCGCCGCTACTGCACCCACAAACGTCCCCACCATCATCAACACCTGCACCCACACATTCACATCCCAATTGGGAAACGGCACATACCATTGACCCACCCCCAACTCCCGCAAAAACTGCGGAATCGAGGGGGTGCGATCGCCCGGCATCAACGCCAAACCATGGACGATCGCATCATTTACCCGCCGACTCAATTGCGGCACATAACAACGGGGCGGCGTGAGACTTGCCGGGGAATCCTGATCGTGGCGATCTAACGCATCCTCCGGCGGCTTCCCCGTCAGCAACTCATAGAGCGTTGCCGCCAACCCATAAACATCCGTCCAAGGGCCGCGCTCAAAATTGTTGGAATGTAACTCAATGGGCGCAAAACCACTACTGGTGATCTGTTGCGTCAAGGGATGGTTAAAACTGCGGGCCAAACCGAAATCAATTAACACCGCTTCCGTTTTGCCCCGGTGCGATCGCACAATAATATTCCCCGGCTTCACATCCCGATGCAATAACCCCTGTTCATGCACCGCAATCAACGCCGCCCCAATTTGTCGCCCATAGCGCAACACCTCCCCAATGGGCAACTGAGGCGATCGCCGCTTCGATAAATCATAGCCATCCACATAATCCATCACAATGCAGGCATGGCGGCGGGTTCCAAACCAGCCCCGCACCGGCTCCTCAAATATTTCCCGCACTCTGACAATATGGAGATGCTTGCATTGGGCCAACTTCACCGCCTCATCGTAAAACTTAGCCACCAAGGCCTGACGATCGCCATCGTTCATCTGATTCAGCACCGCAGAATCTGGATTGAGGGTTTTGATCGCCAGAAGATCACCAAGGCGATCGCGGGCCAGATGGGTAATCCCAAATCGCCCCTGACCTAAAAGCCCTTCAACGGTATAGGCCCCGCCCTTTAATTCTGTGCCCTGCTGCCATGCCATGGTTGTTGTATCTAATCCGCTCCACCATATTACTCCCTGGGATTGAGGCGAATTAAGAGCCGTAGACTTGGAAATATTGTTCGAGGACGGAGGCGATCGCCCTCGCTCGGCGCAGTTGATCCCCATAGACACATTCCCATTCCGTCACCGGTCGCCGTTCCCGCGCACAGATCCCCAACAGCCCAGAGGCGCGATTGCGTCCGCTTTGGAGATCGAGGGCATTGTTGCCATTGAGATAAAACGACGCGGTTCGGGCCCAGGCCATGGCTTCTACCCCTTGTAAGCCGCCTTGATAGGCCATGATTAACGCTTGGGGGAAAACCCGCGAATGGACGGGGCTGGCTTGGTTATACAGATCGGCGGTATTAATGACGGCTTCGATATCGGTATCGGGATTAATGCCCGCATTGTAGAGATCTTGGAGATTGGTGGGGAGACGTTCTAACGCCCGTTGGCTACACATCTGTTCGGCGGTGGCGATGTTGCCACCGCTGCGGCCTTGGTCGCTACAGGGGCCGTAGTTGGTGACGCGCTCGCCCCAGGAGAGGTTGCCGGGGTCGGTGTGGCCGAAGTAGAGGGGGGTTTGTTCGACGTAGAGTTTATTGGCTTCGACGAAAACGCGATAGTTGCCCTCGGCTTTGCCGATCGCTAACATCCCCAAGGAAATCGGTTTTTCAAACAAACGCGAGTGACGCACGATGCTTTGACTGAGGTTGAAGCGTTGCTCTGGTTGGGGGGTGGGGGTGATGGTTTCGT
>NZ_JAQMTY010000104.1 GCF_028330765.1 Spirulina subsalsa CS-330 | reverse complement strand
TCCCCCTTATCCTAACTTTCCTACAGGACTAAGTCAACCCTGTAGGATTCGCTTCGCTCAGTTTTCTTTGTTGGTCAAAATTCATCTCACCGTTAAGCCTTCGGCTATAACGGGAGTCCTCTTTTGACACTTGAGATAGGGACTCACCTCTCCCCTAAGCTAGACGCATCGAGCGGAGGTCTTAGAGTAAGGTAAATGGCAGATCATGCCATACACCAAGGATGTATTTATCTATGCCCGTCGAGTTCTTAACTCAGTCCTTTTTTTACAATACCCTCGCCGCCTATGGGCTGGCGATCGCCACCCTCGTCGGTGGATTTTTTTTGATTCATGCCGTTCGTGCCCTGGTGATCAGTACCCTGAAGCGGCTCAATCAACGCAGTCAGAAAACCCTTGACTCTCGCCTCGTCCAAATTTTTAGCCGCCCCCTCGTGCGCCTCGCCTATGTGGGAGTGAGCTACATCGCCCTCACCAACCTCAACCTCCATCCCATCCTGACCCAGATCCTCCAGTCCTTCGCCGTGATCTGCACCACCGTGATCGGGATTTTGTTCTTGTCACAACTCGCGGAATATCTGGTGCGTTCCTATCTCCTCAAGCGCGGGGATGTGGAACTAGAACAGAGCTTCGGTGCGCTACTGCCGATTTTGCGAGCGGTGTTTTGGGCCGTGGGTGCGGTGTTTTTGCTCGATAATTTGGGCTTTGATATTTCCGCCGTGGTTGCCAGTTTAGGGATTGGGGGGTTAGCGATCGCCTTCGCCGCCCAAGGCATTCTGCAAGACCTTTTTAGCTACTTCTCTATCGTGCTGGATCGTCCCTTCGGTATTGGTGACTTTATCATCGTCGGTGATTTTGTCGGGACCGTCGAACAGATCGGAATTAAAACCACCCGCCTCAAAAGCCTCAATGGTGAAGCCCTCATCATCGCCAACACCGACCTCACCGGCTCCCGCATCCGCAACTTCAGCCCCATGAAACGCCGCCGCGTTGCCTTTACCCTCGGTGTCACCTACGAAACCCCACAAGAAAAGCTCGAAGTCATCCCAACCATCATTCGCGATATCATCAACCACCAAGAGCAGATCACCTTCGATCGCGCCCACTTTGCCAGCTACGGCGATTTCAGCCTCAACTATGAAGTGGTGTACTACGTGGAAAGCAGTGACTACACCCTCGCCATGGATCTCCAACAGCGGATCAACCTTGCCCTGTTTGAAGCCTTTGCCCAACGCGAGATTGAATTTGCCTATCCCACCCAAGTCACCTACCTGCAATCCACCCAACCGAATCCACCGATTCCTATGGACACCATGACCCACACGAGCTAAACGCCCCCAGGCTTGCTCCAAGCGGCGATCGCTCATTCCCTAAGTCCATCGCATCGCTAAAATCAGACTTTGTTGTAGGTTAGGCGGCTTCAACTCTCGCTATCACTACAATCCAGTAATCCACCGTAACCCACCGATTAAGACGTGCCACGACACTAGTATCATGGCACGTCTTAAGTTATGTAATGGTTGCGATCGCTGAAACATCTGTGCTTGGTGCGTTACGCTGCGCTAACAGCACCCTACTTAATACCTTACTTTAGCCGTGTCAATTTCCTAGGGCCAGGCTTAACCTCCTGGCCCTTTGTCAGATTTAAACCATGGACTCTGGGACAAATGCAGGATAATGGAGCTAAACCAAAGCCGATTCAGCCCGTTCATGCGATCGCCGCATCGTCTGCTGGATGGTGCTAAATCCCTGATTCTGTTCAGCGTTTCACGGGATCTTGCCCGTGAGCTTGTCCAGAATTGCCTACAATGTTGATGCTTGAGGCGCAGTTTTACTGTTTTTTCAGTCATTCTGGATCTAAATTACGAAAAATCTCGCTTTTCGCTCATCCGAGAATTTGTTATCACAAACTATAGTGCCCACCCAACGCAAACCGGAGTAATGGAAATCATGTCTACCCTAAACCCATCCACCCCCACCCATCGCCAACCCTACCACCCCCCCCAACTCCACCACTATGGCGACATCAAAACCTTGACCCAGAACGTACCGGGCACGGGTACTCCAGATGGTGTGGGCATGGGTGGGGGTGAATTTGCAGCCAATAAGACGGCGTAATGTATGGGTATCGCCTGTATGGATTGACCGTCACGAGCAATGTTGCGATCGCCGGTCTCACCGCCACGGCTGCCCCATCCCCCGACCTGCACATCCACCTAGAAGCAGAGGCAGAACCCTTTCCCCCTCTGCCCCTAGCCAACCCGTATTATCAAAGTCCCGCCCATGATCACAACGGCCAGCCCACCTTAACCGTTTGGACGAATACGTCCGAATCTGAATATTGGTTTCGCTATGGTGATGGGACTACCTTTTGGCTCACCCTATCCCCCCCGCAGATCCGCGCCACTTGGCCAGCGCCGCTAACCTTAGAGGATACGGTGACCTATCTGGTGGGGCCGGTGTTGGCCTTCTTGTTGCGCTGGCAGGGGATTTTATGTCTTCATGGCAGTGTGGTGCAGATGGGCGCAGGTGCGATCGCTTTTGTCGGTGCTGCTGGTGCAGGAAAATCCACCACCGCCGCCTTTTTGTCCCAGGCCGGTTATCCAGTGCTCAGTGATGATGTGGTGGTGATTCATCAACCCCAATCGCCCCACGTTGCACCGGGTTACCCTCGCCTCCGCCTCTGGCGTTCCTCCGTCGAACTGCTCTACGGTACACCCGACGCTCTGCCCCGCATTGTCCCCACTCACCCCACCTGGGACAAACAATATCTTGATCTCAGCCAGTCCTCACAACAATTTCAACCCGAGCCGGTTCCTTTGCGACGAATTTACATCCTAGGGCCGCGATCGCCGCTCCATTCCACCCTCACCCCCATCACACCCGCCGCCGCAGTCCTCGCCCTCACACCCCATTCTTCCGTGCCCTATCTCCTCAACAAAACCATGCGCCGCCAAGAATTTCTAGCCTTAAGTCAGGTCATCCGCCAAACAGCTTGCGCCATCCTCTCCGTTGCCAGCAATCTCCATGATTCAGCGCAGTTGATGACCTTGATTTCAGACCCATTCCCCCAGTAGATCAAGGCTCCACGGATCACAATCCCCCTGAAACCAACAAAAACCCACTAAGACTTAATTTGGTGTGATTTGCGGAATAATTGTTCACCCTGTCCAGAACCCCGTTGGGCTAACAATTGTTCTTCGAGCGCCGCAATGCGGTTATAGGCGGCGGTGACTTGGGCCGTTAACCGACGAACCTGTAATTCGGGTGACAGGGCTTGTTCCGTCGTGTTGTAGTCCGGCACATGTTCCCAGCCCTGGGTATCCGGCAGCACATCTTTATGACTGAGGAGCGAAACATCAAGACTGTCGGGATCATAAGCCATGGTGCCAGACGTTTCACCCAAAGGCGGGGGAGTCGCAGCGGGTTGATCTATACCCAACTTCAGCAGATCCGTGGGTACGTTCAACAGAGCAATATTGAGGCGATGACTCAACTGTTCAACGAGCTTATGTAACGCATCAACTTTGCGATCCAAGGCGATTAATTGCTGTTGCAATATATCCATATATATCCCAATCTTCCGTAATAATTTTTCGTACTTTTATCCTATTCTCGTTCGTTGCATTTGCCGGTGATATGCTGATTCATTTAACGATTGCAAAGCCGATGCATCGATTTGCATTCCCTCATCCCTAACAACCTGAATCTGAAACCTAGTACAGTCCAACGCTCAACGTGACGGTGCGTTACGCTTCGCTAACAGCACCCTACAAACAGCCTGATTCTTGGCATTGACGCTGCACTAGCTCGTTAGCTCTGACCACTCAGCCCAAACCCTCTACATCGAAGCTCTCAACGGCACAGCCCAGGAAAAACCATGGGCTTGCACCACATTGTTGAGGAGTTGCGGCTGAACGAGACTGGATCAAACTTGCGGGAATATCGGGCTGATCCTTGGGTGGTGGTACGTTGCTGATCCTGGCGTGGGGGGTGGAGCCGGAAGGCGATCGCACCCGATTGCACTGTTCGCGGGCTGGGCATCAATGTGATTTTGCCCATGTTTCCTGCCATTGGCCCTTACCATTCCTAGGTATTTTTGCCATGCTAGAGGCATAATCTAATAAAAATGTTAAATTCGCATCAGACTAGCGTTCCTGCTCTGCGGTACGGATCGAAATGACCCCATTTCAAGTCATTGAGCTTGCTTTAATGATCCAAAATCTCTTCCTTGACTGTAAAGCTGATGGCGATCGAGGGAGATGAAATCTCAAGATCAATCGTTCAAACTCAATCAACCCTCCCAGTTCAGTTATTTACGCTCAAACCCGGTGATCTCATGATTTATGCTTCAAACTCTCGCCAAGCGATCGCGCTCCTTGCCCTTGCCAGTCCTGAACCGATTCTGCCCGTTGCGGCCATTCTCGATCAACTCGGCTGGCAAGTGGATATTTTTACCTACAGCACTGATCAGGAGCCGCCCCACTGCATTGTTGAGCATCAGACCTGTCGGGTGGTGATGTTGCCAGAAGCGCAGTTTGTGGACACATTCTGTCAGTTTCAGGTGAAACAGGGAACCCATTACCCGCTGATTCACAGCGTTGATGATGCCTCGATTCCGGCGGGCCATGCTCTCCAAGCGGCCACGGGGGCGAAGTGGGTGCATGGTTTAGCAGAGATTGAGTCGCTGGCCACTGAGCGGCCCGGAGCAGACTACGTTATGGGTGACTTTCCCACCCCATTTTTCCCCACCCCCCATCAGCCTGTTCCCCATCGCCAACGCCCGATTCACCTCGACACGAAAACGGCTCGGCAGCAGTTGGGCTTACCTGTGGATGAGCGGATCGCGTTGTTTGTGGGGTCGTTTGCGATTCGTCATGGGGTGGATGTGCTGTTGCAGGCTTGGGCCCGGTTGGGACGATCGCCCCATGTCCCGAAACGCTTAATCTTGGTGGACAATGGCCAAAGCTCAGAGCGCGATCGCCGCCGCATCGAACAGGCCCGCAACACCCTCACCCTGATCGAAACCGTCGAATTGCTCCCCTATACCAGTCCGGCTCACCTGGCCCTCTATTACCTCGCGGCGGATGTTTGCGTCATTCCCAGCATTAACGAAGCCTTTGGGCAAGTGGCGATCGAGGCGACAGCTTGGGGTACGCCGGTGATTGCCTCGGATGTGGGGGGCTTGCGCTTTAGTGTTGTGCCAGGGGAAACGGGCAGTTTGGTGCCGCCGAATGATGTGGAGGCCCTCTGTGAAGCCTTGGGTCAAGGTTTAACCGATGAACTGCAAGCCCGGCGCTGTTATCTGCCGACTTCGACGATACAACTGGGCTTGCAACTGAGCGATCGCTACCGGCGACTCTTGGTGTTGTCTCTCTTGAACCATGCCCTACCCGAACCGAATTGGGTTGTTCCCTGGCAAGTCACGATCCCAGACCCCATTCAGCAAGCTTCATAACCTCTCCTGCTGTTGATCCGCATCCCGCTCTGGCCAGGGCGGGATGTTTGCCATCTCGGCACGGAGGCGCACCTGTTGCTGGCCGGCACTGCGGGCGGCGAAGGTGATCAGATCAAGGGGGGTATTGACGGCATCGAGCCAGCGGCCGCGCAGCAGGGCGGGGGGGAGTTCTTTCACGGCCCAGCGACTGAGGCGATAGAGGGCTTCGCGGGGGGTGAGCGATCGCATCAACGGCACACCATGCAATTCATGGAGATAGCGATTCGAGCGGCCATAGCGTCGCCATTGTTGCCGTAGTTCCGCTAGGGTGCAGCGGTGCCGATGTTTGACCACCGCCGTCGGTGCAAACTCCCATCGGCACTGGGTTTGTGCCAACAGTCGCCAACAGAGATCCGCATCGCCCCCCGTGGTGAGATAGGGCCGAAACAGACCAATTTCAACCAATAGATCCCGCCGCACACCCAGATTAGCTGTTTGGCCGTAGGGGCGAAAGGGATGATTGAGGGTATGGCGTTGGGAGAGGGTTTCATTGCGATCGGCGTAGCGTTCGAGGAGGGAATTCCCCGGCAGGGCGACCACTTCCCCCGCCACTAGGCCCACGCCAGGATCAGCAAAGGGCGCGACCAAATTCGCCAACCAGCCCGGTTCTGGGCGGCAGTCGGCATCGGTAAAGGCCAAAATTTCCCCCTGGGCGGCCAAAATTCCGGCATTCCGGGCCGCGTAGGAACTTTGAATCTCAAACTCTTGGAGCGATCGCAACGTTATCCCCTGGGCGGCGAACTCTTGGACGGCCTGCTGCACGATAACCGATGTTTGATCTTGGCTGTGGTTATCGACGAGGAGATATTCAACGGCGGTGCGATCGTAGGTTTGCGATCGCAGACCGGCTAATAAATCCGGCAAATCCTCAGCCCCGTTATAGATCGGAATAATCACCGAAACCTTCATCACTTCTCCTTCAGGCTGCCGTTAGAATTGCCCCATCCAATCTAGATGGGGGGCTTTTCTATTGTGCAACAGAGCGACAGAATTGAAAGGCAGCGATCGGGTGGTTTAGGACTTTGGTTGATAGTCGCTGTATTGATCTTGGTTGTAGAATTGACACTCCCACCGTTAAATCAAAGATTATAACGAGGGATTCTTGCTTCATTGGGTTTGTCTAGTCTCAAGTCATCTCTGTCTTGAAACCCCGTCCAGATTCCCCTCCACAAGCATCTGTTTAACGTCCACTGAATGT
>NZ_JAQMTY010000103.1 GCF_028330765.1 Spirulina subsalsa CS-330 | reverse complement strand
TAAAGGACTCGCTGTCGCTCGATTTGTTTGTTGGTGCAAATTCATCTCGCCACTAAAAGGCACGTCCGCCGTTACCTTCGGTAACTCTACTCGGACTCGCTTTATAGTGGGAGTCTTCTTTGCACATTTTAAGATAAACCGCATCATGGCCGCTGCCACTGTTTCCGGTTGTTCCAAGTGGGGTACATGACCCGCGTCGGGAATCCATACCAATTCACTGTTGGGAATCAACTGCTCAAACACCGGCGCATCCTTTGTGCCGAGAATCGCATCCTGCGCCCCCCAGGCGATCAACGTGGGTTGCTGGAGTTGGGGTAGTTGACGTTTAAACGAACCATAACCGCCCTGCTTCGTGAATTTCACCAACGCCTGATTCCAACCGGGGATCGCCACATGGAGCGCCGCGCAAAGATTCGCGTCAGCGGTGACGAATTTAGCATCGTTGTAGTAGGCTTTGCGGCTGATTTTTTCGCGGACTTGGGGACTGCTGAGGAAGTCCGTCGCCCAGCGATCGAGGGGGGGAATCATTAATTTGCCGGCGATCGGTCGGGGGGCCAGGCCTGCACTGTCGAGCAACACCACCTGTTGCACGATGTCCGGATAACTGAGGGCAAAATCCAACGTTGCCGCCCCGCCCATGGATGCGCCCACGAGAATCATCGGGGTTTGGATAAAGTGCTGCCAAAAGGCGTGAATGTGGGCTTTAATCGCCTCGGTTCCAGCGGGAAGATCGAGGCGACGCTCGGTAAAGCCAAAATTGAGCAGATCCATCGCCCAGACCTGATGCTGCTCGCTGAGGAGGGGCAGGAGGCGGCGATATTCGAGCAGGGAACTGTCGAAGCCGTGGAGGAGGAGGATCGGCGGTTGTCCTGTGCCTTGGGTGACGTAGGTAGAGGCGATCGCTCGCTCTGAAAGAGGCGTTAAGATAGGTTCAACCTGAATCTGTCGGGCCATGGCGATCGACGTGGATTCGGTCAACTGGGCAGCATCCGCAGGGAGAGTATAGGCAGGCATGACAGACGACAGACGACAAAATAACCCTTCACAGTGTAGAGCATTCACGCCCCATGCCCCCCCGCCGCCCTTCTGTAAAACCCCTCGTTTTCCTCGTCAGTCTTGGCTTTGGTCTGCTCTGTTTCGCCACGGTGTCCCGCTACGGCCCCGAAGCAAATTGGGCGCGGGAATGGCTCGCATTGTTCCCGCTGCAACTCCTCGCCCTGGGATATGTGGGCTATCGCTATGGGTTCAAGCGCCGCTCAACGTCTCGCCGCTCCCAAGCGACAGAGATTCACCGTAGCGGCGATATCCAGACAGAAACCTCAGAGGGTGAAATTTGTTAGCGCATTCCTCCAATCGGGTGAACAGGGTTTAACCTATCCAACAACACATTGCAAATGGGTCAACAGTTGTGCGTTATGTATAGGCAGTAGCACCATTCAAGCCGGGGACTCAAACGCAAGTCCCAACACCAGACAGCGATCGCCCTCCCCCCGGACTTGATAGGTTTGGTGCTCCAGGGTAGGAGCAACCACCAAGTGATGATGAGCCGCAGGCGTACCGTCGAGGGTGCAACGCCCTTGCAACACAAGCAGACAATTGCCCCGATAGGTATATTGTCCGGCAGCGGTCAGGTTCACCAACTCGGCACGGATGCCGCCCGCCGGATCGAGGGGGATCGGGTAAACCGCAACAGCCTCGTGAACAGGGGTAAAGGGGTATTGGGTGTCGAGGTCTGGGGCGAGGGTGTTGATCTGGATGGGGGATGCAGTGGGAGCGAGAGCAATGGGGTCAAAATTGGGCGGGGAGGCATAGGCCAACAGAAAAAAGCCGCTGCTGTGGGTGATGGCGTGGGCACTGCCGGGGGGGTTGAAGGCCAGGGAGCCGGTGGGATAGACCCCGTTCGTATCGGTTTGGGAGCCGTGGATCGTGTAGATGGCTTCGGTTTGGGTGTGGTGGTGCTGTCCGACGCTGCCGTTGGGGATTGTGTACCAGAGGATGCTGAGATGTTGGGTATCGGCAGCTCCGGACAGGATCAGTTTTTTGAGGTGCGGTTTAAAGGTAAAAAAGTCGTAGGGATCGGGGGTTTGGATCAGGGCGTTGAGATCAATCCGGGTGGATGGGTGGCAAGACGACAACGGGCGATCGCAGGTCATGGCTACCCCTCCACCGTCGTGATCCGGGGCCAAACGGTGAGGAGGCGATCGCAGCGATCAGACATAGGGTTTTGGCTTCAGCAGAGGACTATGGTTCAACGATACAGGACGAGCCGATTTGTTGGGCAGAAAAAACACGCGGAGACCGTGCGATCGCACCCCAAGCAGCCCATCAAACCAAATTCGACAACGTCAGCGCATTTTGCTTTAACTGTTCCGTACTCGTGCGCGTTTCACCAATCCCAATCACCGTTTGGGCCGCCCCTTGATTAATACTCGTCACCACCTCCGTAATTTGTTGCAAGGCAATATCTTGCTGCTTCACATTGGCGGCAATTTGTTGAGAATTGAGCACCACCGTATGCACAGAAGTCACCACCGTTTCAAAAATCGCCGCAGTGGATTGCAGCACCTCCATTAATTGATTGATTTTTTCTGTCCCGACTGCGGTGACTTTCGTCGTTGCCGTAATCGACTGTTTAATCTCTTGAACCAAGCCATTAATTTGAGTGGCTGAATGTTTACTTTGATCCGCCAGCTTCCGAATTTCAGACGCAACAACCCCAAATCCCTTGCCATTCTCACCCGCCCGCACCGCCTCAATCGCGGCATTTAACGCCAACAACTCCGTCTGCATCGCAATCTCACTCACCAAATTAGAAATCAAACCAATTTGAGCCGTTTGGGATTCAAGAAGTTGTGTGTGGTGGGTGATTTTTTCGGAATTATCGTGCAAGATCGTGACTTTCTCGATTGAAGATTGCATCGAATCCTGACCCGTTTCCGTGAGCGTAATCACCTGTTTTTCTTGGGCAGAACTCGATTCCGCTTGACTCGCCATATGTTGAGAAGAGGCGGCCAGTTCACTAATGGTTGCTGTCGTTTGGCTCATGGAAGCAGCCTGCTGACTCGTAACATTTTCCTGCTCTTCAATCGTGCTCGCCAATTGAGACGACATAGATGTTAAGTTCAGCGCAACATCTTCGATGGGCAGAATGACGTTATTTTCAATCAATCGATAGATAAAAAAGATTAAGAACAATAGGCTGATCGTCCCAGACAAAAGCGAAAATTGCATCCATCGTCTTGCCTGCATAGCATCACTTTGTCGGACTCGTAGCAATTCATCTTCAATCTCATACATCTCATGGAGCCTCGACCGAATTTCGTCCATCAGTCGCTTACCAAGCTCAGATTTTACCAACGCCATTAGTTGTTCTTCTTGCCTACTTTTTTTAAGACGAATGGTTTGATTGAGTTCGGCTATTTTTTCATCAAAAATGGGTCTTAGATCATCTAAATTTTGAGTTTGTAGCGGGTTATCACTGGTTAACTGATACAGATCTTGAAAGACACGATCAATATCTTCGAGACTTTGATCATACGGTTCTAGAAAGCTTTCACTGCCGGCGAAGATAAAGCCCCGTTGACCGGTTTCTGCATCCACTAACACTTTTTCGAGGAGGCGAATGTTAGACTTGACCTCGTGGGTATGACCAACAGAGGTAATGGTTTTGATCACGCTACTGTTAGTTGAATAGGCGATCGCACTGACAATCATGTTAATCAATGCGACCAGTCCCAAACCCAAAGCCATCATCGTTCTGAGCTTCCAGTTTTTAGATTGAGCGTTGATGTTGATCAGCTTCATGGGGGGATTTTGTGAAGAGTGCATCCCAGTTATGCAATCCCTCACCCAACCCTCTCCCTCAAGAGAGGGCTTTTGGCTCCTTTCTCCTGCGGGAGAAGGGCTGGGGATGAGGGTGCTCCCTGGCGAGCCATGGGAATCTGCAAAAGTGGGATGCACCCTTTGTGAACTTGTTGAGGGTGCGTGGCAGGGCCCTGATACCGTCTATTAGATCGGTTTAATCCTGTTTAATTCTAACCTCAATGACTCGTGCGATAGGTGGATTCTAACGAAATGTTGCAACCACGAATGGACTCCCTGAATGGACTCGATGGTACAGATTGAGGCGGAGCGATCGCACCTCAAACACAGTCCATAAATTCATGTCAAAACCCCATAGCTTTTTTACCGATAACCCTAAACAGCTAGAGTCTCTCTCAACACTTTTCTGGCAGTGCCAAACATAGGAATAATTACTCAGTAGAGTTTCAAAAGAGTTGACCAACGTGAGAGAGCGATCGCGCTTAGTCATCAGCGGCTTAATATTGAGAACAGTAATGTTTTTGAGACTGTCAAAAAATCGCCTCTTTTGTCTTGAAATGATCGGTCAAATCAGCCGTATCCTTGCACCCAGCGTGAGGGTTTGAAAACCTCTGTTGATCGGCTACAGTGGGTAAATCAGGACAAAAAATGCGAACATTTGCCCTCATTCTGCATTGGGTTGACCGCCGTTCCCGTCCATCCCCCCTCATGAGTCGGGACTATACCGCTGCCTTTCAACAACTCGCCGGCGCTCAGACCCCTCAAACCAGTAGCAGCGATGCCGAGGAGGGCGATCGCACCGATGTTTTTGCCCAACTCCTGAACAATCAAGGCACACCCAACCAAGCCAACACCCCCGATATGGCCGAACTCTTCACCTACATTCGGGAACAAACCGGCACATCCTACGGCTTCATCTATGCGTTGAGCTTACCCGATGCCTTGGAACTGATCTTAATTACCCCCGATAGCAACGTTGTGCGTCAGATCATTCCCGAAGCCGATCGCGCCACCCTCAACCGCACCGTCACCACCTTCCGCCGTCGGATTCAGGGGTTAGGAAATGGGTATCAAACCTCAGCCAGCCAGCTTTACGATTGGTTAATTCGCCCCCTGGAGCCGTATCTAGCCGATCTTGATGTGGATACCCTGGTATTTTCCATGAGCGAAGCCCTGCGAACAATTCCCCTCGCGGCGCTCTACGATGGCGAGCGGTTCCTCGTTGAAAAATACAGCCTCGGCCAAGTCCCCAGCCTCAGCCTCACCGATCGCACCTATCGCACGGTGCAAAATCCCACCGTCCTCGCCATGGGTGCATCGGAGTTTGACCAGTTGCAAGACCTGCCCAGCGTCCCCCTCGAACTCCAAAGCATCACCCAAAACCCCACCAGCCGAGCTTTTCTCAACCAAGACTTTACCCTGGAAAAATTTACGCACCTATAGCCGCGATCGCACCTTTAACGTCATCCACCTCGCCACCCATGCCGCCTTTCAACCCAATCATCGGATCTGGGCACGTTGGGACTAATGGATCAATTCTATGCTCAACTCAATGCCCCCACGCCGCTAATTAAAGCCGAAGCCCTCCGCCAAGCCCAACTTCAAATGCTCCAGGGTCAAATGACGATCCGCGATGGTGCGATCGCCAATCTTGACCTCCCGCCCGGCCTCGCCCAATACGACCTCGATTTAACCCATCCTTTCTATTGGAGCGGCTTCACTTTAGTCGGCAGCCCCTGGTAGGTTCAGGCTCAACGCCACTACGGGGCCCAAGGGCCGATCACGGTTTCCCCGGCTTCTTCTTGGGCGGCGAGTTGGAGGTTGAGGGTTAACAGTTTTTCGAGGAGGTCATCGTTGGGCTTAAATCCGTAGGCTCGGAGGACGAGTTTATCGAGTTGTTGATGGAGTTTATACAGTTGGCTGGCGGGTTCATCAAAGTAGGCGTTATAGAGTTTAGTGATTCCCCATTGTTTGCGCTCCATTTCTTGGCTACGGTATTCATGCAATGCTGTGGCCGTCGCTCGGATTTTTTCAACGATTTTCGGCGCTGGGGTTTGGGGAAATGGGAAAGTTTCAAAACAAGTGTTATGGGTGTAACGGGTTCGATCTTCTAGGGTTGAGCTTTGCGCTTTGACCCAAACCCGATGAGTCTTAGACGTTAAAATTCCCAAAACATAAAAATCATCAGACGAAACAACTTTAGTTGAATCACTAGGCAGCCAAGATGAATTTGCAATCAAGAAGATAAACCATTTTGAATGTCTTGGAACGATGAAATAGTTTTTCAGCTTGGATAATGCTAACCGCATCTCTGGCCGTGGCCGTGGAGACAACCACCAGTTTTCTTTAGCCCTTTGATCTCGATTAGTATCTCTTTTCGGTTTTACAAAGGTTCTTACGTGTTCAAAAGGCAGCATAAAATCGCTAGCTTCTTCTAATGTCATTCCATAAAAATCAATAATCCATCTATAAGGAGAACCACTGGGATTATTAGTTAGACTTCTTGCATCTAAAAAAGGCTTTAAGGCTAGTCTATTATTTGCATCTTTTAGAGTCCATTCATTGACTCTGTCTAATGAAATAATAAAACCCTTTCCTGTCGGTTTAACCCCTTCAAAGCAATAACCATGATTATTTCTTAGTCTCTTAGATTGAGAAACATCAGTTGTACATTTCAGAGATGAGCTAATTTGTGACACAATCTGATTATCAAGATGTAATTCTTTGGGAAGATATCGCATCCAATTAACAATACTGACATGGACATTAGCTTGACCAGACCAAGGTTGTGTTGAGACTGCTTCGTGTATATAGCCATTATTTTGAGTTATATAGTCTAAAGAAGCAATTCTACTTGTACCTTGACTCACAGTATTTGTACCAACAAGCCCAACTCTACCACTTTGCTGAATTCGATCATGTGCTAATCGAAACCAGTAAATACAAAAATCAACCTTGTCTTTTACCTCAGGAAATGCTTGACTAACTTTTTCAGTATATTTATCACCGAGTTCCTTTCGCATTCGATAGCCACCTAAAAACGGCGGATTTCCAATGATTGCATCTGCCTCGGGCCATTTCGTAAACAACGCATCTTTACAAACAATATTGTCATCTAACGTATCCAACGGTAAAACAGGCTCAATCAAATCTAATCGATCGATTGCCACCTTTCGCGCAATTGTTAATGTCACCCGCGCCAACTCCACCGCAAACCGATTACTATCAATCCCAAAAAACTGCAACGGTGTGACAAAACCGATCTGCTTTTGTCCCGCATTCGACCGTCGCCGCTCCGCAATCTTATCCAGCAAATCTTGCTCAATTTGCTTCAACTCCTGATACGCCAAATAAAGGAAATTCCCCGACCCACAAGCCGGATCAAGCACCCGATAATTCCGTAACTCCTCCTGCAAAATCGTTAACTCCTGAATCGTATTCGCCCCCTCGATCCGCTCCTCCCAATAGCGCGAAATCGTTGGGCGAACAATCTTCATAATGTCCGCCTCCGAGGTGTAGTGAATCCCGTGGGCGTGACGCTCCCCCACATCGATCGCTGATTCAAAAATATTCCCAAAAATCGCCGGGCGCACCTTCCCCCAATCCTCCAGCGCCGCCACCTCCAACACCCGCAACTCCTCC
>NZ_JAQMTY010000102.1 GCF_028330765.1 Spirulina subsalsa CS-330 | reverse complement strand
CCTTAAAAAGGGGGGAACGCAAAAAAGTCCCCCTTTTTAAGGGGGATTTAGGGGGATCAAACGCAGACGAGGCCAACATTTGAACGTTATGTATAAGCAGTAGCCCACGGGGCGAGGGGAGCCGATCCATTTTTCCAGTTCCCTCTCCCCTAGGGAGAGGGCTAGGGTGAGGGCTTTCCGGGATCTGGCTAATTTTGTCAGTCAACCAGGGAGGGTAATTGGCGATCGCGTTCATCAATATAGACCTCGCCCAGTTCTTGTCCCTGCACCGCGATCGCGTCGTAGGTGATTTCCCCCTGAATCGAGAGGCGATCGCCCACCTCCGGGACGGGCTGCTGCGTTAACACCCAAATACTGCCAGACTCGTCTTGCAGTTGATACGCTCCCCCTTGCAAAAACATCGCCCGCTGGGTCACGGTTCCCACGAGGCGCACCGATTGCCCCTGATGATCGGCGTGGATGCGATCAATGGTGGCAGGACTGCCCAAGGGTGGTAGGGTGGCAGGGCAACCTGTGATGCCGAGCATCCCCAGGAATAGTAAAGCAAGTATAAGAAGTTTCGCGTTGGCCATCAGTTTCTCGTACAATCCAAAACTTAAGCTGCTCATTTCTTATCATCCTATGTCGCAGACCCTCGACGGCAAGGCACTCGCCGCAAAACTTCAAGCCACCCTCAAAACCCAAGTCGAAACCATCCAAGCCCAAGGGGGGCGATCGCCGGGGTTAGCCGTGTTGATGGTGGGGGACAATCCCGCCAGTGCGGCCTATGTGCGCAACAAGGAACGGGCCTGCGCCAAGGTAGGAATCACGTCCTTTGGCCGGCATTTCCCCACCACCACCACCCAAGCCGAACTCACCGCCGTCATCCATGCACTGAACGCCGATGAGCGCGTCGATGGCATTCTCGTTCAACTCCCTCTACCGGCTCACCTCGACAGTGTGGCGTTGCTCCATGAAATTGACCCGGATAAAGATGCCGATGGGCTGCACCCGACGAATCTGGGGCGGTTGATCCGGGGTGAAACGGGCCTGCGCAGTTGTACGCCCTATGGGGTGATGGAAGTGTTGAAGGAATACAACATTAATCCGGCGGGGAAACAGGCGGTGATCGTCGGGCGCAGTATTTTAGTGGGGAAACCGATGGCGTTGATGTTGCTCGAAGCCAATGCCACGGTGATGGTGGCCCATTCGCGATCGCAAGACCTCGCCGCCCTCACCCGCAGCGCTGATATTCTCGTCGCCGCCGTCGGGAAACCGAAGATGATCACCGCTGACATGGTGAAGCCGGGAGCCGTGGTGATTGATGTGGGGATTAATCGCGTTGAGAATCCGGAGACGGGCAAGGGCAAGCTCGTCGGCGATGTGGACTATGGCCCCGTAGCGGCGATCGCCAGCGCGATTACGCCGGTTCCCGGTGGGATTGGCCCGATGACGGTGGCGATGTTGCTGCACAATACGGTATGGAGTTATCAGCGGCGGTTTGGGGGGTAGGGGTGAATTGGTATCAACAATGGGCGCGACCGGTGTTTTTTTCCGGAATGCTGGGCGATGCAGAACAGGTGCATCAGCGCAGTCTTGCCGCGATCGCTTGGCTCGATCGCACCCGGTTTATGGGCATTCCCGACAGTATCGCCCGATTCTGTCAGTTCCATGATCCGCGCTTAACCCAAACCCTGTGGGGGATTGAGTTTCCCAATCCGGTGGGGTTGGCGGCGGGGTTTGACAAGGATGGCGAAGGTGCGGGCCTGTGGGATGCCTTTGGGTTCGGGTTTGCAGAGTTGGGAACCGTGACCTATCATCCCCAACCGGGCAACCCGAAGCCGCGCCTCTTTCGCCTCGTGGCGGATGAGGCGGTGTTGAATCGGATGGGGTTCAATAATGCCGGCAGTGCGGCATTACAAACGCGCCTGGCCCAGCGATCGCATCCCTTCCCCATTCCCATCGGGATTAATTTAGGCAAGTCGAAAATTACCCCCCTAGAGGCAGCAGCGGCGGATTATCTAGGGAGTTTCGAGCGGTTGCAAGCATTGGGGGACTATTTTGTCGTGAATGTGAGTTCACCGAATACGCCGGGGCTGCGATCGCTCCAAGCCCGCGACCAACTTGAACCCATTTTCGCCGCCCTCCAAACCGCGAATACAGG
Source organism: Spirulina subsalsa CS-330 (assembly GCF_028330765.1). Taxonomy (GTDB): domain Bacteria; phylum Cyanobacteriota; class Cyanobacteriia; order Cyanobacteriales; family Spirulinaceae; genus Spirulina; species Spirulina subsalsa_A. The sequence continues at coordinate 13,488 of NZ_JAQMTY010000102.1, read as the reverse complement.
CCAAAAACCGATCGTGGTGAAGATTGCGCCGGATCTCGCCGATGGGGATATTCTCGATGTGGTAGCGATCGCGCAACAATACGCCCTCGCCGGGATCATCGCCACCAACACCACAATCCGCCGCGACCTCACCACCACCCACATCGCCCCAACCGGCCAAGCCGTTACCGCCGCAGCCGGGGGGATCAGTGGCCGACCGGTGCGATCGCGCTCCACTGATGTGATCCGCCTCCTCTGGCAGGAAACCCAAGGCACGTTACCGATTATCGGCGTTGGGGGAATTTTCAGCGCCGCCGATGCCTGGGAAAAAATCACCGCCGGGGCCAGCCTCGTCCAACTCTACACCGGCTGGATCTACCAAGGGCCGCTCCTCGTGCGTCAAATCCTCACCGGGCTGCTCGCTCAACTCGATGCCCATAACTTACCCAATCTTGAGGCGGCGATCGGGTCACAACTCCCCCCTCAGTAACCGATCCAGGCATTCAATCCCAGGCGGGGCGGGAAATACTCCCGGCTCCTTCATTCCTGCGCCATTTTGCCGGATACTGAAGGCAACCGGTCAAACTTTGATGACAAGGCATTGATGGCCGTAGTCAGGTTGCTTAGGACAAGGGGATGTCTAGGAACAAGGGGCTTAAGCTCCTTGCCTGTCCTAACGATATCGACTACTGCTATAGCACAAGTCCTCGCACCTCAAGCCATTAAGAATTCTTAAATGTCCATGAGTTGCATCGCCTTTACTCTACCCTTATCATCGATGAAAATAAATTGATCGCAGGTAAGCATTGATTTTGATCAATGCATTGTACCCCCCGTTTTCTGATCACAATGACCCTTGCATTGGACAGACTATGTCCGCTGGTTTTTGGACGTAATTCTCAAGGGGAGTGAGCGATCGCATTTTGCTGAAGTGATTGTATCCCCAGGCTCACTGCATCGGGGGCGATCGCTCCCCAAGACAACTTTTTAACATTGCTCATTTTTCGGATCATTCCACTCGATAACAACTCATGCAACTGACCAATACCATTCACTTTAAAAATGTCCAGGGGGACATTTTCGGAGGGCTAACCGCCGCCGTCATTGCTCTCCCCATGGCCCTCGCCTTCGGGGTTGCCTCCGGGGCCGGTGCTTCCGCCGGTCTCTGGGGTGCGGTGCTCGTCGGCTTCTTCGCTGCCCTCTTTGGCGGAACCCCCACCCTGATTTCCGAACCCACCGGGCCGATGACCGTGGTGATGACCGCCGTGATCGCCCACTTTACCGCCAGTGACCCCGAAAACGGCCTCGCCATGGCCTTCACCGTCGTCATGATGGCGGGTCTGTTCCAAATTCTCTTTGGGTTTTTGCGGCTAGGGCGCTACATCACCCTAATGCCCTACACCGTGATTTCCGGCTTCATGTCGGGGATTGGGATCATCCTGATCATCCTGCAAACCGCTCCTTTCCTCGGCCAAGCTAGCCCGAAAGGGGGGGTCGTCGGCACGATCCGAAACCTGCCGGAACTCCTCGGCAATATTAATCCGTCGGAAACGATCTTGGCTGCGATCGCTGTGGCCTTGCTCTACTTCACCCCCAAAGCCGTGCGCAAAGTCGTGCCCCCGCAATTAATTTCCTTAATTGTCGGCACGGTGGTCGCCTTGATCTTCTTCCATAACGTGGACATCCGCGTCATCGGCGAGATCCCCATGGGACTCCCCAAACTACACGTTCCGGTGTTCAGCGCCAGTGACTTCCGGCTGATGCTTGTGGATTCGCTACTCTTGGCAATGTTGGGCTGTATTGATGCGCTGCTGACTTCCCTGGTGGCCGACAGCTTAACCCGGACTGAACATAATTCCGATAAAGAACTGATTGGGCAAGGCTTAGGAAACTTGATGTCCGGTCTTTTCGGTGGCATTGCCGGAGCCGGGGCAACGATGGGAACCGTGGTCAATATTAAAACCGGGGGACGCACGGCATTGTCTGGCTTGACTCGTGCCCTGATCTTGTTTGTGATTGTGGCGATCGCTGCGCCCTTAGTTGCTCCGATTCCCTTGGCCGTGTTGGCGGGGATTGCGATCAAAGTGGGGATCGATATTGTGGACTGGAGCTTCTTGAAGCGGGCCCACAAAGTTTCGCCCAAAGCCGCCTTCATCATGTACGGCGTGATCCTCTTAACGGTCTTTGTGGACTTGATTGTCGCCGTCGGTGTGGGGGTCTTCGTGGCGAATATTCTCACCATTGAACGCTTGACCAAACTCCAATCCCAACGGGTGAAAACCATCACCGATGCTGATGATGAAATCATCCTGTCACCGACGGAAATGCAAATCCTCGATCGCGCCGAGGGCCGGATTCTTCTGTTCCACCTCAGCGGCCCGATGATCTTTGGGGTTTCAAAAGCGATCGCCCGTGAACACAACGCCATCCAACAGTACGAAAGCCTCGTCCTCGACCTCAGCGATGTGCCGGTATTGGGCGTGACCTCCTCCCTCGCCATTGAAAACGCGATTAACGAAGCGATCGAGCAAGGTCGCCACGTCTTCATCGTCGGTGCTACGGGCAGCATTCAACGCCGCCTCGAAAAACTCGGCATCCTGGACAAAATCCCCACCCATCACCTCGTAATGCAACGCCAAGAAGCCTTAGTGCGAGCCATGGAACTAATCGACATTGATGCGGGTGATGATGTTCTGCAAACCGACGATACTCCCCCAAGCACAACACCGAGCACAACACCGAGCACCGCAACATGATCCAAAATGATCGCCCCAACGTCACCGATTAACGCCAAACTGCGTTAACATCACAACAAAAAAATTACGCCAGATTCGGTCATCATCGTTCAGATTGATGACCGGATTTTTGATCAGGCCACCCATTCCCCCTTGCCAATGCCCATGACCTCATTCTTTCAAGCTCTGCCCAACAGTCCGTTGATTTCCTTCACGCTGTTACTGTTGGTGATTTTGACCATTCCCCCCATCTTTGAACGCTTGCAGTTGCCGGGGTTAGTGGGGTTGTTGGTGGCGGGGGTCTTTTTGGGCCCCGATGGCATCGGCTTGCTCAGCGCCGATAGTGAGACGATGGAACTCCTGGCGGATATTGGCAAGATTTACCTGATGTTTGTGGCGGGTTTAGAGATTGATCTCGCCCAATTTCGCCGCACAAAAAACCGCTCCCTGGGCTTTGGTTTCGCCACGTTTATCATTCCGATGATCGCGGGGATTATCGTGGGGCGTGTTGTGGGGTTGGGCTGGAATGCGTCGATTCTGATTGGGTCTCTCCTGGCCTCCCATACGCTGCTGGGCTATCCGATCGTGAATCGGTTGGGGGTGGTGAATAATGAAGCGGTGACGGTGACGATTGGGGCGACGATTTTCACGGATATTGCGGCGCTGTTGGTGTTGGCGGTCTGTGTGTCGGTGCATGATGGGGATTTTTCGGCGGCGAGTTTAATGGCGCAGTTGGTGGCGTTGGGGGTTTACTCTGCGATCGTTTTGTTTGGGTTTGATTGGGCGGGGAAGGTGTATTTTCGCCGCACGGGGGATGAGCAGAGTAATCAATTTCTCTTTGTGCTGTTGGCGGTGTTTCTGGCTTCGGTGGGGGCGCAAATTGTGAATGTGGATAAAATCGTCGGGGCGTTTTTGGCGGGTTTGGCGGTGAATGATGTGGTGGGCGGTTCGCCGGTGAAGGAAAAGGTGGAGTTTGTGGGGAGTACGCTGTTTATTCCCTTTTTCTTTGTCAATATGGGCTTGTTGTTGAGTCTGTCGAGTTTGGCGATGACCTTGACCTCGGAACTGGCGCTGACGGTGATGATGGTGGGGGGGTTGATTAGCTCGAAGTTTTTGGCGGCGTTGGTGGCGAAGTTGCTCTATCGCTATTCGTGGAATGAGATGATCACGATGTGGTCATTGTCGCTGCCTCAGGTGGCGGCGACGCTGGCGGCGGCGTTGGTGGGGGTGACGGTGGGGGTGATCAATATATCGGTGTTTAATGCGGTGATCGTGATGATGCTGGTGACGGCGATTTTGGGGCCGGTGCTGACGGGGCGGTTTGCGCGATCGCTGACGGTGACCACCACCCTAGAAACGGTGGATCTGTCGGTGTTGAATGAGGAAATGCCGATCGCTCGCCCGGAGCAGTCGGAGCGGTTTACGGTGTTGATCCCCATCTATAACCCCTATACCCAGCGTTATCTGATTGAAATGGGGGCGTTGTTGGCGAACCGTGAGCAGGGGTATATTGTGCCGTTGGCGATCGCGAAAGCCTCGGTGCATATGGATGATCCACAACTGAATGCGATGGTGCAACGCTGCGCTCACCTCCTCGAACGGGCGATCGCGGTCGGCGAAGAATTCAACGTCGCATCTCAGCCCCGGATTCGCATTGATGACGACATTGCCCACGGGATCAGCCGCGCCGCCCGTGAGGCCAACGCGAATTTAATCGTCATGGGCTGGAGTCCCACCACGAGCCTCCAAGCCCGCCTCTTTGGCACTGTGATTGACAATGTGTTTTGGTCGTCCCATTGTCCGGTGGCGGTGATGCGCTTACTGGATGAGCCGGTGAATCTCCATCGGATTTTAGTGCCGGTGAAAAATATCACGCCCCAGGCATTGCAGACGGTGCGGTTTGCCCAATGGTTCGCCGAAACCCACGCCGCGACGATCACGGTGCTCCATGTGTGCGATCGCTTCGCCACCCAGCCAGAAATCGGGCAGTTTCAAGACAAACTCGATCAATTTATCGCCCAATCTGCCACCTCCGTCCCGATCATTCCCAAAATCATTTGCCAAGACAATATTGCCAAGGCGATTTTGCACCAAGCCCAGTCCTACGATCTGGTGCTGCTGCGATCGGTGCGACGGCGGACGGTGGGCGGTTTGGCTGTCAGTGATGTGACCACGGCGGTGCTCTCCAAACTGGACTGCTCCCTGGTTCTGTTTGGTGATACGACGTGGAAACCCAGTGACTTCAATGATGTGGAGGCGAATTTCATGGCTTAGGGTGCGATCGCTCAAACCCTAACCCATTCCCAATGCGGATGCATGATCCAGAATGGTCAACGGCAGCGAGCTAGAAGCTTGCACTACAGGCATAGCCTCTTGCTCCTGTGGCGATCGCCCCAATCAATCAGGCACGGGGCATCATGGGATCGGGAGGGGCGATCGCTGCCATTGCAAGCGGTAAATTGTCCGGATTCCCTTGGGATTCAGAGACGGAGTTCTTGGGACTGGGGAGGAATTTGATAGAATTCGGGTGGAAAATGCAGCCCGAATGGATACAGGATCGATTCTAGGCTGTATTCCAGGATGGATTGCCCAAGGCAAGCAAGACGAATCACTCCACCCTTCCCCCGAAATTCTCACAACAAGTACAGGAGTAGTTATGCGTGCAGTGCTGATGGCAGGTGGTTCGGGAACACGACTGCGCCCCCTCACCTGTGATCTCCCCAAACCGATGGTGCCGATCGTCAATCGTCCCATCGCTGAACATATCATCAACCTGCTCAAGCGGAATGGGATTACCGAAGTCATTGCCACGCTGCACTATCTTCCGGACATCATGCGCGACTATTTCCAGGATGGCAGTGATTTTGGCGTACAAATGACCTACGCGGTGGAAGAAGAGCAACCCCTTGGCACCTCCGGCTGTGTGAAGAATATTGAAGAATTGCTCCACGATACCTTTTTGGTGATCAGCGGTGACAGCCTGACGGATTTTGATCTGCGGGCAGCGATCGCCTTCCACAAAACCAAAAACGCCAAAGCCACCATCATCCTCACCCGCGTCCCCAACCCCATCGAATTCGGCGTTGTCATCACCGACAGCAACCACCGCATCACCCGCTTCCTCGAAAAACCCGCCACCAGCGAAATCTTCTCCGACACCGTCAACACCGGAACCTACATCCTCGAACCCGACGTTCTCCAATACCTCCCCCCCAACGAAGAATCCGACTTCTCCAAAGACCTCTTTCCTCTCCTCCTTGCCGCCGGAGAACCCCTCTACGGCTACATCGCCGAAGGCTACTGGTGTGATGTCGGCCACCTCGATGCCTACCGAGAAGCCCAATACGCCTGTCTCGAAAAACGCCTCACCCTCGACTTCGACTACCCCGAACAGTCCACCGGTCTCTGGGTCGGACAAAACACCTACATTGACTCCTCCGCCCGCATTGAACGCCCCGTCCTCATCGGCCACAACTGCCGCATCGGCCCCCGCGTCCACATCGAAGCCGGAACCATCCTCGGCGACAACATCACCGTCGGAGCCGATGCCAACCTGAAACGCCCGATCATCGCCAACGGAGTGATCATCGGGGAAGAAGCCCACCTCAGAGGCTGCATCATCTCACGAGGCACACGTATCGATCGCCGCGCCCATATCCTGGAAGGGGCCGTCGTTGGGTCTCTTTCCAGCGTCGGCGAAGAAGCCCAGATCAGCCCAGGCGTGCGAGTCTGGCCCAGCAAAAAAATCGAATCCGGAGCCATTCTCAACATCAATCTCATTTGGGGAAATATGGCCCAGCGCAATCTTTTTGGTCAACAGGGCGTTTCCGGTCTCGCCAACATTGACATCACCCCCGAATTCGCCGTCAAACTCGGAGCCGCCTACGGATCAACCCTCAAACCGGGAGCCATGGTCACGGTGTCACGGGATCAACGGGCCATCTCGCGCATGGTGAGCCGATCGCTGATTGCCGGTTTAATGTCCACGGGGGTCGGCGTGCAAAACCTCGAATCCACCGCCATCCCCCTCGCCCGCACGATTATCCCTGCCCAAAATGTGGAAGGGGGCATCCATGTGCGCCTCCATCCCGATCGCCCCGATTCAATTTTGATCGAATTTTTTGACCGCAAAGGGATCAACATTTCCAAAGCCAAAGAGAAAAAAATCGAAGGGGTCTATTTCAAAGAAGACCTGCGCCGGGTGGCGATCTCGGAAATTGGCACGATGAGCTACGCCTCCCAAATGCTCGAAGCCTACAGTCAGAGTTTTGAGCGGCAATTAAACGTTGAAGCGGTGCGCATGAGCCGGGCCAAGGTGGTGATTGACTATGTGTATGCGGTGTCGGGGGCGATTTTGCCGCGTCTGTTGGCGAAATTTGGCTGTGATGCGGTGGTGCTCAACGCGAGCTTGAATCAAACGGCGGTGTCAAACGAGAGCCGCGAAGGGTTGTTAATGCAGTTGGGCCATGTGGTGGAGGCGGTGAAGGCCAATTTTGGCGTGCAGGTGTCGGCTAATGGCGAGCAGTTTATTTTAGTGGACGAGGGGGGGCTGCCGATTCGGGGTGAAACCTTAACGGCGTTGATGGTGGATATGATGTTGACGGCCTATCCGCGTAACAAAATTGTGATGCCGGTGCAGGTGTCGAGTGCAGTCGAACAAATTGCCCGCCGCCACGATGCCCAGGTGATCCGGACGAAGGCGAACCCGACGGCGTTGATGGAAACCTGTCAGGCGAATCAGGGTGTGGTGCTCGGTGGTAGTGGTGAAACGGGGTTTATTTTCCCGCAGTTACATCCGGGGTTTGATGCGATGTTTTGTATTGCCAAGATGATCGAGATGTTGACGGTACAGGAGCGATCGCTCGAACAAATTCGCGCTGAACTGCCGCGAGTTTGGTACAAGTCCTATACGATGCGTTGCCCCTGGACGGTGAAGGGGGCGTTGATGCGGCATTTGGTGGAGACCCATCCGGCGGAGGAGTTGGAGTTAATTGATGGGGTGAAGATTATTAATCGCCAGAATGACAATTGGGTGCTGATTTTGCCCGATGCCGAGGAGCCGATTGTTCATCTGTATGCCAATAGTGAAGACCGGGATTGGGTGGATTTGACCCTGAAGGAGTATCGCCACCGGGTGCAGCAGTTTATTGACCACGAGCAGGGGACGGAGATGATGAAGGTGTGATCGGGGTGATGAATTAGTATTTTTGATCTAATGAGGGGCGATCGCTACGCTACACTGAAGAGAAATGATGCCCATCGCACCGCGCACTCCTAAAATAGGGTGAGGGCGTTTCTCCCTGCTGATCATGTTGAGGATATTATGAACAGTTGTATTTTGATGGCGCAGATTGTCCAAGCTCCGGAACTACGCTACACCCAAGATAATCAGCGTCCGGTGGCTCAAATGTTGGTAGAGTTCCCGGCCTCGCGGGACACTGATCCCCCCAATCGGATTAAGGTGGTGGGCTGGGGCAATCTGGCGACGGAAATTCAAGAGCAGTATCAGGTGGGCGATCGCATCATCATCCAGGGCAACCTCCGCATGAACACCATCGACCGTCCAGACGGGCTGAAGGAAAAACGCGCCGAACTGAACGCCTCCCAAATTTTCAAACAAGACGGTGCGTATGTGGCCAGTGGCAGCGATCGCCCCAGTAACGTCGTGTCGATGGAAAACTACAGCCGCCCCCTCAATAGCCCGCCTCTGTCTAGCCCTGCCCCCGTTGCGCCCCCCGCCCCGCTGCCCAATTCAGAACCGCAACCCCTGTCCAATGACGATCTAGACGATATCCCCTTTTAACTTCGGAGCCTAGCCCCTATGATGACCTTTTTGATCACGGCATTGATCACGACCATTAGTTTAGTGATTATTTCTAACCTGCCCTTGGGAATTGAAATTGACGGCTTTAATAAGGCGTTAATCGCGGGGCTGGTGTTTGGGGTTTTGAATGCGATCGTCGCCCCGATTTTGCTCATTTTGGCGTTGCCCGTCACGTTCTTAACCCTAGGTCTTGCCTCCGGTTTGGTAAAGTTCGTGGTCAATGTGATTATTTTTGCCCTCGCTGCTCAGTTAGTCGAAGGGTTTCGACTGAAAAACGGCATCTGGAGTGCGGCACTCGGCGCACTGATCTTAAGCCTCTCCAATTCCATTATTGGCAACCTGATTCATAGCCTCCTCTAACCCGTAGCCTTAAGACAGGAGCGCGATCGCGTCCCTGTCTCAGGATCGTGTTACGACATACGTTAATCTGCTCGCTCAAGCTGTGCCGCCACCCGTCGGTATACATCCACCGTTTGCAGTTGCCAATTGACAATCCAATATTCCTGCACCCCATAGCGGGAATAGAGTTTCAGTTTGATTTCGGTATCGCGCTGGATATTTTGCGATCCGGCGGAAAGCACTTCGACGACCAATTCCGGCGCAACGATAAAATGCCCGGCTTCATCTAGGCCATGCTCTAAGCGGGCATTGCTGGCCCACACCAGATCGGGGCTCACGGCATCGTAGGGCGAAAAGATTACACCGGGGGTATTGACGGGTTTGCCCAATTTTGTTTGGCGTGACCACAACTCCAACTCAAACTGAAGATTACCGCCTGCATTTTGATGGCGAATATGAGGGGCATGGGTCACGTACAGTTCTCCATCAACGATTTCATAACGCTTCCAGTCGCCATCGTCGGGCATGGCGGTTAAATCGCGGGTAGTCCAGCGGAGGCTAGAGGCGACCATCGGCAAGGGTGAAGGGTTGTGAGTGATGGTACAAGCGTAGCGAAAATTAAAAGTTGTGGCTGGAGAAGTTTCTTTCTAATAGGTCGTTAGCTATAATCAAATTTTAGTTAGAAGGTTTTACTTTATGTCTAAAGTTTGCGCGTATTGCGGTATTGAGGCGGCTATGACTAAAGAGCATATTTGGCCTAAATCACTAATTCAGCGATGGGAATCTAAATTAAAGACTTACAATTCACAAACGGGGAGGTTTTACGCAGGTGAGCCGGTCATCAAAGATGTTTGTAAAAACTGTAATAATGTGCAATTGAGCCAACTAGACCAATATTTAGCTGAAATATATGATGATCAATTAAAAGAGCAGGTACAAGCCGGCAATAGTGTTGTGTTTACATACTCATATGATTTGCTCCTGCGTTCCTTGTTAAAAATATCATTTAACTCATGTCGTGCTACAGGAGATGATAAGATAGCAATTGCTGCTCATCACAAAGTCAAAGATTACATACTAGGGGTAAGCAAAAGACCCAAAGGATTTTCAATTCGACTTCAAATCGTAACTCCTTCAAAACTAATCGGTGAGGCAGGAGAAGTTATAAATAATCAATTTAGCCATAATGGAATGCGATGTGCTAAAATTTCATTCACTGGGACTAAAAACAATAAAGGAATTCAAAATAATAAATTTCAAATCCGTCTTATTGCTATAAAGTCGTTTTGGTTTTATTTGGTTATTCCTATACATAAGTATACTCAACAGGAGAAAAAAAGGTTTATTGAAGAGTTTAAAAGATGGGAGATTCCGCCTGGAGTTCCTATCCAGCCTGCTCATGAAAAAGTTGTTATTCCTGTGGAAAAAACAACGTACATGCACCCTCTTCTCTTTGGCACTTTACTTCTTTCCAAACATTAAGATATAGAATCAATGCTAGAGGTTCACTTCAGATCAAGATTGAAATTGTAAGGTGTATCAAAGTGATTAACTCATGATGCAAAAGATTCAGATTGACGATTGACGCACCATCTTAAATCAGGCACATCGGAATTTACTAACATGCAGAATATTTTCTAAAAATAGAGACTTTGACGAAAATCTTTTTCATAATGACAATTGCTGATGTAAGACACATCTATTTAAATGCATTGTGTTTAATTTATTTTAAATTACTTTCTTCCATAGTATGGATTAATCAGTATTTCTCTATACTGATAATCTCCCAGATGAAACCAAATAATTCCTTTCAAAAATCTAGTTTCTGGCAATTCAAATACCGAATTGTTCCAGTCATATCCTTCATGTACTGATTGCATTGTTTTTCGATCAATATTAATTTTGTAACCATCTGACAAAGATGCTGGAACCACAAAATCATTGGCAATGATGTGGTTGTTCAGCTCTATGACGGCAAAATTTTCTCTCTCCTTTTGAAATTGTTTTTGTTTATTTGCTTTATTCAAGAGCTTTTGCCTTACTGATGAAAATGCTTCTTGTGTGTGAGTTTTTATATCGGCACTCCCTTCTTCCGGGAGATTAGGCATTATGCAAAAAATTTCAAGGTAATACTTTGAGCCATCACAGCGTTCAACTATAACATCACATTCATCAGCTTCAAGGAATATGGAAGACACTAATCCTTCATACATTGGTCGAAGATAACTATGATATACAATTATCTCTGACACAATAGATTCACATTCTTTCCAATTCTTCTGTTGGGCTTTTATCCTTTTTGAAAAAGACGCTGCATGAGTTTTTTGATATTGATGAATTTCATTCAAATAATTAATAATGCTCAAATAATTTCGACAAGGATTGAAAAAACGTTTTTGTCTACCGTGGTAATATCTTTCTCGATAACGCTGCATATATTCTGTTTTAAGTAAGGAAGAGTCGTAAAACGATTCCTCTGCAAAATCCACTTCATCATTCACTATGATCATCATTTTTAATTCTCAAAACTTATAGCTAAAAAAGTATGATGGAAAGGTTTATCTATTGTAGCAGAGCAATAAATTCTCACAAGTTTTCAATGAACATTAACCTTATTTTGGAGCGCAAGAGTCGCCAAGGAACCAGTGCCTTGAGGGGGGCGACGGAAATCATAACCATAACCGCTCAACAGCGTAGGCATCAAAAGCAGAATCGGCGGTGATGATAGATAAGGAGCGGTTCATTGCCTGAGCAATTAAGATACGATCAAACGGATCACGGTGATGAAGGGGAAGACACAAATAAGTTTCTGTATCCGCAAATGTGATCGGTAAAATTTCAATTGAAAGACTTTTCAGTAATTCCTCAAGGTCATGAAATGAGTTATCAAGTTTGAGCTTTTCCAGCCCTAGCTTGATGGCAATTTCCCAAAGGCTAGCAATACTAAAGTAGAGAGTATTTTCAGTATCTTCTAAAGTTGTTGCGACATTTTGAATCAGTTTATCACTCGCTTGGATATACCAAATAAGAGCATGAGTATCAATTAGGTAATTCACGACATATATTCCTGAAAGTCATCTAGGGGAGCATCAAAGTCATCGGCAATCCAGACCTTACCTTGCCAAACGCCTAGACCACCACGTTTTTTTGACATTGTTTTTGGCAAAGTTTCAATCGAGTTATCACCTTGATCAGTAATGCGGTTTACTAAAAATTCTGTGTACAGAAATACAGCCTGTTTCATTGAATAAGGCAGTTTTTTGAGGTTGTTGAGAATCGATATTTCTAGTGTCATAATTTTGCTATTCTCCTATTGATGTGGAATCTGCTTAAGTCAGATTGTGCAAGTCTCTAAGTGGTGTAATGGTGAAAAAATTTTCGCCCCTACGCAAATCAAAAAACAGCCGAATTTCATATTTTTGTCATTCAAGGTAATCACGTTTTGATTGTCATCGGGAGTGAATGAATAAGAGGCTGTTTAAAAAGAAAGATTAAGAAGGTGCGAGAGAACGCAGCATCAGGTGAATCATCACTGCATAGATTCCTGACTCGGACACCTCCGGTAATAACTCGTAGTCCTTGCTCAATCGGTGGTAGAGATTAAACCAAGCAAAAGTCCGCTCTACCACCCAACGCTTCGCCACTACCTCAAACTCTTTCTTGAGATTTTCACGAATTTCTACCCCTGCCTGCATTAGTAACCAAACGCACAGGCGAAACTTGTCCCCTCGATATCCCGCGTCGGCAAGCACCGTATGCAGTCTCTCTACAATTTCGGGATATTGCTCTCGCCACGCCATCAAGCCATAGGCGGCACCAACTCGCTCTTGGCCATTGGCTTCGGTGACGATGACCTTCATAATCTGACCAAGAGAATCGACGATGAGATGACGCTTACGTCCTTTGACTTTCTTGCCACCGTCAAAGCCGTAGACTTCCCGCTTTTTTCCGTCGTCTTGACGGATTGAGAATCAATGGCTACCAACGAAGGTAAGGCATAGAATTTCAACGTGCTCTACTCTTTCTACGATGCCAGGTCTCTTTTTGGATGACTCCACTTCCTTTACATTTCTTTTTACACAACCTCTTAGGGGTGAATCGTGCCATCGGCAAGGGTCGCCCCGCAAAGATTAGCATCGTCAAAACAGGCGCGATCGCACCGGGCCCCGGTTAAATTTGCGCCGCTGAGATTGGCCCCGCTGAAGTTGGTGTCTTGGAGATTGGCCTCGGTGAGGTTCGCCCCCATTAAATTCGTATGTTGCAAATCCGCCCCGCTCAAGTTCGCCCCGGCTAAATTCAAAGTCGCCAGATACAGCCCACTCAACAACGTCCCCTGCAAATCCACCCCCGGCGCGATCAGATAGGCCCCGGCGGCGATCGCATCATACTCCGGCGGAAATTGAGTGCGACAATTGCATAGTGCGCCCTTGAACACCACATCCTCAAGGATGGTATCCCTCAAATCCGCTTCTTGACATACTCCCCCGTTAATTGCTAAAGCAATCTAACGGGGGATTCTTAGATTCACACCTAAGAGTTTCTGCTTCACAGATTGGTAACTAGGCAAAGCCCCCGTCCCATCATCTCCACAGACATTTTCAGATACGCCAT
>NZ_JAQMTY010000101.1 GCF_028330765.1 Spirulina subsalsa CS-330 | reverse complement strand
TCCCCCTTATCCTAACTTTCCTACAGGACTAAGTCAACCCTGTAGGATTCGCTTCGCTCAGTTTTCTTTGTTGGTCAAAATTCATCTCACCGTTAAGCCTTCGGCTATAACGGGAGTCCTCTTTTGACACTTGAGATAGGGCATCTTTTCAACCCAAGTGGCTAGCTGAATCTGGGCTGAGTGAGCTAGAGGCTCACACTACTGTCGTGGCACAGCTAAAATAATGCTTAATTGTAGGGTGGGTTAGGCGGCTTAAATATAGACTATAACTGCAATCCAGTAATCCGCCGTAACCCACTGGTTAACGTGTGTCGTGACACTACCATGATTGAAATTCTCTCTGCACCAGTTTCCCAGTCGAGCCTGATGGATGAGCAAAAGCCCTCTGGGAGAGGGCTTTTCAGCAATATTGAAGCGGATTAGGGATGGCGAGGCTTAGAAGCGATGACCCACACCGAACTGAAGGCGACTATCCCCCGTGTTGGTGATGCCAAAATCTGCCCGCAGAATACCGATGGGGGAATTAACCCGCACCCCTGCGCCGTAGCCGAAGCCAGTGCCGGGTTTGGTGGCTTCCGCTTCACCACTTTCGCCCACTTGGGCCGGCGTGGAGCCGAGATCGCTGGCAAAATCAGCGAAGACGACACCGGACACCGGCGAACTAAACAAGGGCACGCGATATTCTGCTGAGGCGAGGACGTAACTGCGACCGGCGGCTAAATCACCAGAGCCGAAGCCCCGCACTGTATTCGCCCCACCGAGTAAGAATGTTTCATAGGGGGGTAGATCCCCGATCGTCGTGCCGCCTTGGACATTGAAGGCGAGGACTTCGGGATTGTCCTGATCCAAAATGCGGGTGGCTTGGTAGGTGGAATAGCTAGCGTTGACTTGGTTCATCAAAATGTTGCCGCTGCCGAGGGGGATGGATTGCTCGCTGCTGAGGGAGACGACCGATCCAGAGGTGGGGTTTACGGGGTTGTCGCGTTGGTCGTTGCTGAGTTGGGCGCGGACGGTGTAGAGGTCGTCGATGCCGGATTCGCTGGTGGAGAGGGCGTTACCGTATTGATCGACGGGGGCGAGGTCTCCGTTGGCATCGCGAATACTGACGCGGCGGAAGTTCACGCCCACGGAGGTATCCCACTCATCGATCGCACCATTGACGGCCACGCCACCCCCAAAGCGACCTTCACGGGGGCGATCGCCGTTTTCTAAATACACATCTTGGTCGAAGTTGCCGGAAATCCCCCGTTGGCGAAAGGCGGTGATGCTGTAGCCCAGTTGATCGGGGTTCGTGACGCGATAGGCGCGGCTGAATTCGGTGTTAAATTGCATATCCCGTGTCCCGATCTGGAGGTCAAGACCGAGATTTTGACCAATGCCGCCGACGTTGCGATCGTTATAACTGACCGAACCAAACACGCCGGAATCTTTGCTATAGCCGCCCCCGACATTCACGCCTCGCGTGGCGGCTTCGTTCAGTTCGTAAATCACATCAATGGTATTGTCACCGCGATCCGCAAGGGCGATCTGGGCGTGCTCGAATAAACCCAGGCTATAGAGTTGGCGTAAATCCGCTTGGGCCTGTTCGACCTTGAACACCTCTCCCGGCTTGATGTTCAGTTGCTCCAGAACAAAATCATCGCGGGTGCGGCCATCGGTGACCATCCCTTCATCATCGGTAAACTGAGCCTGCACCGATCCCACCACCCCTTCACTGACGGTGATGCTGAGGCTGCCGTCTTGCTGCGATCGCACATCTTGCACTTTCGCCAACACATAGCCATTGTCCTGATACCAGGTGTTGAGCCGTTCAATCCCGGCATTGATGGCGCTGGGTTGCACCGCTTGACCCAGTTGCTGATCAAAGAGGGTAGTGGCAATCTCTGGGGTTAAAACGCGGGCATTGTTGAGTTGCACCCGGTTGAGCACAACGGGATTGAGGGCGTATTGCACTTGCCAGCCTTGGTCGTTGGGGATGGCGTTGACCTGCACATCGTTGAAGAGTTGGGTGCGTTTGAGGGCGGCGAGATCGGCGTTGAGTTGGCTGGCACTGGTGGCTTGGCCGGGTTCGGTGGCGATCGTGTTGCGGGCGATCGCGATCAGTTCGGGGTTAGCTCCGGTGATGTCTACATCCGTGGCCATGACGGCGAGATCCTGGGTGATCGGGGCGTTGGGTCGGCGGTTGGCGGCTTGGGGGGAAAATTCAGGGCGTTGGGAAAATTCGGGGGTGGCTTCGACGGCGACGGGTTGCACCGGATTCGCAAAGGCAGCGGGTGCAATCAGAGTTAAGAGGGTGGTGGAGAAGATAGCAGAGCGCATAATCAATATCCTTTGAATCGGTGCTAGATACAGGTTATGACTGCTGAAATCCCCACGGGTTGCGGGATTTGGAGCGGTTTATCATCTGGCACAGGGGTTACTGTGACAGTTGGCCAGGCGGCGATCGCTCCTGTTCCCCAAACCAGACAAGGCAGCTTTAGCCCCTTGCCCATCCCACAAAAAAATCCCCCTGACAACACAGGAGGAACCAAGGGGATCGGTGCAAGATTACTAATTACAGCGTCAAGCGGAAATCGGGTTTAAAGCCCAAGGTGAGGGGATTTTGGGGGGCGTATTCGCTGAATAAATCACTGTGACTAGGCTGGAGATTAAACAGCGGCGCAGGGGTATTGAGAGCGATCGCACTCTGCCACGCGGGACTAACGGGGATAATCTCGTAGGCCTCAAACACGCTCTCCCAATCGCCAAACAAGCCATCAAATTCTGTCGCCAGATCAGCAAAGGACACAGCGGTTTCGTTCAAGAAGTCCGCTCCAAATCCGAGATCCTCAAACTTGATAGCAAACTGGGCATTCTCCCAAGGGGACAAATCCGTAAAGGTGGCGATCGCATCATCCCAATTCACCACCGACAGTTTCAACGCCGCCAGATTAAACCGGGGCATCGTAAACGCCGTGCTCAGATTCACGGATTCCCACATCATTTCGGTAGTGGGGGCGTTGGGGTTGGTGGGGCTGAAGTAGCTCACCTCGTCCCCAGCGGGGAAGGCCGTCACGTCCATCATGAGTCCCGATTCTAACGGGGCACGACGCACAGAACCGACCACATCCTGGCGAATGGTGTCCAGATCCCGTTCAAGCTGTTGGAGGCGGGGAGGAGTGGCCGCCCCAGCAGCAGCGGAGACGGAGCGGGCCGGAGCGGGCGATCGCCGTACCACCGGCGGCGCAGGGGACGGGGCGGGAGCTTGGCGGGCCACCTGTGCCGCCGGTAAGCCGCCTGTCCGCTGACGATTCGCCGCCGTGGAGGGGGAAATTAAATCATCAAAACTGCGGTTGTTGCGGTTGATCTCCTGAAAATCCATGGTCCGCACCGCCGACTGTTGGGCTGGCGTTTGGGGGTTAATCGCTGTCCGCACCATAGGGTCATTTTCAATGAAGGGGGTGGCTGTCGGCATGGGGCGCGGGGCGGCCTGGGGTCGAGGGGGCGGCGGCGCAATATTGACCGAGGGGGTGGGTTCGACATCGAGAACGAGGGGGGCCGGCGCTGGGATTGGGGCGGCGATCGCTTCGGGGGGGGTTACGGTGGGTTGAGCCGCGATGGGTTGCGTTGCGATCGCATCGCCACCTATCGCATCCGGAGCATCGGGCATCGCTTGGGCAAGGTGAATATTATTCGTTTTCACCAAGGTGCGCTCGACCAGGGAAACATCTTCCACAGCTTGAGCCGCCACATTTCCCAGAGCCACCCAGCCCAAGGCCGCCGAAGTGGAGTAGGTCATAAACCAAAATTTTGTCATCTTCAACATCCCCTTATGATTATTTCGTCGCTCAAATCACTCATGATCATCAGTCTATGATCACCATTAATAGATCATAGACAGTGAAGCCGCATCCGTGGAAGGGCAACATCGCTGAATTATGGTGAATGTTTACCCGGTTAGCAATCTTGATCGTGCCATACCCGTGAGAACAGATGGCCAACACGGTACGGGTTTAGGGCGCGATGTGACCCACGAGTTCCGGCCCCGTCCATTCTAGAGTGTCGCCGATCGCCGTCCCGTCATGGTAGGCCGCAAGGAGCACTTCACTGGTTTTGCCCCAGGCGATCGCCCCATCCGCCGCCAGGGAAATCGCACCCAGATCCCGCTTATTTTGGGACGCTTCGGCCATGGATTTTGCGATCGCCTCCGCCAAGCTCATCCCATCGGTCACCCGAATCACAATCTTCGCCGCCAAACATTCATCGATAATATCTTCGCCAATGCCGGTACAACTCACCCCGGCTTGAGGGGTGGCGTAGTTCCCCGCCGGCATTGCCGAATCACTAACCCGACCAATCCGCTCAAACCCTTTACCCCCCGTCGAGGTTCCCGCCGCAATTTTTCCGGCTTGATCCAACACCACCACACCAATTGTGCCGCGCCCTGCTTCGGACTCTGCCCCTAGCTCCTGCTCGGCAATCACCCCCGCCATGGTTTTGTCAAAATCGCCCTTCCGCTCGGCGAGCCATTCATTGAGGCGGAGATCCGTCAGGGGGTTGTAAATTGGAACATTCAATTCCCGCAGGAGTTCTGCCGCGCCGTGATCGGAGAGAACGCGATCGCTCTCCGTTTGCAAGGTTTTCGCCAACTGGATCGGATGCTGCACCCGCATCACATTAATCACACCGCTAAACCGTTGGGCCGTCCCATCCATCAACGCCGCACTCATGCGCACCTGGCCATCGGACTGCAACACCGACCCCGTCCCCGCATTAAACCGGGGGTGATCTTCGAGTAATTCGCACCCCTTCACCACCGCCGCCGCCGCCGCCGCCCCCTGGAGGAGATCGTCATACACAGCGGCGACAATGCCATGGAGGGCCTCCCGCACCACAGCCAAGCCCCCTTTACCTTTCAAAGAACTACCGGCTCCACCATGGATAATCAGTTTCGGTTGCATGGGTTTTACGTTGGGATGGGAAATTTTTGCATTGTTGATCTTATCGCGTCTTGGGTTAGAGTTTTAGGAGAGATCTGAGCATGGGTCTGGAATGCCTGATAAGGCTCATGCATCAGGTCTAACCGTTGTATTCTTGGTGCCGGAGCAGGTATTTGTGCCGAAACAGTCCCAAAAATCGCTACTGGGGTCAATGGATGATATTCCCATTGCCCAACGGGATCTGCCCAACTCATCCCCACGCCGATCCCCCTGGTTGATCGGTGTGGGGGTGGTGCTGGGGGGAGGGGCGATCGCCGCCGGACTCATCTTCTGGATCTCGCAACAACCCCAACCCACCGTCACAGCACCCGATTCAGTAGAGTCCCCCGCAGCACCGCCCCCCGTGGAAAACATTCTGGGCCATCTCCCCTACGAGGAAGCCAACCCTGAAGAGTTAACCGCCATCACCGCCGATGGCTCGATTCGGCTGCGTTCCGCTGCGGCCCAACGGTGGATCGAGATGGTGGATGCCGCCCGCCAGGAGGGGATCACCCTCGCGGCTTTATCGGGCTACCGGACAGCCGAAGAACAGGATTATCTGTTTTTCGAGGTCAAAGAACAGCGCAATCAACCCCCTAGCGAACGCGCCGAAGTGAGCGCCCCCCCTGGCTTTAGCGAACACCACACCGGCTACGCGATCGATATTGGCGATGGGAATGATCCGAGCAGTTATCTCACGGTGGAGTTTGAAAACACCCCCGCGTTTCAATGGCTCGCCACCAACGCCGCCCGCTTTGGCTTTGAACTGTCGTTTCCCCCCGATAATCCCCAAGGCATCGCCTATGAACCGTGGCACTGGCGGTTTGTCGGCGATTCCGACAGTTTAGAAACCTTCTACCGTGCTCAAAATTTACCCCAATCCCCCGCAAGCCCATGACCTACGAACTGGAAAACCGTGAATGGTGGGTGGAGCGGTGGCTGGAACTGCTTGATTCCTATCGGTTTAAAAAACGGCTTGAGCGGGCCCGTCGCTATTCCACCGAGGGCAATGTGATTAGTATTGACTTCCAAGGGGCGCGGGTGGTGGCCCATGTCCAGGGGAGTGATGAGGAACCTTATGTGGTGTCTCTGTCGCTGAATCCGTTTAGTAATGAGGATTGGCGCTATGTGATTAGCACCATGTCCCAGAAATCCCTCTATTCGGCGCAGTTGTTGGCGGGGGATATGCCAGCGGAAATTGAGGAGGTGTTTACGGCGAATGGGTTGAGTTTGTTTCCGTTTACGCTGTCGGAGATTCATTCGCGCTGTACCTGTCCGGATAAGGCGAACCCCTGTAAGCACATTGGGGCGGTGTATTACCAATTGGGCGATCGCTTCAGTGAAGATCCTTTTGTTTTGTTCCAATTGCGCGGCCGCACGAAGGCCCAGATCCTCGATGCCCTGCGCCAATTGCGCGGCAAGGGCAACCGCAAGAGCCGCACGGGGAAAAAAGGCGGGGCGAAACCGGGGACAGTGCCGTTGGTGATGAAGCAGTTTTGGGTCTACGATGAACCCCTTGATCCGTCTCTGGTGGCGATCGCTCCTGCCCCGGCTCAGCAAACCGTCCTCGATCGCCTCGGCCCGATTCCACTCCCCACCGCCGAAGCCCAAGACCTCCACAGCACCCTCGCGGAAGCCTATAACCAAATTCGCCAAAATGCGATCGCTCTGGCCCTGAATCGGGATTAAGACCGCCAAGCACTTGAAGGTCTTGGCTCAGAGCCGGGGATTTCAATCTCCAGCGTTAACCCTTCACCCCACTACCAGCAGCGGTGGGGATAATATACCGCTGCACGAACAGGAACACGATCAGAATCGGCAGAATGGAAATCACGGAACCCGCCGCGATCAGTCGCCAATCGAGGGAAAAGGTACTGGCCAGATTCGCCACACCGAGGGGGAGGGTGTAGTATTCGGGGCGATCGATCACAATCAACGGCCAGAGGAAGTCACTCCAGGAGCCGATGAAGACGAAGATGGCGAGGGTGGCCAGGGCCGGACGCACGGCGGGAATCATCACATGCCACCAGAGGCCGAGTTCGGTGCAGCCGTCGATGCGGGCGGCCTCTTCGAGTTCTTTGGGGACACCTTGGAAGGCTTGGCGCAGGAGGAAGATCCCAAAGGCGGAGGCGATCGCCGGAAAGATAATCCCTAAATAAGTATTGCGTAACCCAAGCTGCACCGTGAGGACGTAGAGGGGAATCATCACAATCTGAAACGGGATCATGATTGTCGAGACGACGCTCGCGAAAATCACGTCACGCCCTCGGAAAGAGAGGCGGGCGAGGGGATAGGCAGCGAGGGAGCAGAATAACAGGTTCAGGGTGACGGTGAGGCTGGCAACGATGACGCTGTTGGTGAGGTATTGCCCAAAGGGGTAGCTTTGCCAGACGGTGCGGAAGTTGGCGAGGGTGGGGGCTTGGGGAATGAGTTGGGGGGGGAAGCTAAAGACCTGCTCACTGGGGGATTTGAGGGAGGTGCTGATCAGCCAGAGCAGGGGAAAGAGCATGATCACGGCGATCGCACAGAGGGCGAGATAGAGACCAACAATCTTGAGTAGTCGAGTTTGGGAGGTGGGCATGGGTTCCACAAGTGAAGGCTGCGCCTATTCATCATACGGTGTGGGTTGATCGGCTGGGGAGGGGAACGCGATCGCCGAGTGCGATCGCAACCATGACCCGATGGCGGTGCGATCGGGTCTCCACAGACCGCGAAAAAGCAACTTTGTAATTCTTATTTTTTAGATCGCTTTTCCCCAACTCAATCCCCAGCTTTTCCACAGGTTTTACGGCAGTTTTCCCCAGAAAAAAACGGGTTCTCCACAGAATCAAAAAGCGAAGACCGAGTCTCTGGTGTGATCAGCGATTGGCGGTGGGGCGCTGGGGCAAAGGTGGACATACTGAGTTTAAGTAAAGTTGTGTAACAAAAAAAGGCTTCAAATTCTGATTCTGTCGTAAATCTTTAGCTTTTCTAAAGTCGCTGTTAACATTTCTCAGCATTGACAAATCCCCCCATTTTCCCCGAAATAGGAATAGAGTCGTAATTAACCTACGATTAACATTCGTGAAAAACCTGCCAGTCACGCCCACGGTTTTTCACCATTCGTGCCTTGCCGATGGTCATTGTGGTGTGAACCTGTCCTGCGTCGGCTGTTCTCCCTGCGGCGTTGTCATTGGGGCGATCGCCAGTGATAACCCCCCGTCACTCACCTGAGGCTGATTGGCCACGGCTCCCCTCTTCGGCGGTGTTGGTGTTGAGCAACGCTCGCAACACTGACGATCATTTCGTTGCTTAGTCCCTGCTCGTGAGGTCATCATGACAACTCAAATCAGCATCTTGACAGAAATCCCTGAAGACCTACACCAATCGTTGCGGAATTACCTCGATCAGCATCCCACCTGGGATCAAGACCAAGTGATGACAGCCGCGCTCTCGTTTTTCTTGCTCTTCAGCCAAAGTCAGCGCCCCTTGCAATCGACGCAATCCCTCGATCCGGCCTGCGCCAAGGCGTACTTGGAAACCTTATTTCACACCTAAGGAAGTGGTAAACTAAGCCCTGTTTCTCTATGCTCTCCTCCTATGTTAGACAGTCTGATTGTGGGGGCCGGTCTCAGTGGTTTGACCGTTGCCCATACCTTGCAGCAGTGCGATCGCACTATTCTCGTCGCGGAAGCTAGCCCCGATGTGGGGGGCAATATTATTAGCCGCCAACAGGGTGAATTTCTCTGGGAGGAGGGCCCAAACAGTTTTCAACCGAATCCGATCCTGCTCAAGTTGGCGGTGGATGTGGGACTAAAGGATGACCTCGTCTTTGCCGATCGCAAGCTGCCCCGCTGGGTCTACTGGCAGGGTCGTCTCTTGGCTGTGCCCATGAGTCCGGGGTCTGCGGTGCGATCGCCCCTCCTCAGCCTGACGGGAAAACTGCGGGCACTGTTCGGGGCGCTGGGGTTTGTGCCGCCCTTGGTGGGGAATCACATTCAGGCCCAAGGCGGCGATGAAACCATTTGGCAATTTATTAACCGTCATTTAGGACCAGAAGTGGCCGAGCGGCTGATTTCGCCCTTTGTGTCGGGGGTCTATGCCGGGGATGTTCACGCCCTGAGTATGGCGGCAGCGTTTCGGAAAATTTATCGCCTCGAAACCCTCGGCGGTGGCTTGGTGGCGGGGGCGATTCGTTCTCGACAGGAGAGCAAAGGCGATCGCCCCCCGGTTGATCCCCACATCCCCACGACGAAGCCGGGCCAGTTGGGATCATTTCGGGAGGGGATGGCGATGTTGCCCAAGGCGATCGCGGCTCGATTGGGCGATCGCCTCCGCTGTCAGTGGACGCTCACCCAGATTGACCCCCTAGAGCAGGGCTATCGCGCCCATTTTGACACCCCCGACGGCGGCCAAACCATTGAGACGCGCACCCTCGTTTTAGCGATTCCCGCCCATCGAGTGGCTCCCCTCCTCGCGCCCCTGATGCCGGAGTTAAGCGCCACATTACAAGCGATCCCCTATCCTGCCGTAGCCTGTACCGTCATGGCCTATCCAAAAACGGCCTTGGTGCGATCGCTCCACGGCTTCGGCAACCTCAACCCCCGCAGCCAGGGCCTCCGCACCCTCGGCACGATCTGGTCATCCACCCTCTTCCCCGGTCGTGCGCCGGAGGGTTGGGTGATGTTGAGTAGTTTTATCGGCGGCTCCACCGATCCGGCGGTGGCGCAGATGGATGAAGGCGCGATCGCCCAAGCCGTCCATCACGACCTCAGTAACATTCTCGTTAAACCCGACAGCACCCCGAAAGTGCTCGGCGTGCGGCTCTGGTCAAAAGCGATCCCGCAATA
This sequence comes from Spirulina subsalsa CS-330, assembly GCF_028330765.1. Lineage (GTDB taxonomy): Bacteria > Cyanobacteriota > Cyanobacteriia > Cyanobacteriales > Spirulinaceae > Spirulina > Spirulina subsalsa_A. The sequence goes on along the minus strand of NZ_JAQMTY010000101.1, from coordinate 37,553 downwards.
CACCCTAGGGCATTGCGATCGCCTCTCCGTCATGGCCGAACACCTCAAAGCTCACCCCCACCTCACCCTATGCAGCAACTACACCGACGGCGTGGCCCTGGGCGACTGCATCCGGCGCGGCATCGAAGCGGGAGAGGCGATCGATCGCCAGCTTTAAGCCCTCACCCAACCCTCTCCCACGGGAGAGGGCTTACTCCCTTCTCCTGGGGGAGAAGGGCGGGGGATGAGGGAAAATTGCCCTAGAGTTGATCGGGATCGATCCCCAGGGTTTTCAATTTTTCCGCCAGTCGTTCAGCCCGTTGATATTCCTGTTCAGCGCGTTGACTCTCTTGTTCGGCTCGTTGATCCAGTTCCAGCATGGATAAAAATTTGCGACCATCGGGGCGATAAATTTCGAGCGTTTCCGGGGTTAACGTAAACCGAATTTCCAGCCGTGGACTCGTCCAATTGTGCAGATCTTCAATCACCGTCAGCGTCTCTTCACCCCGATACAGACCATTGAAGTCATGACGGTCAGGATCATAAATGTAGTATTCTTCCACCCCATAGCGATCATAGAACTGTTGCTTTTTCGTCATTTCCTTGAGGCGATTCCCCGGCGAAAGAATCTCAAAAACCACCTGAGGCGCAATGTTATCTTCTTGCCATTGGCGATAGGAACCGCGATCGCCCTTGGGACGACCAAACACCACCATCGCATCGGGAGCCACACGAATTTCGGGATGTCCTTCGACGGGATACCACAGCAAATCCCCGGCCACAAAGACATCCGGCTGCTCGGCAAATAGCAATTCTAAATTCTCTTTAATCAACACAATCCAGCGAAATTGCTGCGTATTATCTGCCATCGGTTGGCCATCACTGTCCGGGTAAACAATCGTCTGCTCTACGGAAAGGGTCATGGGCGGTCTTGCCTCGTAGCTCGCTGCCTATAGTATAAATAAACTTCTCCCAGCGCGATCGCCCCCCCTCCCAACCCTAGACTGAGCAGCCCCCCTAACCCGCCGAGGCTGCCGATCAGGAGGGCGATCATTTTCGTTGCTTTTTTAGTCAATCTAATAGCACTAAAAAAGAACGTTTAATTTGAAATGGGGGGGTTTTGATGGGTTTTGTGGATGACGGAGATAACTCGTTCGAGATCGGCATGGGTGAGGTTGGAACCGGAGGGTAAGCACAGACCTTGTTGAAAGAGATGTTCTGCAACTTCACCACCAATGCGATCGCAGTCGGAAAAGACGGGTTGAAGGTGCATGGGCTTCCACACGGGGCGGGATTCGATGTTGTGGGCTTGGAGGGCTAGGCGTAGTTGTTCGCGATCGCATCCAAAGGCGTTGGGATTGATGGTGAGGCAGGTTAGCCAGCGGGTGGATCGTCCGAAGGGGGCTTCTGGCATAAATTCGAGGCCGGGTAGGTGGCCTAGGGCCTGTTGATATCGGGTAAAGTTGTCTCGTCTGGCTTGGACTCGTTCGGCTAGGACTTTGAGTTGTCCTCGACCGATGCCAGCGAGGACATTGCTCAGTCGGTAGTTGTAGCCAATCTCGCTGTGTTCATAATGGGGGGCGGGATCACGGGCTTGGGTGGCGAGGAAGCGGGCTTTGGCGATAAGGTCGGGGTCTTCTGAAACTAACATGCCGCCGCCGGAGGTGGTGATGATTTTGTTGCCGTTGAAGGAGTAGATGCCCATTTTGCCGAAGGTTCCGGGGGTTCTCCCTTGATAGGTTGCACCGAGGGCTTCTGCGGCATCTTCGATGAGGGGGATGTTGTAGTGGTTGCAGGTTTTGAGGATGGGATCGATGTCGGCACTTTGTCCGTAGAGATGGACGAGTACGACTGCTTTGGGGAGTGTGCCGGTTTTAGCCCGTTGGTCTAGGGCGGTTTGCAGGAGGTCTGGATTCATGTTCCAGGAGGTGCGATCGCTGTCGATAAAGACGGGTTTTGCGCCGAGGTAGGTGATGGGGTTGGCAGTGGCAATAAAGGTGAGGGTGGAGCAAAAGACTTCATCGCCGGGTTGGATGCCAATGAGTTGGAGGGCAAGATGGAGGGCGGCGGTGCCAGAACTGACGGCAGCGGCGTGGGTGGTGCCGACGAGTTGACAGAATTCTTGCTCGAAGGCATCGACATGGGGGCCAACGGGGGCGATCCAGTTGGTGTCAAAGGCTTCTTTAACAAATTCGAGTTCTGCTGCTCCCATATGGGGAGTTGAGAGTAAGATCTGTTTTGTCATGTTGAGAAATTGGTTTGCCTAATTTTAGCTGGACAGCCATAGGCTAAAACATGGGAAGGCAAACACTGAATGACCACTGAGCCTGCACCACAGGTGGTATATTCTCCAATTTCAAGGGAAGGACAAACTGTACTACCTGCACCTAAAAACACACTTTTTTTAACATGAACTTGACCACAGAGAGCCGAACCTGGGGCAATGTGGCAGTAGTCATCGATCTGACAATCATGATCAACCGTTACTCCTGTGTTGATGATGACGTGATGACCGATTTGGGTATCAGTGTTAATAACTGCATTGGCCATGACGACAGTACCGGGAGCAATCTTGACTCCTAGGGCAATTTGGGCTGAAGGATGGATCGCTGTGGTGAATAAGTGTCCTTGGTGATTAAGTTTTTCAGCAATACGTTGACGAGTTTGGTTATTGCCAATGCAGATAATCCATTGACTTTGCTCCGCTATCGTGCTGAGGAACTCTGATGCTAAGTGAACAGGGATGCCATGAATTTGCTTTGTTTGAATGGCAGGATTGTCATCCACAAATGCTGTGACTGACTGTTGTTGTTTTTTTAGAATATCAAGAACAACTTTAGCGTGTCCACCACAACCGTAGAGGTATGTTTTCACGGATATAATCTTTATCGATTGGAGGATTTATTGCCTTGGAATTCACTCATGGTGACATGGTTTGCTGCTGAGATTCCTTCCCGTTTAATTACTTTTATAATTGTGAGGAGGAGAATTTTTAGATCAAGCCAGAGGCTCCAATGATCAACATACCAAACATCTAGTTTGAATTTTTCTTCCCAACTAATGGCGTTTCTACCGTTGACTTGGGCCCAGCCGGTAATTCCGGGTTTGACTTGATGACGGCGGGCTTGTTCTGGGGTGTAACGGTCTAGGTAGGAGACTAGTAGGGGACGTGGGCCAACAAAGCTCATGTCTCCTTTCATGATGTTGATTAATTCAGGGAGTTCATCTAGGGATGTGCTACGTAGCCATTGTCCAAAGGGGGGAAGACGTTCGGCATCAGGTAGGAGTTTTCCTTTCTCGTCACGGTCATTGGTCATGGTGCGAAACTTCAGGATATTAAATAATTTACCATTAAGACCAGGACGTTTTTGACAAAATAAAATGGGTTTTCCTAATTTTAACCTTACTAATAAGGCTAAAATTAAAAGAATTGGACTGAATATAACAACAGCTAAAGATGCGGCTATTTTATCACAAGTTCTCTTGATAAATAAATTTACAGAATTAAGCATAATTTAGTTCAGAAGTCTTTTGATGGATAACTGAAAATAGGTTTGAATTATTTTCAATTATTAAGATAAGAATATTTTCAACTATTAAATTTTAACTGAGAACTGCTTCATAAAAGCTTATCAAAGCTTGAATGATTTTTGTTTGATCAAAGTCCTGTCTAGCACGAAGACATGCTTGTTTAGCTAAAGATTGACGTAATTCAAAATTATTGAGAAGAAAAGACATTTTATCAGTAATATCTTGAATATTCCCCGCTTCATGCAATAGTCCTGTTTCTCCATCTACCACTGCATCGGTGATTCCATATATCCTTGATGCCAAGGCAGGCAATCCAACACTAGCGGCTTCAATAATAACATTTCCGAAGCCTTCTCTATAACTGGGTAAACACAGAATATCTGCTGTTGCCATGTATTGTTCCGGTGTATCGGTGTAACCAACGTAGTGCAATTTACTAGAAGCACTTATAATTGATTCAGATTCATGAAAAATTTGGGGCATTAAATTTTCTTCATCTGGCCCTACTAAAAGTAAATGTATATCTTTTTCATCATTAATTAAGTTTCTAACAAAAGCCTTGTGCAGATCCAGAATGCCTTTGTCGTGATTGATACGACCAATAAATAAAAACACAATGGCATTGTTGTCAATATTGAAATTTTGCCTTAATGAGTTGCGGACTGAAGAGTTCGGAGAGAATTTATTGATGTCAACTCCGCAGATCGAACCCTTCCCCAATACATAAGATTTATGAAAACTTACGATATTATTTTTGAGCAAAAACTCTCTCTGAGAGAGACTATCTGCTAACAAATGAGTTGCGCAAAACGAAATTACTTTATCAAAGAATTTGAGCATCCAGCGACTAACCCCTTTCTTTGTAACCCAAACTTGGCCAGTAAATGTATGTATACGGCTAGGAACTCGTGTAAGAAAACCGGCTAGCATGGTGAGCAATCCAGCTTTTGGAGATATTGAGTGAACTAGATCAAACTTTTGAGTTTGAAAAAATTGTATTAGAATACATAATGCTTTTAGATCAGAAATAAAACTAATTTGGCGTTGAATAGAAACTGGCTTTAGTTCTGCACGAATTCCAAGCTCTTCTAGGAGTTTGCTATTGTCAGTATTTACCACAATAGTTACTTCATAACTTTGCTGTATTTTTCTGACTTGAGCAGCAAGAAAAACCTTTAATGTTAATTCGCTAGAAGTTACAATACAAATTCTTTTCAGTTTTTTTTCCATACCTGGACTGTTTTATAAATAGATTCAGATAAAAGACTGTTATGTTGATAACCTAATTCCCGCTCTATTTTAAGAATTGGATATAAACTACGGGTAGTCAAAGCATTTATTCTAGAAGGTTTCAAAGGATTATAGGGAACATATTGTAGAACTTGAGTAACAAAACGTACTAAAGGTTCTGACAATCTACCTTTTGGTGAAGGAACACCTAATGCTAATGCTATAGAATCGATAAACTCTTCTAATGTGCAGTAATTTGATAAGTTATATACTTGATTTCTGGATAGTTCATGAGTTGAAACTAACAAAAGTGCATTTACTACATCTTCAACATGAATATAATTAGCTGAGGCACCAGGTTGACCGATATAAAAAAAATATCCTTTTTTGACCATAGATACTAATTGAAACAAAAATGCACTTGGCATATCCCAACTAAATACGATTGACGGACGAAGCAATGTAGATTCAAAATATCCTTTTGAAGCAGCATCTTGAACTATCAAATCAGACTGAGCTTTACTTTTTTCATAGTCATTAACTGGGTTCAAATTTGATTTTTCACTAATACTACCAAATTGGTGTCTTCCATAAACTCCTACACTTGAAAGTTGAATCCACCTTCCAACATTGCCTTTTGCTGCTTCAATCAAGTTGGCTGTTCCTTCAACATTAACCCGATGCATTTTTTTCTGATCTTTGATTTCAGCAGCACAATGAAATAGAATATCTACGCTTTTTGTAAACGATTCAAGAGAGTTGATATCACTCAAATCACCTTGGTAATATGTTAAATATTTAGAATATTCTGATTTGGCAAAATATTCGTAACTACGGTTATGCCGAGTAAGTAAACGAATATGATGATCATTTTTTAATAAGCGAGTTATGAGGTTTTTCCCGATATATCCTGTTCCTCCAGTAACAGCAATAATCATCTTATTTTCAATTTATTTCAGATCAATTGTTTTGTTTTTCTAAGGGAATTAATTTTTTTGTGTTTTCAAGAGTTGCTAATGCCATAAAACCATTAAGTAGTAGTAATCCATAGGCAGGAACATGATGGCGTGCGGCTGTCCCCCAATTGAGTGTTCCAATTGACCAAATCAGTTCTATCATAAACCACATCATCAAAAAAATATCTCCATTAGTTCGATTAAAATACGATAGTTTAGAGCGATTGGATATATATATAATCACCAAAAAAAGACGAAAATAGTTTTCTATAGATATAACGATATCGAATACATGCGTTACTCTGTTTGGTGTTGGCATTAGTTGGTATGACAAGAATGTAGGTAAAATTGTCAAAGGATTTGTGATTTGAAAGAATGCACCATATTCTGCCCTCGCTCCTTGCAATCCCCTAGCTGCATAAATATTAGCTTCTCGAAAGATTTCACCAGTTTGAAGTTGTTGAATTCTGGGACTAAATGAAAGCACAGGAGTCAATGCAATAGCAATACAAAAAACAAAAACAATAGTTATTAAAAGCCGCTTGGTTATACGGGGAACTCCTCCTGTAAAATCGAAAGATTTTCTATCTACCCTTGTGCTTCCCAAATATATAGACAAGATAACAGAGACTATCATCATAATGATCATTGTGCTATGAAGCATTGCACCAAATAATAATAAAAGTAACACTAGTGCTAGCTTTGATAAAGAATAACCTTTTTTTCTAATTGAAAGACCTAGATAAGCTACACCTAATATGCAAAGACTTTGCCAAACCTCTCTCAATATATAAGATTGATTAGTAATAACTGAAGGGGTTATTGTGTATATAACCAATAAAAACCTTAGCTTTTTGAGTTTTGTGGGAAATATTAAAAGCCAAATTTTGGATATAAGGAACAGGCAAACAGCACTGCCCAGTAATGAGAAAGTATGACTGAGAAGAAAATCTGAATCCCCTAGCTTCAAAGCCCATTGTATTATTGCGTGAATATTTACAATAAACTGTGATCCTGTAAAAAGATATGAAAAACTCCAATCCAATTTGGATATGTCATTAGAGTTTTCTACTGCATCATTAAAGAATGTTATTGCATCTGCATGTGAACCAGGCAATTTGCCATCTAATAATACGTTGACTAAGACTAATCCTAGCCTTAATAACATTGTAAGATAAAATGTAAATCGTAACGAGTGAGGTAGTTTTGCCGAAAAAACAATAACAAAAACAATTAGTATTAATAGTCCAATCATATTAATTTAATAGTCCAATCATTTCTTTAGGTAAGGTTTTTTGACAAGGAATGATAGAGTTTATTTAATAAGATTGCTTTGCTAATAAATGGTTTACTAGCCTCTTGAATCTTATTTTTGCTGATGCTTCTCATTTTTTGAGCAAATTCTAAAATTTCAGAAAAAGAGGGAGATCCATGACGAAAATAAGGGAAGTCAGGAGGTAAAGCAGGATCAGTATAGTTTCCATAAGTTGGCAATCCAAGAGATAAATATTCTCGTGTTTTAAGAGGGCATGCTGCACTCATTCCTTTCCTTTCAAGTGCAAGAGATGAAATACCACACCACATATGTCCCATGATTTTATAAATATCACTTTTGCTTAACTTGCCATGAACAACAAAACGTGAATCATTCAAACAACCTTCTAAATCTTTTGGGCTTACGTTACCAACAATATGAATTCGACATTCAGCATTACTCTCTTTGACCGATTCAAGCAAGAGGTCTAAACCATGCCAATGCGAAAAATTGTGGGCTGTAAATATAAGTTCAGGCAGCAAATTTCGGTGGTCTTCACAAACTAAATCTTCATCTAGATAAATGCCATTTGGATACACAAAACTCCATGGTTCTGTACTGCTTTTTCTGCGGTGCAATTGATGATCTAGTATTTCGTTTGTAACAGCTATTATTCCTTGACATTGATTAAGCGTAGCACTTCCTATCTGTTGCTCTAACAATGAGCGAAATTTTCCCGTAATACCATCTATTTTCAATTCATTTGTTTCTAGTGTGTGATGTACTGTAATAAGTTTTCTAGAAATTTTTTTAGCTAGTTGCCACTCAAACAGGTCATGCACTGAGTGTCTTAAAAGAATAAAGTCATATTTTTTTTCATGTTCAACCAGCCACTCATAGAATTTCTTTCTAAGCTGGTAATAGCGGATTATTTTTTGTGCTGGTAAATTGCCCCAATGGTAAACAACTGAACTCTCAATTTTTTTAGGTGTGTGGAGAGTGACATCCCACTGTAAATCTAACTGTCTTGCAGCGGCTAACTCCCACTCCATTTGATGGACAACACCTATGCTAGGATTCATTGAGACTGCTGCATGAAGTATTTTTAAATGATCTGATTTTGACATGATTAAGGTTGTGGTTTAGATGGTCTGCTGGTAGTAGTGAAGGCGTTAAGAATTTTATCTTGATCGACACCGGCTACTTGGTTCCAACCTGCTTCTACTGTTTCTATCCATTCAGTCTCTTCTCGTAGAGTTATACAGGGGACTTGATGAAAATAAGCTTCTTTCTGAATCCCCCCTGAATCTGTGAGAATGATTTAGGCACTCATTTGTAAACGTTATAAACTAAATAAACTAATATTTCTTTTATGTCTGGGGTTGGGGTGGAACGCAAGACACGAGAAACGGTTGCAGCTTTAATAAATTGGGGTCTAGCACCAACTATGGTGACGCATTTCATTATTAATTAGGAAATTATTTTCCTGTACAGGATGATTTCTTGTGGATTGATGAATCTGCTATTATGCCACAGCAGGGTAAAATCTCCATTAAATAAATGACAACGCTGCTTGTATTGTTGCATTAGTTGCCTAGCTGAGTCATGTTCCACACCCAAATTCATGTAACGTTCATCAATGATTGTACATTCCATCACGACGAGAGGACGCTCTTTTAGTTTCAATGGTTGGCTACTTTTAACATTAAATGTAGAAAATTCATAACAAACTCCACAGCGAAATCCTGCGACATCTGCAAATAATAAGGTTGTATCATAATCTAACCCTGCATCGTCCCAATTTTGAAAAGTCGTTGGTGTTTCCCAGCGTAAGTAGTGTTGACGCCCTCCCCAGCTATTTTGTTCTATTCCTTATTCAGCACAAACTTGTTTGAGAATGTTAAATTATTTTTGGTTTGTCAATGGTTTTTGATAGTTGTTGTAGCTGGTATTTTAACTTATTTAATTGGATAATTTTTTATTTTTGTCTTTAATAATTATGAAAAAGTTTTGCAATTTTTAATAAATTTGTCTGTTTATAATCTATTCATTTTAAAAATTGCAAAACTTCTTTTGTCTATTTTAGGGTGACAATCCTAAAAATAAAAATAGCTGGAACAAATAAGACCAGCAAAGCGATTTTAAACCCTATTCCTAACAATAAATTATCAAAACTCCAGTGTGTACCAGCCCAAATTAATAGAGCAGACAATCCTAGTATAGCTATCGCTGGTTGAAAACGATAAGGAATTGGGTACATTTGCTGCGATCGCCAAAAAAGATAGATTGGGATTATGGATTGGGAAATTAATGTAGCAATGGCAGCACCCATCATCCCCATTGAGGGAATAAGTAAAAAATTCAGAATAATATTTAAACCAGCAGAAAAAGTAATCGCAACTCCAGTGGGTGTTGAAGTTTTGACAATGGCTGGACCAATAGATGCAATATAGGTTAAGCCAATCATCACATAACTAAAGGTTAGTAGTCCCACCACGTTACTAGCACCCAAGTATTGTTGAGTAGCAAATAGCTGAATGGCCTCTGGTGCAAATAAAGCCAAAGCTGTACTGACTAGAGAGGTTAACCATAAATAAGCTAACAATACATTGGCATAAACTTTTTTAGAATCTGCGTGCTGATGAATAGACATGGCAAATGGTCCCCAAGCTTGCTGTTGGCAACCCTACATAGCTTAAACCAATTACGCAAACTGTAGTCATTTACTTTTCTTTAGTATCTTTCTCGATTAGCATCTTTCTCAGTTAACCGACGGAGAACCAGCGTAGCGGCATGACCATTTCCGTAAATTTGAATATTACATTGTTCTATGGATGGGGACTTTAGTAAATCTTGAATATATTTTAAAATTATATTTTTGTCGTTAGATGGAACTAAAGAATTCCAACCCATCTCTACCAGTTCCACCCACTCCGTCTCCTCACGCAAAGTAACACAAGGAACCCGATAAAAAAAGGCTTCTTTCTGCACACCACCAGAATCAGTAGCAATTAAACAGGCGTTTTTCTCTAACATCACCATATCCAAGTATCCTACTGGGTCAATTAGCACTAAGGATTCAGATACTTCTGAGAATAAATTTTCCCTTTCTAGTGCTTTGCGAGTGCGAGGATGAAGAGGAAGCACCACTGGTATTTTCTGGTCAACCTGCATCAGTCCTTGAAAAATAGCCTGAAGGCGTGCAGCATCATCGGTGTTTTCGGATCTATGGATTGTAGCCAAAATATAGCCTTTAGGAGACAATCCCAACTTAGAGAGAATTTGGCTCTGAGTATCAGCTTTCGCTCCATAATATAGAGCCGCATCATACATCACATCCCCAACTAAGTGAACCTTATTTTCGGGAATACCTTCATGGAGAAGATTTTTTACCGCTGTCTCAGTAGGAGCAAACAATAGGTCTGAACTATGGTCAGTCAGAACTCGATTAATTTCTTTTGGCATTTTGCGGTTAAAAGACCGCAGTCCCGCTTCTACATGAGCCACTGGGATATGTAGTTTCGCCGCTGCCAAAGCACCTGCTAGAGTGGAGTTTGTATCACCATAGACTACAACCCAGTCAGGTTGTTCCTGAATTAGAACTGCTTCAATAGCTTCTAGCATTTTACCCGTTTGACTGCCATGAGTACCAGAGCCTATACCTAAATGGTAATCTGGCTGGGGAATTTCTAATTCGTCGAAGAAAACCTCGGACATATTGGAGTCATAGTGTTGTCCTGTATGGACTAATATTTCTGTTATGTCTGGGGTGGAACGCAAGAGACCAGAAACTGTTTCCGCTTTAATTAGGGTCGAACACCAACTATGATGACAATTTTCTTCATTATAAAAGTTGCGTTTTCTCTAAAAGACTATTAATAATTTTTTTAAGTTCTTTACTCTCTTCCTCAAAACAAAGAACTTGTGCGGCTTTATCACTTTTATTTTTAAAATGCATAATTTCTTCTGGCTTTAACTTGTTTAGGAGACTGGCCATTGACTGAGGATTAAATGATTCAGAAATGATACCACATTGATATTCACGAACCAACTCAGCCATATCAGGTGAAGGTCCAATGGCAACCATAAGTCGAGCTTGAATAAACTCAAATAACTTGTTTGGCAGACAGTGCTTCAGATTAAATGTTGTAGGCTCAAAAAGGAATAAGCCAATATCATAGGTATTTAGCATTGGACATATTTCACTAAAGGACACTGGATTCATAAATCTAATAGATGAATATTTTTTCGCAATATTTATTAAACTATTTTTGTAAGATTCATCACCGCCAGAAAGATAGAAATCAAGAGTAAACCGCTGATCTAGAAATTTAAACATCTCAATCATATTTTCTAATTTTCTATTTCTATTGGCAACCCCGTGATGAACCATTTTAATTATATTTGAATTAACTGGATTAGCTGGCAGCGAAATGTAGGTTGGTACACTTCGTATAACTGATGTATGGATGTTAAAAATTTTTATATAGGCTTTAGCTAAACCAGGAGATACCGTAATGACTTGATCGCATAATGGAAGAAAATTTTTACATAGTTTGGTTATGAATTTGCTGAGAACAAGCCGAAAGATGAGATTATTTTCAAATTGTTTGGGATAAAACTCTCTAGCATCAAATAATACTTTACTTTTGTTCTTATTCTTTAATCTAATAGCCAGAGGGAGCATTTCTAAGTTTTCAACCACAATCAACTCAAATTTTTCCCTCATCAATTCATCAGGATTCTTTAAGTTAAATAAAAACTCATTGATACTATTTTGAATGTAAAAACTGGGTATAATTTGGGAGAATAACCTCAAGGACAACCTAGTCAATCTTAGCAGTATTGATCTGGAAGGCTTTTGTATCACAAACGATTGAGCGACTGTTAAATTACCCTTAATTTCAAAAGAAAAAACACTTACGTGAAAAGCACTATTAGATAGCCACTCAATTACTCTACGGGGCCTCGGATTTCCACTTGGATCTGCAAGACACATTACTAAGGCTCGTCTACTAGATTGATTTTCGTTGCTCATTTAACTCCTACTATAACTATATCTAAATCTAAACTATGAACACGAAACAAAATAAGGCTTAACCTGATTTCCGCCGGTTCAGGAACCTAGTAACGAATATTCTTAGTTTTAGCATCCTGGGAAGATGCTAGATTGAGATTTAAATTACAATTTATCTCTATTAACCACAAAAACAATTTACTTTCATAACTACAAAATACTTACGGCATAAGCGCTTTATGGGTTGAAAAGGCAAAAACAGTTAAGAATAGAGAGGAATGTGGCGTTTAAATTATTAACAAACATACTACATTGATCTTGTGAATTTTCTCTCATTACACAAGCCTCAGAATAATATAATTTTTTTTACTGAAAACCTATAATTATTCACGTGCTGGTGTTGACAGCGTACTTCCTGAGTATCTGATAGACAAATATAGGCTATACTACAATCTATCATTTAATGTTGGATTAAAATAGTGACTGTTACTTGGGCGGCTGTACCTGTACCATACAGGAAAGAAACCTCTGGATTAGCACCCGAAGTTTTATCTATACCACTGAGTATGGAAGTCTTAATCGATGTTGGATTACAGGGAATTGCTAAACAATTCCATCCCATCTCCACTAATTCCACCCACTGCGTCTCCTCACGCAGAGTGACACAAGGAACGCGATAAAAAAAGGCTTCTTTCTGCACACCACCAGAATCAGTAGCAATTAAACAGGCGTTTTTCTCCAACATCACCATATCCAAGTATCCTACAGGTTCAATTAGCACTAAGGATTCAGATACTTCGGAGAATAAATTTTCTCTTTCTAGGGCTTTGCGAGTCCGAGGATGAAGGGGAAGCACCACTGGTATTTTCTGGGCAACCTGCACCAGTCCTTGAAAAATAGCCTGAAGGCGTGCAGCATCATCAGTGTTTTCGGCTCTATGAATTGTAGCCAAAATATAGCCTTTGGTGGTCAATCCCAACTTAGAGAGAATTTGACTGTGAGTATCAGCTTTCGCTCCATAATATAGAGCCGCATCATACATCACATCCCCAACTAAGTGAACCTTATTTTCGGGAATACCCTCATGGAGAAGATTTTTTACCGCTGTATCAGTAGGAGCAAAAAGTAGGTCTGAACTATGGTCAGTCAGAATGCGATTAATTTCTTCTGGCATCTGGCGGTTAAAAGACCGCAGTCCCGCTTCCACATGAGCCACTGGGATATGCAGTTTCGCCGCTGCTAAAGCACCTGCTAGAGTGGAGTTGGTATCACCATAGACTAAAACCCAATTAGGTTGTTCCTGAATTAGAACTGCTTCAATAGCTTCTAGCATTTTACCCGTTTGGCTCCCATGAGTACCAGAGCCTATACCTAAATGATAGTCTGGCTGGGGAATTTCTAATTCGTCGAAGAAAACCTCGGACATATTGGAGTCATAGTGTTGTCCTGTATGGACTAATATTTCTGTCGTGTCTGGGGTGGAACGCAAGACACGAGAAACTGTTGCCGCTTTGATAAATTGGGGTCTAGCACCGACTATGGTAACGAATTTCATTATTATTGGTAAATTTCCCTGTATCCTTCCCGATAAAGGCAAAAACGCCGCTTCAATAATTACTTAGCTTTTTTGCCTTTATCCAATATATTTTAACTGGCTTTGAAGTATATATGATAGGGATTCATTAACATATAACCCGAATCGACATAATCATAGTGTTCCTTGAGAAGATTGATAATTTCTTGGCGAGATGATTGATGACAAGATCCTACTTCCCAAAAATGGGCTGAACCGATTTGTTTTGGTAAGTCAACATTAAAACTCATTCGGAGCGGATAAGCAGAATTTTTGGGCAACCTCAAGAATCCGTACAATCCAAATGTTCTTTTGTAATTTGGTAAAGTTAAAAAGAGTTTCTGTCCCAAAGATTTCAAATACTTAATATTATTTTCTAGCCTTTCTAAAGGCATATGTTCTAACACCTCACAACAAACAACAAGATTAAAAGTTTGCCCCCCTAGAAAATTATGAATTTCATCAAGAGGTGCACAAATATCTGGTTCAAGAGATGGGTTTATATCTGCTGTTGTAATTGTATAACCAGCTTGCCTAAAAAAAGTGGAGACAAAACCATTGCCTATCCCCACCTCTAGAATTGATTGTGGCTTCATAGAATGAATTTCATGAATTTGTTGAGCCAAAGAAAATAGCTGTCGTAAAGAAAAGTAGGAATCGCTAAAATAAACTGATTTGGAAAGCGATTTTTCTCGATCTTCTCCTCTGAAAGCGAGTTCATCAATTTTATTTTTCATATTGTTTTCTACTTTGATAATGAATGAACCTTATCTAACAGATTGGGATAAATATTTATTATAGATAGCGACCCTGAATCATTTTGAAAATTGATCGGATGCCATATCATAATAGACAATAACTCTTTGATAAGGGTTCGATCTCCCCAACCCCCCTTTTCACGGGAGGATTTTTGGCTTGGTAAAGCTTTATTGTCTATTGTAGTGCGATCAAAATGCTACCTTTATCCCCAGACATCTTCAATAATTGCCTGTCATTACAGCCGATTGATGCTTTATATCTGATTTATGGAGATGTCTAAGGGCAAAATGATTTAGACCTCCTATATACAGTTCCTAAATCTTTTATTGAAGAATTACACGATATTGATTAAGAATCAAGAATCCTGTTAAGAGCAAAGATGCAACTAATAGTAATGAATTTGATGGAATCAAATTAGTAATAATAATAGGGCTAACTAAAATGCATCCTCTAATAAATGTTTTGCCTGTGGATTTTATAATAATTGCCAATGGATTTCCTGATATTTTGAATATCCATCCTAAAAAAGCTAAATAAGAAAAAGCGCTTCCCAAAGAAAACAAAAAAACAGCTAACTTTAAATCACCTAACGTTGCACCAATTATACAAGAAACGGCACGACACACACACATAATACCCTGTAAAAGCATATTCTGATCTTGTCTTTCTAAGACATTGAGGATAGAAGAAATAGGGGATAAAATGAACTGGAAATACAGCATAGGAGTCATCAAACGCGCAAATATTCCAGCATCATGCCACTCTGGGCCAAATACCCAGACAAACAAATCAGGTCCAATTATAGCCAGCAGAAGTGCTGGAGGCATAGCAATTTGAGCTAACTTTTCATGGACTCTGGCAACAAGTACAGCTAAATTACCTTCTCTACGCGCATCTGCTGCTTTGGCTAAAAACACATTTCCGATCGCTTGCCCCACTAAAGACATTGGTAAGGACAAAACCCGATGAGCTAGAGCATATATACCCGCAGCAGCAGGACTAAAAAGGATAGCAAACAATACTGGCGGCATTTGAGCGCCAATTGTATTGAGCAAACCACCCCAAGTAGAGAAATAAGGAAACTGGCGATATCGCCAAGCAAACCATAACACCTGCTTGAAGCGAACTGCTTTAAACAAATCCCAGCGATTTCTTACTGCTACAACAGCAAGGGAAGAAATCCCTGCTGCTTGACCCACTACCTGACCTAATAAAAGCGCTATAGTTCCAAAAGAGGCTCCACCAAGCTGAACAACGACTGAACCGACTGATTGCGTGAGCTTAGTTCGAGCTATAGCAGAAAATGCCTTAACCCGCAAGCCCCAATAATAGAAAATTTGATAAATACTGCGAAGCAATAAACCCAAGGGCAAAAGCCAGAGATAACCCGCCATTGCCGGAAGATTAACCGCTGTGGCAATTTGTTCTCTAAAGCAGAGGACACCGAGAAACGTCAATAAGCTAATTCCTAGTGCAACAAACAGCCCTAGTACAACCCCATGAACAGCCTCATCATCATCTTTGGCAATTGGAATTGCCAATTCGTAACTAAGACTTGAAACTACGCTAAAAATGCTCAACATGGAGCCAAACACAGCCACTAAACCAAACTGCTCAGTGGTATATAAACGAGTCAGCAGAGGAGCAGAAGCCATAAGAATGACTTGACTCGCCGTTGCTCCCCCTCCCAGAAGGAGTACCCCACGAACAAACGAGCTACGGGGTAGCCAACTTTTTACCACTTGAACAATGCTCATTGGCAACCAGCTAGTATTTTATGAATCGGACTTAACCTTGGATCTATGAAAAGAAGCGGCACATAAGGCCATAAAAAAGTATTTAATATCATAATAATCCGTAAAAATTTTAGTCAAACCTAAATTTTTTGAATCAAATTAGTCACTTTCTCAATATTTTGATAACTCAGTTCAGGCCATATTGGTAAACTCAATACCTCAGTACCCAACAAATTACTCACTGGCATTTTCGGATACTGTCCCTGATAAACAGGCAACTGGTCTTGCGGCACTGGATAATAAATCATCGACCCAATTCCCTGCTCACCCAGATATTTCTGTACCTTATCCCGCTTTCCATTCAAAACCCGAATAGTATATTGGTGAAACACATGACCATCCGCTAACTCTGGATTAATTATTCCCACAACATCTGCCAATAACTCATTGTAAGTTTTAGCAACCCTGCGTCTGCCCTCATTCCACTGCTCCAAATAGGGCAACTTCACCCGCAAAATCGCTGCTTGCAATGTATCCAGACGGGAATTATATCCCAAAACTTCATTATGATACTTCTTTTTCGCCCCATGCACCCGCAACATCCTCGCTACTTCGGCCACATGGTCATCATTGGTGACAACCATACCCCCATCCCCATAAGCGCCCAAATTTTTGGAAGGGAAAAAGGAATAAGCGCCCACATCTCCAATAGTCCCCGTAAATTTCCCCCGCAATGACGCCCGCGTGGTTTCCTGACAATGACCATCACAAGAGGAACAAGTTCCCCAATATCTTGCCCCAAAAGATTGAGCGCAGTCTTCGATCGTCTTTAAACCATGCTCTTGGGCAATTTCCATAATCTGCCCCATCGCGGCGGGTTGCCCATAGAGGTGAACAGGCATAATCGCCTTAGTCCGAGGAGTAATTTTCCCTTTAATCTCCTTGGGGTCAATATTGAAGCTTCTGGGGTCAATATCTGCAAAAACAGGCTTTGCCCCCACATTGCTAATCGACTCAGCGGTGGCGAAAAAAGAAAAGGGCGTGGTAATCACCTCATCCCCTTCCCCAATTCCCAGCGCCCTTAGACCAATCACCAAGGCATCCGTACCAGAGTTGACAGCGATCGCATGCTTCACCCCTAAATAAGCCGCCACATCCTCCTCAAACAGCTTTACATCCGGCCCCATAATGAACTGGCCCGACTCTAAAACACGCTGAATCGCCTCCTGCACCTCATCCTTGATTTGTTCATACTGAGGCCTCAGATCTAAAACGGGAATTTTCATATTATTCATGCTTAATCAACACGCTCTACTACCTGCGCTGAAACCCGACGATACCTCACCCCCTGAGAATCCACCGCCAAACCCGCCGCATCAAACGCCAACACATCCCCATAGGCGCTCATCCAACCGATAATTCTCGCTGGAACCCCCGCCACCATCCCATAAGCTGGGACATCCTTCGTCACCACCGCTCCCGCCGCCACAAACGCACATTCATGGAGCGTCACCCCACAAACAATCGTCGCATTGGCTCCAATACTCGCCCCCCGCTTCACCAATGTGGAAAAATAATCATCACTGGTATTACGAGGAAACTCACAACGGGGCGTTTTTACATTTGTAAACACCATCGAAGGGCCACAAAATACATAGTCCTCTAAAACCACACCCTCATATAAAGAAACATTATTTTGAATCTTACAACCATTGCCAATCACCACATGATCAGCCACCAACACATTTTGACCCAAAGAACAATTCTCACCAACTTTTGCCTTTCCCATCACATGAGAAAAATGCCAAACTTTTGTCCCCTTACCAATTACCGCTCCTTGATCAACATAAGCAGACTCATGGACAAAATAATCAACCACCAACAGCCTCCTTGATTATTGACACAAACAAAAACCGCCTAGTCCTGTCTCGACCGATCCAGGCAACCCTGAACTTTTTCCAAAACTTCCACAACAGCCACACCATTCCAGCCATTAGAGCGAGGCTGTTGCCGAGTCTCCAAGCAATCAAGGAAATGCTCACATTCCAACTTTAAGGGTTCAGATTCAGTAACCTCAGGACTCCAACTGCCCTCATCCCGATTACTCAAATCTTCGTGGATTCCCTTGTTATAAACCGTTACCCGCTGGGATATCTCGTCATAGACCAGCATTTCCCGCTCAGCAATCACGGTTGTGCTACGCTTCATCTCTGGCCAATACCAAGAACAGTGCAAATGCCCCGTTTTTCCTCCCTCAAACGCTAAAGAAACATGAACATCATCTTCAACCTGAGACTGCAATATTGCTTGTCCCTGTGCCTGTACCTCTTGAACAAGAGGATTACCCAATAAAGCCAAAACCACCGAAACATCATGGGGGGCAAACGACCACCACACATTTTCTTCACGACGTACTCGCCCTAACTTCAGCCGCTGTGTTGCCACATGATAAACCTTGCCTGCCTGTCCACTCTGGAGATAATCCCGCATCCAGCGAATAGCCGGTTGATACAACAAGAGATGACCCACCATCAAAATTCGAGACTGTTGATTCGCATACTCCGCTAACTGCCGCGCCTCTGCGCTTTTCAGCGTCATCGGCTTTTCCACAAAGACATCCTTCCCAGCAGCCAAAGCCGTCAACGCCAACTGAAAGTGAGTCGGGGCCGGCGTGGCTAAAACTAGAGCCGCAGCAGAACTGGCTAAAGCCTGCTCATAATCCGTAAACAGAGCCACATGCGGATATTGCTCTGCCACCGCTGCCCTTAACTGGGGATTTACTTCTGCTACCCCGGCTAAAGCTCCCAACTGAGCAAAATTGCGAATCAGGTTTTTTCCCCAATTCCCCGCTCCCACCACAACGACTTGTTTCACAATAGCGTCACCTTCGTTTGATCGCACTCTAAATGCCGCGTAATTCCTCGAGTATCCAGCACCGCTTGAGCCTGATACACAACATTGCCATAATCAAGAGCACGATGATCCGTAGCAATAATTACAAGATCGACAGAACCGATTAACTCATCGGTCAACTCCTGAGAATAAAACAGCTTACCGTTAACCTCAATTTCAGCCACAAACGGGTCATGGTAACTAATCGTTACCCGATCCGCCTGTAAATACTCAATAATATGGATCGCGGGAGATTCGCGCCAATCTCCCAAATCCTTCTTGTAGGCAACCCCTAAAATTAAAACCCGCGATTGAGAAGGTGCAATCCCCAACTCATTCAAAACACGCCAAGCCTTCTGGCGCACGAATTCCGGCATCCGGCGGTTAATCTCACCCGCTAGGGCAATAAACCGGGTTTCAAAGTTAAACTCTTTAGCTTTCCATTCCAAATAATGGGGATCTAACGGGATACAGTGCCCCCCCACCCCTGGCCCCGGATAAAAAGGCATAATCCCAAATGGCTTTGTATTGGCAGCATCAAGGACTTCCCAAACATTGATATTCATGCGATCACACAGCAACGCCAACTCATTCACCAGCGCAATATTCACCGCTCGAAACGTGTTTTCAAAAACCTTGGTTAACTCCGCTGCCTTTGCACTACTAACCGGCACTACATTTTCAATGGTTTGCTGATAAAAGAGCGTAGCAACATCTAAAGATATGGGGTCAGAAGCACCCACCACCTTATTCGTGTTCTTCGTTGTGTAGCGTTGATTGCCAGGATCAACCCGCTCCGGTGAATGGGCCAAAAAAAAGTCTCGGCCTTGCTGCAATCCACTACAAGCTTCCAAAACCGGAGCCATCACCTCATCAGTTGTACCGGGATAGGTTGTTGATTCTAATGTAATCAGTTGTCCAACCCTTAAGTTTTGAGCAATTTGCTCAGTCACGCTCTCAATGTAGCTGAGATTAGGTGTCAGGTTTTTCGTCAATGGCGTAGGAACACAAATGACCACTACATCTAGCTCCGGTAATTGCTCAAATCCCTGAACAGCCCGAATATTTCCCTGCTCCACCAATGTTCTCAGTTCTACATCGCTAACATCTGCAACATAGTTCTCACCTCGATTAACCTTTGCTGCCCGTTGTGGATTTTGCTCAATGCCAATCACATTGAAGCCCACCTTTGCTTTTTCCACGGCAAAAGGTAAACCCACATACCCCAACCCTACAACGCCAATGATTGCAGAGCGGTTGATAATTTTTGCTTTTAAATCCGTAGCAATAGTAGATAAATCAGTCATTCAATAATGTATTAGTTTTTAACAAAAAATTATTGCGAACAAAGAACTTCAAAATGCTTAAACCATTACCCCAAAATCTCGCACACCCGATCGCGCCTTTGCCTGCCGTCGCGTAAACTCCCCCACCGAAGGATTCCCCCCCGGATTGATCACCCCGGTCGCCTGCATCCATAATTCACAGGGAGCTAGTTGGACTTCATAGGTGCGATCGCCCACTTTTCGCACGTAGTACCAGTTGGTTTCCTGGCAGTCATCACACCAAAATGCCTCTAACCATTCTCCCACCAACGGCACTGCCGTATGGGTCGCCACTAGCAATAGCGCCGAGAGCCGATTGATGCCTCGAGATTGTAGCGTTCCCGCTGATTCCGTATAGAGGGAATACTTTTGACTAACGCTGTCGAGATAACAACCGTGATGGGGACAATAGATAGCACGACGCTTCGACCGTTTTCGATTTCGGGCACACCTCTTCTGCACTTCGACCTCCGATTTTACGTCAGACAGGGGGTAAAGTTCCCCAGGGGACAAGAAGGCTGCGGGGAAGGAACTGAGATCATCAAGACCATCAAAGCTCGCTTCAACAGGAAAGTTTAAATCGTAACACTTGTGAAACCATACCGGATCTTTGCTTAAAGGGAAAGGGGAAAATCTCAAAATGGCAGATTCAACGCTGATCCAGCTTGAGAACCGGCAGAGTCAGGGTATGCTATGCCTAGATTTCAATCTCTCTGGCATTTTCTGAAAACATGGTGATGAATCCGGAACAGTCCCCAGTCTATGATGACGATGAAATTTCGTTGGTTGATATCATTCGCTTTTTCCAGCGTCGTTGGCGTTTTATCGGTGTCACTACGCTCATGGTAGCGATCGCGGCTACGGCGACAACAGCCTTGCAAGCCACCACCACCTATCAACAAATAATCACGCTTGGGGTTGAACCCGATCCCTTAGATAGCCTGTTGACTCAATTAAACCCAGTTGAAACCCCCCGCCCAGCCCCTAAAACTCCGAGTCAAATTGGCCAGTGGGCTGTGACGGCGGTGGGGACGGTGACACCAGATGCAGTAAGCATTAGTGCCGCTCCCTATGATGCCACGAGCAATACGATCGCCCTCACCCTGACGGCTGCCACTGCACCGCCGTTAGAGGATCAGACAGAACCCCTGATGGCAGCATTAGCGATCGCGTGGCAAGACCCTCTGAATGAGAGAATTACCGATGAATTGAGAACGCTGGCTGTTCAGGATGCCCAGGTAGAGCAAGCGATCGCCAAGTTGGATGCGGCGATCGCCGCCACCCCCCCCGATAATATTGCTCGTCGCACAGCCCTCGAAACACAACGGGCGGAACTCCTGCGAGCCGAGGCCACAGTGTCCTTTCAACAAGGGTATTTCCAGGATATTCAGGACGATCTCGCTGACAATAGTGCGGAATTTTTACCGCTGACTGTGATCCAGGAGTCGGAGATTAGTGCCGTGCAGCGATCGCCCCTCCAGATTGCGATCCTCTCCCTCATTGCGGGCTTTATGGTGGCTACCCTGGCGGCCATTCTGCTCGAACAATGGCCACACTTACAAGCCGAACTAGCAACGCAACAAGACGAGAAACCTAAAGCGGGGGGAGTACGTCCGGAGTGAGGTACAGTGCTAAGAACAATTACGGGATGTGGAATTGATGGGGAAACGAGTTCGCCTACCGTCGGTCTATCGTTTAGCGCATTTTGGCTTAGATGGGTGTGTCGCCTGGCTGATGTGCTTAGTGGCATTTTGGGTCAGGTTTGAGGGTCAGATCGCCCCCCCTCATGTCACCCTGGCCTGGGTGTTACCGTTGATGGCCATTCCCGGACGGTTACTCACCCAAACTTGCTTTGGACTCTATCAACATGTGTGGCGCTTATTTTGCCTCAAAGACTTCATCCGCCTCCTGAATGCAGTGACGTTTTACTCGCTGCTGGTGCTGGTGACAACACGCTTAATTTTGCCGCGCCTAGACATCACCCAAACCGGAATTCCCTTGGGAGTGGCAGTGATTGACTGGAGTTTTTGTTTAATGGGGATGGTGGTGTTGCGCTATGCTCGGCGGCGTTCGGTGCAGCAACCCTTTGGGCCACAGGCGGCGCGTCATCGCCGCACCAAACCAGTACAGCGAGTGCTGTTGATTGGGGCGGGTCAGGCAGGGGCGTTGGTGGTGCAGGAGAGTCGCCAAAATGTGGATTTAGCCCTAGAGATTGTCGGGTTTGTGGATGACGATCGCACCAAAGTCGGCCGCACCGTCGAAGGCGTGAAGGTCTTGGGCACAACCGCGCAGCTTGTGGAGATTGCCCAATACCATGGCGTTGCCGAAGCCCTGATCACGATTCCGTCTGCCCATCCTGACCAAATCCGGCGGATCTTGGCCTTGGTCAACTCAACCCCGCTCACCCTCAAAATCCTGCCCGGCCATGCAGAACTGTTGCGCGATCGCTCCCTCACCCCCCAAGCCCGCGAGATCCAAATCCAAGACATCCTGGGCCGGGCAGAAATTAACCTGGACTTTGGCGAGGCCTTTAACACTCAACTCCCCTCCGCCCGCCAGCAAATTGAGCAGCGCACCGTCCTCGTCACCGGAGCCGGCGGTACCATTGGCTCGGAAATTTGTCGCCAAGTGGCCACCCTGCGACCTCACCAAATTTTGCTCTTGGGGCGCGGCGAAAATAGCATTTTCACCATTGAACAAGAACTACGGCGCACCTTCCCCGACTTGACGCTTCAGCCCCTGATTGCTGATATTCGCCACCGCGATCGCATCACCGCCCTGCTGCACCAGTGGCGACCGGAAATTATTTTCCACGCCGCCGCCCATAAACATGTGCCGCTGATGCAGCAAAACCCAACGGAAGCCCTGGAAAATAATGCGATCGCTTCCGCCGATCTCGCCCGTCTCGCCACCGAAGTCGGGGTGAAAACCTTCGTGATGATTTCCACCGACAAAGCCGTCGAATCCAGTAATTTCATGGGCTTAAGCAAACGCCTCGCTGAACTCTTGGTGCGCTCCTTTGCCACCACCGGGACAACACGCTTTTTGGTCGTGCGCTTCGGGAACGTCCTCGGCAGTCGCGGCAGTGTTGTCCCCATCTTTAAAGCCCAAATTGCGCGGGGTGGCCCCGTCACCGTCACCGATGCCGCCATGACCCGTTACTTTATGACCACCCCCGAAGCCTCGCAACTGGTGATTCAAAGTTTGGCGGTGGGTCAATCGGGACAAATCTTAGTCCTGGACATGGGCGAACCGGTGAATATCTACGATCTCGCTGAACAGATGATTACCCTGGCGGGCTTCACGCCAGGTCACGACATTCCGATCGCGATTACGGGGCTACGGCCAGGCGAAAAACTCCACGAATCGCTCTTCAACACCAGTGAGCAGGTTCTCACGACAGCACACCCCAAAATCCGCGCCGCCTCTAGTCAATTCCCCACCCTCGACAGCAGCGAAACGATCTATCACAAGCTCCAGCAGGCAACCCAGCACCCCCAATATTCCGAGCCAGAACTGTGGCAATTGGCTCAACAATGCCGCCTGGATCTAGAAGCCCACCTCATTGATCAAGGCTCTCAAATTCTATCGTCACCCTAGCGCCATGACACAGCCAAAATGATATTTTATTGTAGGGTGGGTTAGGCGGATTAAATTCCTGTTATCACTGCAATTCAGCGATCCGCTGTAACCCACCAATTAGCGTGTGCCGTAACACTAGCGTCAGGGGGCAGCAGCACGTCGGCTCAGGGTGGAGCAATGCCGTCAAGATACTGATCCACAATGTCCTTCGCATCACCCGCCGCTTGAATCGAGCCATTAGACAGAAAAATACAGCGATTGCAGGATTCGCGAATAAAGTCCATCGAGTGGGAGACCACGAGGACGGTAACGTGATCTTGCCAAAACGCATCTAACCGCTTTTGGCATTTGCGCATAAAGCTTTCATCGCCAACGGAAAGCACTTCATCCAAAATCAAAATATCGGGGTGAACATCGGTGGCGATCGCAAACCCCAACCGCGCCGTCATCCCCGACGACAACGCCTTCACCGGCGCGAGATAGTAATCATTCAATTCCGCAAAATCTAAGATGGAAAACGCCCGCTGCTGCATCTCTCGGCGGGAAAATCCCAACATCACCCCATACATCACGATATTATCGAACACCGATAATTCCACATCAAACCCCGCCCCCAACTCAATCAAGGGCGCAATATTACCCCGCACCCGTAACGTGCCGTGGGTGGGTTCTAAAATGCCACTGATCACCTTCAGTAAGGTGGATTTTCCAGAGCCATTGGGGCCAATAATGCCGAGCTTATCCCCCCGCTCAATCACCAAGTCAATCCCATCTAAAACGAGCTTGCGTTTTGGACGATTAAACTTTCCCTCTAGCACTGACAAGACTGTTTTTTTTAAGTCATAGGAAAACTCTTCTTGCGTGCGTCGCCAAAGGGAGACTTGATCCAGTCGAATCACTTCCTGCATTTACAATAAGTCCATAAAACGGGGTCGCCACCACCGAAAGCAAAGCCAGCCCATCAGCAGGAAGAGCAAGCCATACATCAAGCTCAGGAATACCTCAATGAGATTTGGCCCGCCTAGGTTTTGACCATAGCCCCAGATTGTGATCACTCGACCATCTAAGGCAATATCGCGAATGCTATCGATGATATCAATTAGGGGGTTTAAGGTCAAAAAGGGTTTGATAGCATCCGGAATAATGTCCTTGGGATAAAACACGGGGGAACTAAACCACAACACAAAGGTGACAAGTTCGTAGAAGTACGGGAGATCTCGAAAAAAGACAAATAAGGCGCTCACAAAGAGGCCAATTCCCGTACAGACTAAAACTAGGGAAATAAAGGGAAGCATGAGGGCGAGAACGTTAAGAAGGCTGTGCGATCGCACCAAGGTGACAATCGCTAATAGCGGAAACATTCCCACACAAAATTGAAAGACATTAGAGGCAATCATGGCGACCGGAAACACACTCACCGGCAGCTTAATTTTATTCAGTAAAACACCATTTCCCACGACGCTAACCAGGGCTTGGGAGGTTGACCCTGAAAAGAAATGAATCACGCTCAACCCCGTAAAGGCGGCGAGCATATAGTCAACTAGAGAATCCCCATAATACGGCGAAAACACATCACCAAAAATCGCGGTGTAAATGCCCGTCATAATCAGAGGGTTTAACAGTGACCAATAGACCCCCAAGAGCGATCCCCGATATCGTGCTTTTAAGTTACGTTGAACCAACACATATAGGAGTTCCCAATACCGCTGTACCTCTGTTAAACGGGCGGTGTTTTTGAGCGAGATCGCCATAGGCCTCAATAAATCTTAGGAGGGTATTGTATCTTGACGGTGGAACCTTTGGCGAGTTTCAACAACAGAGGGAATGGGACGGATCAGGACACCAATGCAGCGGTTTTAACCTGACGCACGAAGTTCGCCAGCAATGTTAATCCGGCGGTGGAGGATTTTTCGGGGTGGAATTGAACAGCGGTGATGTTTTGGGTGGCGATCGCTGCCGTCACCACTTGCTGCCCATGTTGCACCGTGGCCGCGCAGACCGCCGGATCAACGGGATCAACATAGTAGGAATGGACAAAGTACACGTAGGGCGATGATCCTAACCCTTGCCAACTCCAATGGTGGGGCTGGGTGAAGTCCAACGTATTCCAGCCCATGTGGGGAATGGTTAAGCCGGGTTCAGGGCGAAAACGGCGGACATAACCGGGGATAATCCCTAATCCGGGTTCAATGCCTTCCTCTGACCCTTCAAAAAGTAAGTGGAGACCGAGACAAATGCCTAAAAAGGGTTTGCCGCTGGCGATCGCATCACGAATCGGCCCCGCCAAGGAACGCGATCGCAACTGCTGCACTGCTGGATCAAACGCCCCCACCCCCGGCAAGACGATCGCATCCGCCCCAAGAATTTCCGCCGCAGCACTCGTCACCACCGTTTGCGCCCCGGCTTCCGTCAACCCCTTACAGGCCGAGTGCAAATTCCCCATGTCGTAGTCAATCACGGCAATCGTCGCCATCTTCAAAATTCCTCAACGCTATTGCCTATGATTTAGGCATCCTAACCATCCATCTTAAAGGGACTCTTTACCTCTCGTCATGGCAAAACCGGAAGTCGCGATCGCAATCATCCCATCCCAAGACCACTTTCTCATGCAACTGCGGGACGATATGCCCGGCATTGCTGCCCCCGGACAGTGGGGCTTTTTTGGCGGCCACCTCGAACCAGGAGAAGACCCCGCCACCGCCCTCAAACGGGAACTCTACGAAGAAATTCGCTACACCCTCACCAGTCCCCCCGTTAAGTTTGGTGAATATCCCGATCAGCACGTCCAGCGCCATATTTTTGTCTGCCCTCTGACAGTTCCCCTCGATCAGCTTGTCCTCCAAGAGGGGTGGGATTTAGGACTAGTCAGCTCAGCCGCCATTCAACAAGGGGAGCAATACTCTCCGGTCGCGCAGGAAGTTCGTCCCCTCAGTGTGCTTCACCGTCAAATTTTGTTAGATTTTATGGAGAGTCAAAGAAGTTGAGAAACTGTCTATATTCCCTCGTCAAGGTAAATTCTGAGTGAGTTTTTCCGCATTTGTTTAAGCCATGGACTGGGCGAACGTTCAGACAATCAGAAAACTGGCTGATTCGTTCACTACGTCCTCAAGCTCTTGATTTATCCTGAGAATTAGCCTGTACCCGCCCCTGTGCGGTGATGTTGGGCTACTCTTGCTCGATTCCGCCCCCTTCTTCGTCAAGTCGAGATTATGAACCGATCTGCCTTTAAACCCTCCGCCTTTTTGCCTTCTTTCCTTCTCAACAGTGCGATCGCTACCTTAGCCACCGCCTCAATGCTGGCCCCTGGCATTACCCCCGCAGTGGAGGCTGCTCTGGAGGATAGCCCCAAAGTGGTTATTGATGAAGTTTGGCAGATCGTCAACGACGAGTTTGTGGGCACAGACTTCGACATGAATGCCTGGCAGGCCACACGCCAAGAACTCCTAGGCCGACAGTATCTATCCCAAACCGATGCCTATACCGCCATTCGGGACGCGCTCAAACTGCTCAATGATCCCTACACCCGCTTCCTCGACCCCAGTGAATATTCTGACCTCACCAATCAAACCTCCGGCGAACTCTCTGGGATTGGGGTTCAACTCACGGTTGATGAACAAACCAGTTCCTTAAAGGTGATTCAACCCCTAGAAGATTCACCGGCAGCGGCGGCAGGCATTGAAGCGGGCGATCGCATTCTCCGCATCGACAATCGCCCCACGGCCCTGATGACCGTCGAAGAAGCCAGCGAAATCCTGCGCGGCGAAGAAGGCAGCACCGTGCGCTTACAACTGGTGCGCCCCCAAAAAGGCCTGTTTGAAGTGACAATCCAGCGGGCACAAATTGAGGTTCCCGTTCTGCACTACAGCCTCCAACAGGAAGGCAACCTCAGCATTGGGTATTTACGTCTCGATGAGTTTAGCTCCCACGCCGCTGAACAAATGGGGAAAGCGATCACGGCCCTGGAAGCCCAAAACGCCCAAGGTTTCGTCCTCGATCTGCGGGGCAATCCGGGGGGACTGCTGTTCGCCAGTGTGGATATTGCGCGGATGTGGATGGAAACCGGCATGATTGTCCGCACCGTGGATCGTCAAGGGGGCGATCGCCAATACAGCGCCAACCGTACTTCCTTGACGGAACTGCCCCTCGTGGTACTCGTGGATCATTACTCCGCCAGTGCCAGTGAAATTCTCGCCGCCGCCCTCAAAGACAACGGCCGGGCGATCCTCGTCGGCAGTCGGACCTACGGCAAGGGAACCGTCCAATCCGTCCATCAACTCTCCGATGAATCCGGCCTCGCCGTCACCATCTCCCGCTACTATCCCCCCAGCGGTATCACCATCAACAAACACGGTGTCACCCCCAATATTGAGGTGGATCTCAGCCGCGATCAGCAACGCCTCCTGCGGGCGAATCCGTCCATCCAAGGAACCCAGCGTGACCCCCAATATCAACGGGCGATCGCAGCCCTCCAAGAAACCTTTTTTGGCATGACCGTTCCGGCCCTGCCCACACCGATCACCCTCAACGGTCAACAGCCTCGTTAGTCCCCAAAATCCCGCCCAATCCTTATCATGCCCATCAATCCGGGAAGAAACGTCTCTCATCCCCAAAAACAAGGGGCTAAAGCCCCTTGTTTTATGCTGTGATTTGAGCCTTATTCGGTGATTTGATCGACGATTTCGGGACTGTAAACCCGTAAATAATTCCAATAATTGCCAAACACGGATTCCACATAGCCCTGGGTTTCACCAAAGGGAATCTCCTCGACAAATTGATCCACATCGTTCAAGCCAAACCGCTGCACCCATTGGCTGACATTGCCCGGCCCCGCATTGTAACTAGCGATCGCCAGCATCGAATTACCGTCATACTCCCGATGGGTATAGTCCAAAAACCACGTCCCCAATTGAACATTGTCATCCGGGTCAATCAGTTGATAGTCACCCATCCCGCTTTGTTCAGCCACCCATTCCCCCGTTTCCGGCATCACTTGCATTAAGCCGATCGCCCCCGCTGATGACCGAATATCCGTTTGAAAGCGGGACTCTTGACGGATGAGAGCAATGACCAAGAGGGGATTGAGTTGACGCTCTTGAGACCATTTAAAGACGGTTTCACTAAAGGGAAACGGAAACAGGGTTTGCCAATAGTAGTCCTCGTTGCGCAGGGCTTGCCATTGGGCCTCGTCTTCTGGACTGTCGCGCTCTTTGAGGCTCCAAATGTCCGTAATGCCTCGGATATAGTCCCCCAGAGCGACCTTAATCATGCCTTCGGTGAATTGCTCATTCACGGTCAAATCAGCTTGATCGCCGTAGTGGAGGGTGGTGCGATCGCCCATTTCCCCATACCACACCAGCTGGGCATCGTGATCCTGACCCAATTGATACAGTTCTTGGAACAGAGCCGATCCGGCCGGGGGAAGCGGTCGCACCGTGGGAAGGGTGATCCGAGGAGAAAGGGCGCGCACCGTCGTAAAACTGCCCACATCCAAGCCGAGGAGGGAGGCCGATCGCCAGGCATAGTAAGACTCTGGATGCTGGGTCAGGACATAGCGATAGGCATCGTTCGCATCGTCCGTGCGTCCCAGTTCATTGGCCCATTTCCCCACCCAAAATGCGGCTTTGGGCGCGAGGCTATGTTTTGGGTCATTGAGGGCGATGGGATAGGCCCATTTCCACGCATCACCATAGTTGCCAGCTTCGGCTTTGGCCTGGGCCTGCTGCCAACGATAGCGGAGGGCCGCATCGGAGTTGGGATAGCGATCCAAGAGGGCTTGACGAGCTTGGCCGGCGGCATTGCCCCGGCGCAATTCCTCTAAGCGATCCGCTTTATTCACGAGGGCGGTGGGGGCGTGGTCTGGAAATTGGCGGATCACTTGGTTGAGGTGGGGAATGGCATCTTCGGCACTGGACAGACGCGCGAGGTGTAACAAGCCTTGGCCGGTGTCTTCGGCATCTCCGAAGGTGTTAGCGAGGTTTTGATAACTGATTTTTGCTTCGCTGCTTTGACCTGAAATATCTTGGCCGCGGGCAATGCGGTAGAGATTTTGGGCGGTGCGGGGGGCACGACGGTAGGCGCTGGCGGCGTTGCCATAGCGCCAGGCTTGCCAATAGCCATCGGCGATCGCTTGCCAATCGGTCGGGGTGAGTTGATCGGCGTAGTTTTCCACAAGATAATCGCGCAATGGGTCGGTTTCAGCACTGCCGCTGTCGTAGCGCACGAGGAATAAGAGTAACTCCGGCTGCTGAAGTTGGCCATCGAGGCGATCGCGCACCATCTGATGCACCGCCGGATGGTGAGGATGTTCAGCGATCGCCCGCTCCCAATCGGCCGGATCAGTCTCACCCAGCTTGACCAACGCCTCCCCCACCATCACAGAATCAGGATACTGCTCCACTAAGGCTTTCAACGCGGCGGTGGCCTGCTCAGGGTTGTTCGTCAGTGCATACCCCCGCGATCGCTTCAGCAAAATCGCCGGAGCCAGCACCGGATAGTCTGTTTCCAAACCATCCAACAACCGTAAGGCCCGCCCCCCTTCCAGTTCCGTCAAGAGATCAATCGCCAGCAAATAACGAGCCCGGTACTGTTCAACCCCATGCCCGGACTGAGACACCAGACGCTCCAACGCCGGGCGGCGGTCTTCTACGGACTGACTCACCAGAGGCAACACCTCCGATTGGTCATCTAGGGGTTTTTGATTGCGTTCAAAGGGAGACGGGAGGGAAAATCGAGGCAGTCCTAACTTCGTAAACCATCCCTGCTGTTGGGCCCAAAGGATGCTGCCGCCTAACAACACAAGACCCACAACAACCCCAGAGCTTATGGTGAGTAAAGCTTGCCAGGTGCGACTTTTTGCCATACGAAATTTCTGTTTTTCACACTTCTAGACATCTTGACATAATCCCGCTGTCACGGTGTGCTCTCGATTAGGATTTTTTCCGCCCCTTAGTAGTCATAATCGAATAGGATTTGAATCCACTTGGGGGGGCGAGGAATGGGGGTTTTGAGGCGATCGCACATCAGCAACGCCACTAAATGCACCGTGAACAGATAGATCGCACTATTCACCAGCAGGAGCGCGATCGCCGCGATTTCCACCCAGACCCGTTCCGGCTGCGTCAACAACCCCAGCCGCATCACCACCCAATCGGCCCAGGTCGTCACCTGATTAATCACATAGACCCACAAATTTTCCCCCAGCAAAATCGACAGCAACCAAAACCGAAACAAAAACCCCAGCGTTCCCAACAGCGTCCCCAACAGAATCGACCAATACCAACTGCTCCCCCGCCGCCACATCATCCCCAACTGCACCCCCATCAAGCCGTAGGGCATCACATACAGAATGCTCCGCGTCGGCCCCATCAACACCGACAGCAACATCCCCGACACCAAAGCCGCCATCCAAGCCGCCCGCCGTCCCCGCCGCAAATACACCAACGCGATCGGAATCGGAAAAAAGATCCGCAAAATCGGCCCCAAGGGAAAGTAATAATTAATCAGCCAAATCAAACTCGCGGCACTCGCTAAAAAGGCCGTCTCCACCATCACCAACGGCGTGCGAGAGGTTTCGGATGCTAAAGAGAGTACGGGAGACTCCGGTTGAGTGGGGGGGAGATCGTCATCCAAATCAACCCAATTCACATCATCATTGGTACTGTGTGTCATTGCCGCCCTTGCCAATCGTCCGACGATCATATCCTACCGAAGCGGCCACCAAGTCACCTTATCCCGCGTCGCGCTGTAGATATCCTTTAATCCGTTGGGATCAGCAATATAAACGCCATCTTCGGTGACGGCACTTTTGGGCGGCTTGGCGAGATACCCTTCCTTTTGTAAGCCTTTGAGCACTTGTTCGACGGTGCGGGGGTTGAGTTGACAGGCGCGGGCAATGACATCAATGGGCAGGTCAAGGTGATAGAGGCCGTCGGGGTTGGGTTGGTTGCCCAGTTCTCGTTCTTGGTAGATGAGGGCGCGGAGCAGGGCCGCGACGGCTTGGGGGGGGTAGGTGCTGCAATTGAGCAGATGATATTGAAATTTGATGCGCAATTCAAAGAGGTATTGGTAGCGATCGCGCAATTCAGGCTGTTCATGATACATCCCCTCCAGGGCAGCGAGGGGAAGTTTCAGCACCTGAGTTGTTTTGTAGGCTTCTACTAAACTCGGAAACGCCCGCGTTGCCTGACCATGACTGAAAGGGAGATTGCGCATCCCAAAGCAACTGTAGGGATAGGTAATCGACACAATCCGATCCAGGGGCGTGCTGCGCGTCACGATCAGCCCGTCTTGAATCACCACGTACAGCACATCTAGATAGATGTCGGGCAAGAATGCCGTATAGACCGGACGGTTAGAAAAGAGCGTCTCCAGGTGCAACGACTCCTGCGGCAGATAGGCCCCTAAGGTGGCTGGAGTCATGCCCCGAAAGAGATACACCTGTTCGCACAAGGTTGTCAACAGGGCTGAGGCGGCGGGGTTAGACATGGGTATAAAGAAACGATCACGCTCCCATGTTCCCACAGCCATTTCTGACTTTAGGGAACAATTGAGTTTACATTTGGCTTGTAGTGAAATACAATCAAGATACAAATTCAAAACTGTCTCGTTGGGATTTGAATCTATTTGAGGAACGTTTTATGACTATCGCCGCACGTCGTCCGTTTCGCCCCTGGTTGGGTTTGGCAATGCTGGGATTGAGTGCGATCGCTGCCTGCACCCCCGTCCCCAACGCTGACCTAGCCCCAAACTCCAACCCCGAAACCGTTCAATTGACGCTCGTGTCCTACGCCGTCACCCAACGGGCCTACGAAAAAATCATCCCGATGTTTGCGGAAGAATGGCAGGCTAAAACGGGGCAAACCGTGATTGTTGATCAAAGTTATGGCGGGTCAGGATCGCAAACACGAGCCGTCATTGATGGCTTAGAGGCCGATGTGGTGGCCTTGGCCTTGGCATTAGATACCCAAGCCATTGAACAAGCGGGCCTCATTGATCCCGGTTGGGAAACGGAAGCCCCCCACGCTGCGATCGTGACGCGATCGGTGGTGGCCTTGGTGACGCGCCAAGGGGAGCCGCCGGTTAGCGGTTGGGCGGATTTAAGCCAGGGCGATCGCGCCATTGTCACCGCCAACCCGAAAACCTCCGGGGGCGCACGGTGGAATTATCTCGCCCTCTGGGGCGCGATCGCCCAGTCTGGACAATCCGACACCGCCGCTGCGGATTTTGTCGCCCAAGTGTATGGCAACGTCCCGATTTTGCCGAAAAATGCCCGTGAAGCCAGCGACGTATTTTACAAACAAGGCCAGGGCGACATCCTGATTAATTACGAAAACGAAGTGTTATTGGCAGCCCAAGAGGGCGACGATCAACCCTACACAATCCCCACGGACTACAACATTTCTGTAGATAACCCGATCGCGGTGGTGGATGCCAACGTGGATCAGCGTGGCACACGGGACGTAGCCGAGGCATTTGTGGCGTTCTTGTATACCCCAGCGGCCCAGCGGGAATTTGCCAAGGTGGGTTTTCGTCCGGTGGATGAAACCGTTGCCGCTGAATTTGCCGCCCAGTTTCCCACCATTGAGCATCTGTTCACCGTGGCAGATTTAGGCGGTTGGGACATGATCCAAACTCAATTTTTTGATGATGGTGCCGCCTTTGACCAAATGATTGCCGCCCTCGGTCAACGCTAATCCTGCCAGAAAAACGGGCGGGAGATCCCTGCTGTCCATTTCCCGTCACGCTTCAACGGTTCCGATTCAATGCAAACCTAATCGCATTCTGATCCAGTTCTATGTTGAATTTCCTGCCTTTGTCCTCTCCTCAAGCGCGGCGCTGGTCGTGGCCCTGGGTGATCACTCTCGGTTACCTCAGTGTGATGCTCATCCTGCCGGCGATCGCCCTCATCCAAAAATCCCTCTCCCTGGGGTTCTCCGAATTTTGGCAAATTGCCACGCAACCCATGGCCCTGTCTGCCTATAACGTCACCTTCCTCACGGCCCTGGCTGCCGCTGGGGTAAATGGGGTGATGGGCACGGTGATTGCCTGGGTGTTAGTCCGTTACGACTTTCCGGGGCGGCGGATCGTGGATGCCTTGGTAGACCTGCCCTTTGCCCTGCCGACCGCCGTGGCCGGGTTGGCCCTCGCGACGGTGTACAGCGATCGCGGTTGGGTCGGGTCGTGGTTCGCACCCTTAGGGGTCAAGATTGCCTATACCCGTCTAGGGGTCTTTTTGGCCATGGTCTTCATTTCCTTGCCCTTCGTCGTCCGAACGCTGCAACCGGTGTTACAAGCCATGGAAACGGAAGTCGAAGCCGCCGCGCGATCGCTGGGCGCAACCCCAGGGCAAGTCTTTCGCCGCGTCATTCTCCCGCCCCTGATGCCGCCCATTTTGACCGGGGTCGCCTTGGGCTTCTCCCGCGCCGTCGGAGAATATGGCTCCGTCGTCTTGATCGCGTCGAGTATGCCCTTCCGTGATTTGATCGCGCCGGTTCTCGTCTTCCAACGGCTTGAACAATACGACTATGCCGGAGCCACCGTCGTCGGAACCGTGTTGTTACTGGGTTCCCTTGCCGCCTTATTGGTCATTAACCGCCTACAACAATGGGGACGCTATTATGCAAGCCGCTAAACCTGCCTCGCAACTGACCTCCGGCCAATGGCTCCTGACGGGGCTAGCCGTGACCTATCTCGGTTTTCTGTTTATTTTGCCCGCCTTGGTGGTGTTTACCACGGCCTTTAGTGACGGGATTCCCGCCTTTATCACCGCGCTCCAGAGTCGCGCCTTTCTCCAAGCCACCCGGCTAACCTTGATCGTGACCGCGATCGCCATCCCGATTAACACCCTCTTTGGCCTCTGCGCCGCTTGGGTCATCGCTCGCAATCAGTTTCGCGGCCGGACGTTGTTGATGAGTTTGGTGGATCTACCGTTTTCCGTGTCGCCCGTGGTGGCAGGGTTGATGTTGGTCTTGCTCTACAGCGATCGCGTCGGTTGGTTCAGTCCTGTCTTAACCGCCCTCGGTGTCAAAATCATCTTTGCCCTACCGGGGATCGTCCTCGCCACCCTATTTGTCACCTTGCCCTTCGTCGCCCGAGAAGTCATTCCCGTTCTAGAAGAGTTAGGGTCAGAACCCGAAGAAGCCGCCCGCATTCTTGGCGCGACCCCAGGGCAAATTTTTCGCCGCGTCATCCTCCCGCATATCCGTTGGGGGCTGCTCTACGGTATTTTGCTCACCAATGCGCGGGCGTTGGGAGAGTTCGGAGCCGTGGCGGTGGTGTCCGGCAGCATCTTAGGCCGCACCGCCACCTTACCGATTTTCGTCGAACAATCCTATCAAAACTATCAATCAGTCGCTGCATTTTCCGCCGCTGTGGTGTTAGCCGGACTCGCCGTTTTAACCCTGATCGGCAAAGCCATTTTAGAACGCTATTACCTCCACAAACTCCCCACCCATTAAGCACGGTTGCATCGCCAACTCCCTTGGGCCATGGGACTCTCTCCCCATCTCCACCCCCCAGACCCCACCGCGATATCAACCCCATTCACCCTTAAACCGCCCGGAGCATTATGAGCATTATCGTTGAAAACATCTCTAAACAATTCGGTCAGTTCCAAGCCCTCGATCGCGTCAGTTTGACCATTCCCGATGGTAAATTGGTTGCCCTGCTGGGGCCGTCCGGTTCCGGAAAATCCACCCTGTTGCGGGCGATCGCTGGTTTAGAACCCCCGGATCAGGGTCGAATTTGGATCAACGATCAAGACATGACCCATCTCAATGTTGAACAGCGCCAAATTGGGTTTGTGTTTCAACACTATGCCCTCTTTAAACACCTCACCGTCCGCCAAAATATCGCCTTTGGTCTCGAAATCCGCAAGATCAACCGCCCCGACATTCGCCAACGGGTCAATGAACTGCTAGACCTGATTCAATTGGCCGGATTGGGCGATCGCTACCCGATCCAACTCTCCGGTGGTCAACGGCAACGAGTCGCCCTCGCCCGCGCCCTCGCCGTCCAACCCCAAGTGTTATTACTCGATGAACCCTTTGGGGCCCTCGATGCCCAAGTCCGCAAAGATTTACGGCGTTGGTTACGCAACCTACACCACGAAGTCAATGTCACCAGCGTCTTTGTCACCCATGATCAAGAAGAAGCCATGGAAGTCGCCGATGAAATCGTCGTCATGAACGAGGGCAAAATTGAACAAATCGGTTCACCCCAAACCATTTACGACTATCCCGCCACCCCGTTTGTAATGAAATTTGTCGGTGAAGTGAATGTGATCCCCAGTTTTCTCCACCAGCCCCAGGGCTTGCCCCATGACATTTTTGTGCGCCCCCACGGGGTCAAACTCCAAACCCAAGTGACCGACACCAGCATCCCCGCCAAAATCATCCAAATCATCCATCGGGGTCGGGATATTTATCTGGAATTGTCCCTCCTCGATCGCATCCCCTTTATGGCTCAAATGAACCGAGACGAATGGCAAGCATTAACCATGCCAGCGGATCAATGGGTGCAGGTGGAATTATTACAGCCGATTACGTTTCCCCAAGCATCCGCGTCCCCTCATCGTCTGCCCGCCGATTCTGTCACTGCCGCGTAACCCCATCCCTGGGGTGGGCTGTTCGCTCAAATTCAGGTCAGGTCTTCGGAACAGCGGGAACTCTTTCCGCCGCAGACTGTCCACACCTAAAGCTCCACCCCGGCGATGGTATCGGCTGAAACCCAAGGTAAATGCCTGCTAGGATGAATAGCCGGTGTCTCTTTTGATATCTGGCGCTGTTTTAAACTCATTTTCAAGCTCTATGAAACCTCAAACCGTTGCGCTCTTTACAGCAACCCTGCTGCTTATTGTCGGCTCCAACTGTCTCACGCCGGATCACAGTGATGCGGCTGTGCCAGAAGCGATCGCCACTGAAACCCTTGACCTCCATAGATCCGATTTCGGGGCCAACGGCGATCCCCGTCTCTTAGCCCTTCTTTACGAAGCCAGCATTGTCGATGTGAACGCCAAACGCAGCGACCAGAACACCGCCCTAATCCTGAACATAGTCCGCGCCCTGGACTAGGGCCAATTCCGCCCGGACGAACTCCCGCCCTAAATACAGCGCATGATCCAGACACGACAGCGGGCAGGGTTTGGTCTTTTCGGTGATTTCCATCCCCAATTCCTTCGCCGTCCGACCTTTAAAAATCTGAGTCGGGACACGTTCCACCTTGCCGCGCACCGGTAAGGGTTTCCCTGTTTCTGGGTCGAGGGCGAGGCCCTTTTCGCTGATCGTGTTGGTGTAGTGGGCGGCGCAAATTAGGCCGGCCTCTCGTTCGAGAAAAATCAGAAAATACCCGTCCGGATCAAGCTCAATAAAGCGTTTGGAAAGTTGATCGTCTAAAGCAGCGAGATCCGCTGCATTGATTTGTGTGGGCATTAGAGTACAATTCCGCAATTCAATAGTTCAGAGGGCCTATTGTAGCGGCTTCGCTCACAGGGGGGCGGGGGTTAGCCGCGCAGGGCTTTTTGGAAGTTTTTGCGGTAGGACTTGTTGACGATCAGGAGGGCGGGCCAGAAGAGGGCAAGGTTGACATACTCCTCGCGCTAAAGCGACGAGGATTCTGCGATCCTGGCGTAGCCAGCAAACCTTCGTTCGTCTTACGACTACTCTCGCACTAGACAATGCCCTGCCTAGCTGAATGATTCAGACTCCAGAGTTGGTTTTCTT